>NZ_FQTR01000124.1 GCF_900128535.1 bacterium endosymbiont of Bathymodiolus sp. 5 South | reverse complement strand
TGTAACACCACGAGCGCTTGTACCAACTAGCATAGAGCCTAATGGTGCAAACTTAGCGTTAGAACCTGCAGCAGCATCTTTGTTCTTATACTGAGCAACATCCCATTTAACAGCGCCTACTTTACCGCCAACATGAAGTAAAGTTACTTTTTGTTCAACATTAGTGCTAGTGCCTGCTGCTTTTTGCTTATGATGTTCAGCAGCAACTAAGATACCACCGAAAGTACCCTTAGCAGAAAGGTTTGTCCATTTAGCCTTAGGGTTATTAATTATCTTAACTTTTGCACCAGCAATGTCAGCAGCAATGCTAACATGTGTTGTGCTAGCAACATGAACATGATCAATAGTCGGAACATTAACAGTATGTGCAGGAACAGCAGCAACAGCAGCAACAGCAGGAGTAGTGGCGGTAGCAGGAACAGCAGCAACAGCAGCAACAGCAGGAATAGTAATAGTAGCTAAACCTTCAGAAGAAGCAGTTCCTCCATTAGTTGTATATATACCTAAAGTAACAGGACCTACTTTAGTTGATAAAGATAGAGCATCTGTGCTTTTCTCACCCTTACTCCATGCACCCAAGCCAATTGTACTATAAAAATCGCCCGCTTTAACATTGACAGGACCCACTTTAGTGGTGATATAGAATTGATGTAAATTAGAAGCACTAGAACGATTTGCATTCTGATCGTCAGTTCTAAAACTAGCAACCACTTTGGTTACACCAAACTTACCAATTACATTTAAGTTAACACGCTTGGCATTTACAGTGGTACTACCACTTTGACCAATACCCTTGTCAGCATATTGAAGATACGCATCACCCTTGATTGAAATATCAGCCATTGATGCTGATGCCATTGTTGCTGCTACTGCAGCGACTATTAATTTTTTCATTATATACTCCGTAAGTTGTGAAAAAAAACCTCCGCAAAATTGCAAAGATGGTGTTAATTATACGAGTGTTTATAGAAAAGTCAACACTTTTTTGCAAAAAAAATACAAAAAAGTGTTTTTTTACAACAAAAAGCAAAAATAATGACTGCTAGTATGTGTTTAGCGTCGCAATCTCATGGTTAAATTTTTTTGTTTGTTTCATTCATCAAACAAACTTGAGGCTGGTGCATCAGGGTTTTTTAAACCCAAATGTTCATAGGCAAGATTGGTCGCACTGCGCCCACGCGGCGTACGCATAATAAAGCCTTGCTGAATTAAATAAGGTTCTATCATGTCTTCCAAAGTGCCACGATCTTCGCCAATCGCTGTTGAAAGTGTATCCAAGCCCACTGGACCACCGCCAAATTTTTGTGTTATCATTGATAAATATTCTCTGTCTAATTGCTCTAAACCTAATTCGTCTACCTTAAGCTCACTCAAGGCTTCATGTGCAATGGCTTGATGCACGATGCCATTGGTTTTAACATCAGCAAAATCACGCACTCGGCGCAATAATCGATTCGCAATTCTTGGTGTGCCACGAGAACGCTTAGCAATCTCTAATGCGCCGTCTGACTCTATTTGGATATCTAAAATATCGGCAGAACGCACTACAATTTTTTGTAAGTCTTTGACTTCATAAAACGCTAAGCGTTGGACAATACCAAATCTAGCTCTAAGAGGTGAGGTTAACATGCCTGCACGCGTGGTTGCGCCAATCAAAGTAAACGGGGGCAATTCCAGTTGCACAGAATGTGCGGCTATACCCTCACCGACCATAATGTCAAGTTTAAAATCTTCCAAAGCAGGGTATAGAATTTCTTCCACCACAGGATTGAGGCGATGAATCTCGTCAATAAACAACACATCATAGGGTTCAAGTTTGGTGAGTATTGCTGCCAAATCCCCTGAGCGCTCTAACACAGGGCCAGAACTTTGCTTAAATCCTGCACCCATTTGATTGGCAATCACATTTGCCAAGGTGGTTTTTCCTAGCCCTGGTGGGCCATAAATTAGGGTGTGGTCCAGCACATCGCCACGCTTTTTAGCAGCTTTGATAAACAATGACATCTGAGATTTAACATCTTTTTGACCAATATATTCGCTGAGCAATTTAGGGCGAACCGAAGTCATAATAATGGCTTCGTTTTCTTGCTTCTCTGCACTTACTAAGGAATCTTCTTCTATCATATTGCGTTATTTTAACCGATTAACTTCTTGCAACAGAAGTTTGATTTTAATGTGTTTGTCTGGATGAGTTAAACGGATAATTTTTGGATAAGCAATCCCCTTAAACACTCGGTGCCTACTCGTGCTAATCTGCCAATCTTGACTCTTATTATCATCACCTTTAAAAACAATGTCCTCTAAAGTCTCTACTGGAAAATACCAACCCAACTCAAGTTTCATCCACTGTTCTAATGTTAATAAAGTGAGTTTGTCGTCAATCAACAAGCCTTGTTCGGTTTGCTTTATTTGTCTTTGCCCCAACCCAAATGAGCCACTAAATGCTAATTGATAATACCCGCTTTGTTGGCTAAATTCAAAACTAACTGTGTCAGTTTTTTTGTTGCGCATGACACTGAGTTGCCCTGCTATCGTCCATACGCTCGGAATACTGTTTGAATAGACCAATGGCTCAGAGTGCTCTGGTATTGTTGAGCAAGCAGATAAAAAGCCAAATAACAACAATAATACAAGTGTTTTCATGGCTGCGTATTGTAACGCTAAACAGTGCTCTTATGGTATAATTGAGTGTTTATTTATCTAATTTTTTTCGTGCGTAAAATTGCCATTTTAAGTGTTAACCATCAACTTGCACCTGTTGCAGTGCGTGAGAAAGTTGCGTTTTCAGCTCATAAATTATCCAGTGCCTTGAAACAACTCAACAAGGTTCAAGGTATTGAGGCTTGCGTCATTCTATCCACTTGTAATCGCTCTGAGATTTACAGTATTGTTGATAGTAACAATGCACAACAAATACTGAGTGATTATCTTGCCACCACGCATAATGTTGCCAGAAAAAAGTTAGACCCTTATTTGGTTTATTTTGAAGGCGATGATGCACTCAAACACATCTGTCGCGTGGCAACTGGACTGGATTCTTTAGTATTGGGTGAGCCACAAATCCTAGGGCAACTTAAAGATGCCTACCACGCTGCCAAAGCAGCAGACACACTCAACAAATTATTAGAAAAACTCTTTCAACACGCTTTTTCAACGGCTAAAAAAGTCCGAACTGACACCCAAATCGGCTCATCAGTGGTTTCAGTTGCTTATTGCGCAGTCAAACTCAGTGAGAAGATTTTTGCCGATTTATCGCAACAAACCGTCATGCTCATTGGTGCAGGTGAGATGATTGAGTTGTGCGCTCAACACCTTAATCAAAAAGGCGTGAAGAAAATGATTGTTGCTAATAGAACGGTTGAAAATGCCAAGAAAATTGCCGATTTATACGGTGCAGTGTCCATCAGTTTAAAACAATTTTCATCAGTGGTGCACGAGGCAGATATTATTATTTCTTCTACTGCTGCCAGTGTGCCAATCATTGGCAAAGGTTTGATTGAGAGTGCGCTCAAAACGCGCAAGCACAAACCAATGTTTATGTTGGATATTGCCATCCCTAGAGATATTGAGCCAGAAGTCGCACAACTTGATGATGTGTTTTTATACACAGTCGATGACCTACAACAAGTGGTAGACAACAACATCAACAATCGCAATAAAGAAAAAACACTGGCTGAAGGAATCGTTATCGGTGAAAACAAAAAATTCACCCATTGGGTAGCAGCGCTACCTAACGAAGAAATCATCCAAGTTTACAAGAAAAATGCCTATCAAATTAAACAATCAGCCGTTGAAATGGCACTTAAAAAACTTAAAAATGGGGGAGATGCACAAACAATTATCACTCAACTAGGTGACCAACTGACCAATAAATTATTACACACACCCTTTAGCAATATCAAACAAGCAAAGGCTCAGCAGCTCAATCATTGTGAGTTTTGCATCCCTAAAAACAAGGCAAAAAAATCATGAATGCTTCACTCATTGCCAAACTTGAACAACTCTCAATGCGACTTGAAGAGGTGGGTGTGATGCTCAGCGACCCAGATGTTGCCTCAAACCAAAATAAATTTCGTGAATTGTCTATTGAACATGCGCAACTCACCCCTGTGGTTGAACAATTCTGTGGGTATTTAAGTACGCAAGAAGATGTTGAAGCCGCCAGAGCCATGTTGTTGGAAAATGATGATGAAATGCGTGCTATGGCAAAAGAAGAAATTGCCTCGGGTAAGGGTAAATTAGAACGACTTGAATTAGACCTTAAAAAAGCATTACTGCCTAAAGATCCCAATGATTCACGCAATATTATTATTGAAATCCGTGCAGGCACAGGTGGCGATGAAGCTTCACTCTTTTCAGGTGATTTATTCAAAATGTATTCGCGCTATGTTGAAAAACAAAAATGGCAAATAGAAGTCATGAGCGCTAACGCAGGTGAGCATGGTGGTTTTAAAGAAATTATCGCGCGTATTAGCGGTGTTAATGTCTATTCAAAACTCAAATTTGAATCAGGTGCACACCGTGTGCAACGCGTACCAGAAACTGAATCCCAAGGTCGCGTACACACTTCCGCTTGCACCGTGGCAATTATGCCGGAAGTAGAAAATATCGAAGAAATTAATATCAATATGAACGATGTGCGTGTTGATACCTTTAGAGCCTCTGGCGCTGGTGGCCAACATGTCAATAAAACCGATTCTGCTGTGCGTCTCACCCATATCCCCACCAATACGGTGGTGGAATGCCAAGATGGTCGCTCACAACACAAAAACAAGGCACAGGCAATGTCGGTATTGGCATCACGCATCTTAGATGCACAGCAACAAGCACAGCAAAAAGAACAAGCATCGACTCGCAAAGAACTCGTCGGCAGTGGCGACCGCTCACAACGCATCCGCACCTACAACTACCCACAAGGACGCATTACTGAACATCGTATTAACCTAACGCTTTACAAATTAGCAGAAATTATGGAAGGCGACTTAGAATCGGTGATTGAGCCACTCATCGTTGAGCAACAAACCAACCAGCTAAGCGAACTCAATGATGCCCTTTAGAATATTAGAGACCCTTGCATAAATAGGAACAATCATCAGAAACCCACTTTTCATCCACTTGGCGATTTTTTAAACCCAGCCTTAGCCCTGCTAGGACAAGGTTT
>NZ_FQTR01000123.1 GCF_900128535.1 bacterium endosymbiont of Bathymodiolus sp. 5 South | reverse complement strand
ATGACAGCAGCGGTTTATGCTACTACGGCGCTAGATATCTAGCCCCTTGGTTAACGAGGTGGATAAGCCCTGATTCAGCAGGGGCGGTTGATGGCTTGAATTTGTATGTTTATGTGGGTAATAATCCACTTAAGTATAGGGATCCGACAGGGCATGTTAAGACTAAAATTGAGCAAGAAAATGCAGAAGAAGGGGCTATCGGAGGAATAAATAATATAGCGGCTATAAAATTAGATGCTGGAGAATATGTCAAAGCAGAAGAATCAGCACTATCACTTGATTTAAAGATGGAAAGAATAAAAGCCATACAACAAGAAATTTTGCAGTCGGATATATTTAAAAAATTGGGAGAATTGAAATCTTCTACTCGGCTTTATTATGAGAAGCTTCCTTACAGAGATGTAGATAACGAGATAAATGTGTTGCGATCTGATGTAAAAAATCGTATTGCTGATATAGAAAAAAAACATGGAGTCTCTAGCAATAGAGCCGCTATGCGTTTTACAGCAAGTGATGAATTTAAGGATATGCTCTTTGAACAATATAAAGTTGGCAATTGTGGGGAATTTACTGATATGATGATGAGTGAATTAAATAAAAATTACCCTGAAATGATAGTAGAAAAGGTGTCAATGGACAAACCTGATCATGTTTTCAATGTGCTTAATCGCGATCAATCAACCTCTATATTTAATCCTGAAAAATGGAATGACGATTCTTTGGTAGTAGACCCATGGAAAAGAACTGTTTACACCAAACAAGAGTTTCTTCTTGTAAATTCACCATCAAATTTTTACGGACTGAATGATCGTATGCAGGGTAAGACTGAAATTAAAGTACAACATAATGAGAGTTTGATGAGTTTTCTTTTATTTAAAGGGATTAAACTTAAAGGGGAAGAAAGCACCCTTTAACTTGCTATCTTAATCCACATATAGAAAGACCCCTGCACTAAACTAAAAAACCCAACAAAAAAATCCAAATTCTCAACTAGGCGCTATTAACAAGATAGTCAACTGGACGGTAATAGCGTGCTTGAGTTTTACTAGTTAAATCTTGCTAAACAGGTAGATAGAGACCTTTGCGTAAATAGGGATGATTAGCAAAATCCAATTTTTGCCCACTTGGTGATTTCTTTAAACCTTGTCCTAGTAGGGCTAAGGCTGGGTTTAAAAAATCGCCAAGTAGGTGAAAAGTGGGTTTCTGATGATTGTTCCTATTTATGCAAAGGTCTCAGATAAGAGGTATGCTAAACTTGTGATTTACAGGGTTAAATAACAGCATAATCCTTAAACGCATGCCATCATAAATATCAAAAGGAACTCTAATAACAATGATTACCCTAGAATTTTATCAGCAAACTTACGCCTACGACACAGGCAACAACCTAACCAACCTCTCACACCAAGCAAACAGCAACACTTGGCAACAAACCCTCACCATCCACCCAAACAACAACCGTGGCACTGAAACCCAGCAATCCACCAGCGACTTTGATGTCAATGGCAACCTGCTAACCCTTAACAACATTGGCACTCTACATTGGCACTACAACAACACCCTTAACCAGATCACTAAGGCAGATAAAAGCAACACTACAGAGTACTATGTCTATGATTATCAAGACAATCGAGTCCGCAGCGTGGTTGAATCTAACAACCAAGTACAAAGCCAAAGGGATTACCTGCCTTTATTGGATACCTCAACCAACCAAGCAAAGCAACAAACCAACACCCTGCACATCGGCACCCATATCCTCAGCGAAAGCAGCAAAGACAACACCCAAAGCCCTAACCAAACCCGCTACCAACTCACCAGCCACCTACAATCTAACACCTTAGAGTTGGATGACAAAGCCCAAACTCTCAGCTACGAACACTACTACCCCTATGGTAGCACCGCCATCATTGCTGGCAAAGACAAAACCCAAGTCCAACAAAAACGCTACCGCTACACGGGAAAAGAAAGAGATGACAGCAGCGGTTTATGCTACTACGGCGCTAGATATCTAGCCCCTTGGTTAACGAGGTGGATAAGCCCTGATTCAGCAGGGGCGGTTGATGGCTTGAATTTGTATGTTTATGTGGGTAATAATCCGCTTAAATATATCGATCCGACAGGGCATTTTCCGCTTATCTCTTGGGGTGGGTTTGTGAGCAGTGTTAATGCTTATAAGGCAAATCAAAGAGATTTGCATATTTGGGTTGGAGAGGACCACGACAGACCACAAGGAAATTATTTAATGGTAAACTTAAACGCTGAAATTAAATTTCAAAATTTTATAGTAGAATCGATTGATACTGGTGTAGATGTAAGACCTTTCAAAGATCCAGAAATTATCCGCACTTTATATCAGCAAAAAACAACACAAGCTCTACATCCAAAACTAACATCTAAAGAAGTCAAAGAATTAATAGCTTCAATGACAAAGGTAATGATGCTGGCGGTAACCCTGAATTCTTATTGTATTGGTAGAGATTATTGGCGTGATAAAAGAGAATACGAAAGAATGCGAAGCATGGGAAGTTTCAATGGAAGTTCGCTCATTTTGGTTGGCGCAGCCCATACGCTAACAAATATAAAGCCGACAGAAGACAAAAACCCAAAAGCATATCCTGCTTTTAAGTATATGTGTGCAGATTCAAGTATTGCTGTAACACCCAAAAGTGTCATTGATAAACATACCACCTCTTTGGATAATTATAGAAAACCTACGACACCTGATTTTGGCGTGTGGGTTAAGGATCCGAAAGAAGGTACTTTTTTAGTTCATGGCTCAGAAAGCATCATGAGAGAGATATTTGGTAATATAATAGAGGAAGTGCCAATGAAATTAGTCGACCTATCTACCCCTAAACCTATACCACGACCTAGACCACTTCGATCTACTTGATGAACCCACTAGAACCCTATCACCAAACCTACACCTACGACACAGGTAATAACCTAACCAATCTATCACACCAGGCAAACAGTAATGATTGGCAGCAAACCCTCACCATCTATACAAACAATAACCGTGGCACCGAAACTCAGCAATCTGCCAGCGACTTTGATGTCAACGGTAACCTACTAACCCTTAACAGCATTGACACCCTACATTGGCACTACAACAACACCCTTAACCAACTTACTAAAACAGACAAAAGCAACACCACAGAGTACCATGTCTATGACTACCAAGGCAATCGAGTCCGCAGCGTGGTTGAATCTAACAATCAAGTACAAAGCCAAAGGGATTACCTGCCTTTATTGGATACCTCAACCAACCAAGCAAAGCAACAAACCAACACCCTGCACATCGGCACCTATATCCTCAGCGAAAACAGCAAAAACAACACCCAAAGCCCCAACCAAACCCGCTACCAACTCACCAGCCACCTACAATCCAACACCCTAGAGTTGGACGACAAAGCCCAAACCCTTAGCTACGAACACTATTACCCCTATGGTGGCACTGCCCTTATTGCTGGCAAAGACAAGACCCAAGTCCAACAAAAACGCTATCGCTACACGGGCAAAGAAAGAGACGACAGCAGTGGTTTGTGCTACTACGGTGCCAGATACTTAGCCCCTTGGCTAACGAGGTGGATAAGTCCTGATTCAGCGGGGGCAGTTGATGGTCTGAATTTGTATATTTATGTGGGCAATAATCCCCTTAAATATATCGATCCGACGGGGCATTTTCCGCTTATCTCTTGGGGTAGGTTTGTGAGTAGTGTTAATGCTTATAAGGCAAATCAAAGAGATTTGAATATTTGGGTTGGAGAACTCCACGACAGACCACAAGGAAATTATTTAGCAGTAAACCTAAACGCTGAAATTAAATTTCAAAATTTTATAATAGAAGCGATTGATGCTAGTGTATACGCAATACCTTTCAAGGATCCAAAAATTATCCGCACTTTATATCAGCAAAAAACAACACAAGCTCTATATCCAAAATTAACATCTGAAGAAGTCAAAGAATTAATAGCTTCACGGACAAAGGTAATGATGCTGTCGGCAACCCTTAATTCTAATTATATTGGTAGAGATTATTGGCGTGATAGAAGAGAATACGAAAGAATGCGAAGCATGGGAAGCTTCAAAGGAAGTTCGCTCTTTTTGGTTGGCGGATCCCATACACTAACAGATATAGGGGTGGATAAAGGTGTAAACCCAAAAGCATACCCTGCTTTTAAGTATATGTGTGCAGATTCAAGTATTGCTGTAACACCCAAAAGTGTCATTGATGAACATGTCGCCGATTTTGATAGTCGTAGAAAACCTACGACACCTGATTTTGGTGTGTGGGTTGAGGATCCGAAAGAAGGTACTTTTTTAGTTCATGGCTCAGAAAGCATTATGAGAGAGATATTTGGCAATATAATAGAAAAGATGCCAGCGAAGTTAGTCAACCTATCCGCTCCTGAACCTGTTGTTGCAATGATAAATAGGCGTACAGAAACTACAAAATTATGAGTACTTTAGAATCCTACTGCCAAGCCTACACCTACAACACAGGCAACAACCTAACCCACCTTTCACACCAAGCACACAGCAGCACATGGCAACAAACCCTCACCATCCACCCAAATAACAATCGTGGCACCGAAACCCAGCAATCCACCACCGACTTTAATGCCAACGGTAACCTGCTAACCCTCAACAACATTGGCACTCTACATTGGTACTACAACAACACCCTTAACCAGGTCACCAAGGCAGATAAAAGCAACACCACACAATACTATGTTTATAATTACCGAGGCAGACGAGTTCGCACTGTGATTGAATCCAACAACCAAGTGCAACACCAAAGAGATTATCTACCTTCACTAGATATTTCAATTAACAAAGTAAAACAACAAACCAGCACTCTACACATTGGCACTCACATCCTCAGTGAAATCAGCAAAGATAACACTCAAAGTCACTCAAAAACCCGCTATCAACTCACCAGCCACCTACAATCCAGCACCCTAGAGTGCAACGACAAAGCCCAAACCCTCAGCTACGAACACTACTACCCCTATGGTGGCACTGCCCTCATCGCTGGCAAAGACAAAACCCAAGTCCAACAAAAACGCTACCGCTACACAGGAAAAGAAAGAGATGACAGCAGCGGTTTATGCTACTACGGCGCTAGATATCTAGCCCCTTGGTTAACGAGGTGGATAAGCCCTGATTCAGCAGGGGCGGT
>NZ_FQTR01000122.1 GCF_900128535.1 bacterium endosymbiont of Bathymodiolus sp. 5 South | reverse complement strand
GGCAATAAAGGTTTGGTTATATCCTTGTTTGTTCAGTAGGTAAATATGGTATCTTTGTTCGCAGGTCAATTGCGTATATTTTTGCATGTTTCACTCCTTTTTTTTGTCGGATTAAAGAGTGGTTAATATACCCTTTGACCGACTAATTGAGTGTTGCACTTATGATGTGAATCTAAGAGGCGTTAAGTTTATAAAAAAGGATTAAACATGAAATATATATTTACAATAATAACTTTAATCATGATTACTGGTTGCATACCAAATACAAGATACAGCATAACGGATGATTACATCATTGGTCTTCGCTGGTTTGAAAGAGGAATACAACGAAACAGAATGGACAACATTGTTATAGCAATGGACTACTGGAAACCATTACTAAAAAAAGCAGACTGTGACGCGCAATATCGTGTGGGGTTGGTTTACTTTATGGGGATTGATAAACCACATGATTTTAAAGATGCACATAAATTATGGCTAAAAGCAGCAAAAGGAAATCAACAACGAGCTCAGTGGGCACTTGGAGACTTATACTTTCAAGATGAAAAAAGTGTTTATCATCATTGCGCCAAGACACCCGACTGTAACATTAAAAAAGACATTCCAGAGGCGCTCTTTTGGTACAAGTTATTTGCAAAAAGCGCTAAATATGAAAACGAGAAAAAATATGTAAAAAATATTATTCAGCTTACAGAAGCGCAACTAACTGAGAAAGAAATAAAAGCTGTTGAAATACGTGTATCTAAATGGACTCCTACACCAAGGGACTGTGGCGCAAGAGATTTATGGTAAAAAAAACTTAACAAATCGTCCAACCCGACCTCTTTTATACACCGTTTCGCTTCGCTACACTCTGTGTAAATGGTCGGTTAGTCTGTGTAAATGGTCGGTTAGCATGAGGTTATATAGCACAGTCGATATAAACAAAAGAGACCAAAGCATAAAAAGATTACTTCAATAAATGACAATGCATGAAAAAACAATTAAGTAATCCTTTTTCTACAGGCGGTGGTGGCGAAAGATTTGAGGCTAATATTCAAGCCGCATTTGTCACATTGATGCTAAGTGGAGGTTATGCACCCTGTTTACCTACATGGCCAATCGTTAAATTAAAGCTTCAAGGTGCAGTAGACGGTTATGCTACAGATGACCTGATAGTTTTCGTTGAAAACCCTGCTAATAATAATGAACGCCGTCGATTGCTTGGGCAGGTAAAAAACTCAATAACAATCACAATAAAGAACAAATTGTTTGCAGAAGTTATTCAAGCTGCTTGGAGTGACTTTAATAACCCTGATGTCTTTACCAAAGGAAAAGATGTAATAGCCTTAATCACTGGGCCAATCAACACCACGGATACTGATGGCGTTAATGGTCTGTTAGAGCACGCCCGCCATGCATCCGATGTAGCGGATTTTATAACAAAAGTAAAGCGTGCTAAATTTTGCTCTAATAATGTCAGAAACAAACTGAAAGCCTTTAGAGAACAACTCAAAGCGGCCAATGAAGGAAGTGATGTTACAGAAGAAGAACTATATCAGTTCCTTAAGCATTTTCACTTGCTTAATTATGACCTTGCAAAAGAGAAAGGTATTGTTTTATCACTTCTGCAATCCCATATTTCACAATTCAATAATGATACTTCTCCCCATTCAATTTGGTGTGAGATACTGGCGGAAGTACAAAATTTTAATCAAAATGCAGGAACAATTACTCTCGATACCCTACCTGATGATTTGGTCGAATATTTCAAACCTAAAGCCCGAGATCACATACCTGAAGAACTTACCAAGGAAAATGTAGAAGGTGATAGAGAGGCGCAGCCAGCAACTGATTGGGGTCATCACACTGCTGCACAAAAATTAGCTCTCGCAGCTCTTATTGGTAGCTGGAATGAAGGTAATGAAGCTGACATCAAGGTTGTTACTCAGATTGTTGGGGAGGATTACAGTAACTGGATAACAAATCTGCGAGAGACATTGCAGATTCATGATTGCCCATTATCTTATAAAAATGGCTTATGGCGCTTCAAAGACCGCTTAAAGTCTTGGCAGGAGTTAGGAAGCAGGCTTTTTGACGGTCATTTAGATACTTTTAAAGACACTGTCCTAGAGGTTCTTCAAGTTGACGATCCTTCTTTTGAGCTACCAAGTGAAGAACGATATGCTGCTGCCATTCACGGTAAGGTGTTACCACATTCAAGGAATTTACGCGAGGGCTTGGCGGAAACCTTGGCGCTTATCGGTAACAGGGCTAATTCTTTAACTCATTGCACCCAAGGCAAAGCAAATACTATTGCAGTGTTGTCAGTGCGTGAGTTATTCAAGGAAAGTGATTGGATACGCTGGGGTAGCCTAAATAGCATACTTCCAATTCTATCAGAAGCGAATCCAAATGAGTTTCTTCTTGCTGTTGAAAATGCTATTAATGCCTCATCTTCACCCTTTGACGAGTTATTTGATCAAGAAGATGCCGGTGCATTCGGGGGAAATTATATTACTGGTCTGCTGTGGGCACTTGAAGGAATCGCATGGGAGGAAGCCTGCTTGAGTCGCACTACTGTTGTGTTAGCGGAAATAGCTGCACATGACCCTGGCGGTAATTGGGCAAATAGACCCAGTAATTCACTAACAGATATTTTCCTTCCTTGGAAGCCTCATACACTGGCTTCTGTTGAAAAGCGACAAGCAGCACTTGAAATAATTTGCAGGGAAAAGCCCGAAGTAGCTTGGAAATTGTTAGAGAGTTTACTTCCAAATCAACATTCAACGACTTTCGGCACACATAAACCGAGCTGGAGAAAAACGATACCTGAAGACTGGAAGAAAGGTGTTACGAATAGCGAATATTGGGAGCAGTCTCGCTTTTGTGCTGAGTTGATTGTCGAACAAGCAGACTTTGATGTGGTCAAACTCGCATCTTTGGTGGGTAACTATCACCATTTACCTTCGCCAGCTTCTACAACATTGAGAGGTAAACTTCTATCTGATCATTGTTTAGATCTATCTGAGCAAGATCGTATGCCGCTGTGGGATGCATTGTGTAAATTAATTGCCCGACATCGCAAATTTCCGAAAGCTGGGTGGTCATTGGGGAATGATTCTCTGCTTCCAATGGAAGAAATAGCGAATCAACTGGCTCCAAAAAGCCCAACTCTCCTAAATAGGCGTCTGTTTTCAGATTCGAGAAAGCAAGAGAAACTATTCCAAAAACAAAAATCAGCTATAGAAGATATCTTGAGTGAAGGGGGAGTCTCTCAGGTACTAAAGTTTGCTTCAACAGTTTCCAAAGCCGGCCTTGTAGGTGAAGTGATGGCAGATTTGGATCAACCTGAGTTTGATGCAGCACTTTTACCTGCTTTGCTAGATAAGACAAATCATAAGCTTTGGTCCTTAGTTACAGCCTATTGCCGGCATCGAAAACTCATGGGCAACTGGCAGTGGTTTGATGATATTAACAAGACTGACTGGGAGCCAAAGCAGATAGCTTTACTGTTATGCACTTTACCATTTGAAAAAAATTCCTGGGATCGAGCTGCACGATTGCTTGGTGAAAATGAAGGTGACTACTGGAATAACACCAGCGTAAATACATACCAAACAGAGGAGGATACTGAGCATGCTCTTAGGAAATTACTTGAATTCAACCGACCAAGTGCTGCTATTGAGGGGTTTTCCATAGATTTATTCAAGAAGAAAAATATCAACCTTGAATTGGCTTGTACCGCTTTATTAGCATTAGCACAGATTGAAGATCCTACTGGAAAAATTGACAGTTACCACATTACCAAAATCATTAAAGCTCTCCAAGGAAATGCTGCCACTGACCAAGATAAACTCTTTCAAATTGAATGGGCTTATCTGCCACTACTTGATTGGCACAGCGATGGCGACGGCTCTCCAGTTACCCTAGAAAATAGGCTAGCTTCTGACCCTAATTTTTTCTGTGAGCTTATTCAATTGACCTATCGAGCCAAGGGAGAGGAGTCAAAAGAAAATCCCTCCCCAAAGCAGCGTAATATTGCTACTAACGCATACCGTTTGCTTTCTACATGGAAAATTGTCCCCAGTACTCAGGCGGGTGGGGAGTTTAATCCAAATACTTTTACGCAATGGCTAAGTCAAACAGAAAAGATAGTTCAAGCCTCTGGACATTATAATGTTGCGATGATTCAACTTGGCAATGTGCTCGTTAATGCCCCAGAGGAGCCAGATGGTTTATGGATTCATCCTGTGATTGCCAAAGCTATGAATAGCAAAGAACGCTCCGACCTTCGCGATGGATACAGTACAGGTATTTATAACTCCAGGGGAGTCCATACAATTGACCCAGAAGCTAAGCCAGAGAGAACATTGGCAAAGAAGTACCAGCAGCGAGCAGATCAAGTGGATAATGCTGGATACCAACGATTAGCAACCACATTGCGAGATGTAGCCGATAGTTATAACCGAGATGCTGAACGAATCAATTCAGAAAATGATGTTCCATATTAAAAAGTCGTATAATAATCACATGCACTCGGACAGTAAAAAGCGTCGCTCGTTCCTCGCTCTGATTTTTACTGCCGGTGATGTGAGGCGTTAGGCGTTAAAAATAAAAAACGCTGTATATTCAATAATCCTAGCATTACTTCCTGCGCTTTGTGTTTGGTTGCCGTTGGCGTCATATTGATAAGTGTGCGTTAGGGTGTTGTTGTCAATTCTGCTAGTGAGTTGGTGAAGGTGGTTTGCATAATTAATGTTTGTGTCCTCTTGTTTTATAAAGGGGTAGCGCTTGAATTCAAGGCATCCCCTCGTATCATAACAATCGTGTCAATCATCAACACCAAAAACCGTTTTTGATTACACTATCCAATGGCGATTGGATAAGGAGATAGTAACACAGTGCGTCCCAATAAGTTTTTAAACTTGTGAATAAGGTTTTGTGCCTATCTCCTTATTCACTATACCAACACAAAATAACAACCCAACCACTATTAAGTTTTGGGAAACAGAACAAAGAAGACCATCAGAAAAAATGGTTGAGAAATTACGGCATTTGTAAAGATTTTAAACTTGACACTTTTTATAAAAAGTTTTGAAAAAATACTTGTAAAAACTGTATCATAATCGGAAAATTGTAGTTCAAAAAATAAGGCCAACAGCAATGATAAAAACAAACAACACAACAAATCTTAAAAACATATCAAAGTATCTTTTAACAACCACTTTAACGCTTGGATTGTTAAGTGCAACTAACACAGTTATTGCCAAC
>NZ_FQTR01000121.1 GCF_900128535.1 bacterium endosymbiont of Bathymodiolus sp. 5 South | reverse complement strand
TGTGTTTGCGTTTATAGCGTATGAAGGGCTCTTTTTTGTAGGACTTATCAACAAAATAATTTGCCAGCAGTAAAAAGTCTTTCTTGTTGGCAAAACCTGTGTGGCGCACTACGCGTTTACCCTTTAAATCAAAGAAAGCCAGCACCGGTGTAGCGCCAACTAAGTTATGGCGTTGGGCAAAGATTTTTTCTTGTAGGGTGTTGCCGTCAAAATCTGTCAAATCCACACTAGACTCTACGTCAACTTCAAAATTTAAAAAGTGCTGTTTAAAGTAGTCAATAATGGGTTTTTGAGTGAATACATGACGACGCATTTTTTGGCAAAATGGGCATTCTTCCATATGGAAGAAAACAAAAATACCTGCTTTTTTAGCATCAATAGCGTCTGCTAAATTTTCACTATAGTCATTAAAATNGTGAATACATTGCGACGCATTTTTTGGCAAAATGGGCATTCTTCCATATGGAAGAAAACAAAAATACCTGCTTTTTTAGCATCAATAGCGTCTGCTAAATTTTCACTATAGTCATTAAAATGTTGATCAAACAATGATACGGCTTTTTCTTCAGCAAAACTTGATGTACAAAGTAATAAAAAGAATGCTAAGCGAATAATTGTTTTCATCTGTCCCTTCCAAAGTTAAGAAGAATCATACACCTAATCAAATATTGCGTCAACAAAGTCTTTAGTAACAAAGGGTTTTAGGTCGTCAATCCCTTCACCAACACCAATATAACGAATGGGTAATTTTAATTCATCGGCAATAGCAAAGACGATACCACCCTTGGCAGTGCCATCAAGTTTGGTGATACTGATGCCACTTAGTTTGACCGCTTTGTTAAATTCTTTGGCTTGGTTGATCGCATTTTGACCTGCACCACCATCGAGTACTAACATCACTTCATGAGGTGCATTTTCATTTTGTTTAGTGATAACACGCTTGATTTTTTCTAATTCTTGCATAAGGCTGCCTTGAGTGTGTAGTCGCCCAGCAGTATCGGCAATCAGTATATCAATATTTTTGGCTTGTGCTGATTGATAGGCATCAAAGATGACTGAAGCCGCATCAGCACCCGTATCTTGTGCTACAACAGTGGTATTGTTACGCTCACCCCAAACTTTGAGTTGCTCAACTGCTGCTGCACGAAAGGTATCACCTGCAGCCAGCATCACTGATTTTCCTTGATTTTGAAATGACTTGGCGAGTTTGCCAATGGTGGTGGTTTTGCCAGCACCGTTCACACCAACGACTAAAATCACAAAAGTTTCTTGTCGGTCCGACTTCAATTGATTGTCTTCAATGAGTAATCCTGCCAATTCATCTTTTAAGAACTGATACAAGCTATCGGTGTCTTTTAAAGTCTTTCTAGAGGCGTTTTTGCGCACAGACTCTAAAACTTTATCAGTGGTATTAATGCCAATATCTGCACCGATAAGTAGCATTTCTAACGCCTCTAATAAGTCATCATCAATGGATTTTTTGCCCAACAATAGTGCTGTTAATCCAGAACCAAGTTTTTGCCTAGATTTAGTCAAGCGTTGTTTTAAAGAAATTGACTTGCTTTCTATGTTGGATTTGTCTTTTTTGAAAAAATTAAACATTATAATAATGCAATGTTAAAAAAATTGATTTTACTATTCTTTGCCTTGTCTCAACCTTTATTTGCTGAGAGCCCCCCTGATTTGGCGCAACAAGGCATTACTCAAGTAACACTGGATAATGGGCTAAAAATTATTGTTAAAACCGATAGCCGTGCACCTGTTTTTATCTCTCAACTTTGGTATCAGGTAGGTGCCAGTGATGAGTCGCGTCCAGCGACAGGTATCTCGCATATGCTTGAACATATGATGTTTAAAGGAACAAACAATTATGGGGCGGGTGAATTTTCCAAGATTATTGCCCGCAATGGTGGCGATGATAACGCCTTTACCTCTAAGGATTACACCGCTTATTATCAAAAAATGCACAAGTCTAAACTTGAGCTTGCTCTCAAGATGGAAGCGGATAGAATGCGTAACTTACGCCTGATTAATAAAGAGTTTGAAAAAGAAAGGCAAGTGGTGATTGAAGAGCGCAGATTACGCATAGAGGACAATCCAAATGCTAAAGTGATTGAGAGTCTTAATCTGATTTCCTTTGATAAAAAAGGTGCGTATCATGCACCTATTATTGGTTTTCAAGCTGATATAGAGTCTTATCGTTTGCGTGATTTACGCGATTGGTATAAACAATATTATACACCGAATAATGCGACCTTAGTGGTGGTAGGCGATGTTCAGGCTGATGCAGTGATTGCATTGGCAAAAAAGTATTTTGGTGTTTACAAATATAATCCTGATATTGTCAAGAGTTACAAACCTGCTATTACCCATACGGGTCAGTCGCGTGTATTAAAACTCAAAGCAGAGTTGCCTTTTTACAGTTTGTCTTTTTCTGTGCCAAGTTTAAAAACCACAAAAGATAAACACAATGCTTATGCTTTGGATATGTTGTCGTATATATTAGACAACGGACTGTCTAAAACTTTGGTGAGAGAGCAGCAAATCGCTTCAAGCATCAGCGTAAGTTATAGGCTATATGACAAATACAACACTTTATTTACCCTGAGTTTTATCCCTGCAAAAGGTATAGATAACGAGACGGTGCTATCAGCAATTAAAGCACAAATTACTGAGCTGATTAAAAATCCTGTTATCATTAAAGATGAGTTGGCGCGCACCAAAACACAACTTGAAGCCGAATTTGTGTTTGAGCAAGACCGACTGTCAACACAATCTTATTATTTGGGTATGCTGGCAACTGTTGGCTTAGGTATTGAAACAATGTTTAGCTATGTGGACAAAATGAATGCTATTAGCACACACGATGTTGCACAAGTTGCCAAACAATATTTGGATTTCTCTCAGGCTAATTCGGTAGAACTCATACCACAGGGGGTTAAGTGAAGTTTTTAGTTTTATTTTTGTTGCTTGTTAGTAGCGTTCATGCTCGGTTAAATATTCAACATTGGATGACACCTGAGGGTGCAAAGGTTTTGTTCGTGCAGACCAAGGGCTTGCCAATATTAGATATTTCACTTAACTTTGATGCTGCTAGTAGCACAGATGGTGAAAAATATGGCTTAGCATCTTTAACCAATAGTCTGCTGAGCAGCGCCACCCGATATCACAATGAAGAGCAAATTATTAATGCATTTGAATCGCTAGGTGCACAGTTCAGCAATTATTCGTTAAAAGATATGTCAATCGTATCATTACGCACGCTTTCAAGAGAGCCGATTTTAAGAAAAGCGCTTAACATTTTTACCGAAGTTGTGACTCAACCAAGTTTTGAGCAAAAATATCTCACTCGTGCAAAGCGTCAAATTCTGCAATCCATCAGAGCCACTCAACAATCACCCTCTAGTATTGCCTCCATTGCTTTTGATAAAGCCGTATTTGGCAAGCATCCTTACGCACACGAAACAATTGGCACGCAAGACACCATTAAAAACATCACCACAGAAGATTTAAAGCACCATTATCAACAATTTTTTGTCGCGAAAAATCTTATCATTGCATTAGTTGGAGATGTGAGCAAAGCCAAAGCCAAACAGATTGCACGACAAATCTCTCATGGACTAAATGTTGGGCAAAAAGCCAAAGCCAATCCGGTGGTTAAGCCACTTAATGACGCACAAGACATTCACCTTGACTTCCCATCAAAACAAACCCATTTGTTAATCGGGCAGACGGGCATTAATCGCTCCCACCCTGATTTTTATCCCTTATATTTAGGCAATCATATCTTTGGCGGGAGTGGGTTAACTGCAATCTTGAGCGGTGAAATTCGTGAGAAAAAAGGGCTGGCTTATTCGGTATATAGTCATTTTAGTAAAATGCAGTCAAATGGCTCTTTTATAATAAAGCTGCAAACCAAAAATTCTCAAGCCAATGAGGCAAAAAAAATTGCCATTCAAACACTAAATAATTTTATTAACAACAATATTGATGAACAAAAATTACAAGATGGCAAGGATAATATTATTGGTGGCTTTGCTCTACAAACAGCATCCAATGCCAATATATTAACTTACCTTTCTATTATCGGTTTTTATAATTTACCACTGGATTATTTAGACACCTTTACTGACAAAATCAAGAATATTAGCGCGCAAGATATCCAAAACGCCTTTGCGCGTTTGATTAACACTGATAAACTTATCGTAGTAAGTGTAGGGCAAAAAAGTAAAGAATAATGACAAACGAAACTGTATCATTGTTTTCGTATGGGACATTACAAAGCTCTACCGTGCAACTTGAAACTTTTGGACGCGAGTTGGTTGGTTATAAAGATAAACTGCTCAACTACAGATTAGCAATGCTTGAAATCCAAGATGCAAGTGTCATCAAACTTAGTGGAAAAACACACCATCCTATTGCCGTATCTAGTCAATCTGACACCGTATCAGGTCAAGTGTTTGAAATTACTGCTGAAGAATTAGCACAGTCCGATAAATATGAAGTGGATGATTATCAGCGCGTGTTAGGGGAAATGGCATCAGGCACATCTGCTTGGGCATATGTTAAATGCAAGGGATGAAAATTTATCCATAAGAGGGGGTATTGCAAAGAGCTTTATTGATTAGTAAGTTCGCATCATAAGTGCACGCCTTGAATTACAACTTGCAAGTGCAACACCTTCCATGGAAAATGAAATTGACCACTACACCACAAAACTGGTTAATACTTTTGAACCGATAATGATATTGATTATGGGGGGCGTTGTGCTCTTCATTGTTTTGGCGATGATTCTGCCAATTTTTGAGCTTAATCAAATTCCCCTATAAACTGCCAAGTTAGTGTTGTTTTTATTCTAGGTATAACTTGTCTTTTCTAATTTGTTTTTGCAAAAAAATAATTATCAGGTATACTCACTTGCTACATAAATTTTATGCTTTTCACACAACATTAATATTAATAAATGACCCAGACACAACAAAGATCCTTAATTTCCATTGTTTTTATTGCATTAATAGCTGGTCTTATTATCTCTTTAAATGTAGATAATCAGGAATACCTCAGTTGATAACCATACACCAGTAACACCCACCACCAATACACCAGCCAATACCAAACAAACCCAAGACCCATTTAACTCCAACAACAACCCAAACCAAGCAAGTAGCGAGACTGTTAATAACGATCCGCGTTTACCACCAGGCTTCCCTAAGCCACTACCACCCCTAGATAAAGATGAAATCAAACAAACGGATGCACTCATTGCCGAGGCAGACGGCATTATTGCTAAGATGGACAGTCTTATTGCTGGGCTAGATCTGCCAGCGGTGCCATTGAGTGAGCAACAACAACAAGA
>NZ_FQTR01000120.1 GCF_900128535.1 bacterium endosymbiont of Bathymodiolus sp. 5 South | reverse complement strand
GTGTTTGTGCGCCTCACAGGCTGTCCACTCAGATGTAGTTATTGCGATACTGAGTATGCCTTTAAGGGTAATAATTTACTCAGTATTGATGTCATACTTACCGAGATTAAAAAGTACAACACCAAGTTTGTGTGTGTCACTGGGGGTGAGCCTTTGGCGCAGATTAATTGCCATATTTTGCTTGATAGATTGGTTAAAGAAAATTATCAGGTGTCATTAGAGACCAGTGGCAGCATTGATATTGCTGATATTAATCCAGGCGTATCGATTGTCATGGATGTTAAAACGCCATCGTCAAACGAATCGGATAAAAACCTATACGACAATATAGAAAAGTTAGAGCTTAAAGATCAATTAAAGTTTGTCATTGGCTCAAAGGCTGATTTTGATTGGAGTGTGGCACTTTTAAGCAAACACCCAACACCAGCAGAAGTGCTGTTTTCTCCTGTCTTTGAGGCAGTTAAGCCGATGCAATTGGCACAATGGATTTTAGATGGGCAACTCAATGTGCGTTTGCAAGTGCAACTGCATAAACTGCTTTGGGGCGACGAAAAGGGCAAATGAAGAAAGTAAGACGACTTGCGCTACTGCTTCCTTTTATTGAGTGGTTATTTTTCTAATCTAAGCCCTAGGTTTGTCAAGTTTTGGGATTGATATCTTTAATACCCCTTCTTTAAACTCTGTCATAATATTTTCCACATCACCGTCTTTAGGAAGAGAAACGACTTGCGAGAAATAACTTGATGAACTTCTATTGTTACTCTTTGAATTTTGTTTGGCTTTGATGATTAAGTTGTTTTTATCAGTTGAGATGTTAAAGTTGTTTTCACCAATGCCTGAGGTTTTAATCTTAATAACATAACGATTAGACGCCTTATCAAAGTACTGCTTTGAATAAGGGTTAATAGCGTGATTATCGCGTTGAAGTCTTTCCATTTGATGGTCAAATTGTTGGAATTGACGGTTAAAATCACGCCAAAAACCTTGGTTAAATGCAGGCTGATGATTAAAAAAACTTGACTGATAAGACCCGTTTGCGTTAAGTAATGTTGATGTTAGTAAGACAGTGATCGCTAGTGTTTTTTTCATATTTTTATCTCCAATATTTATTATTTACAAGTTTACTGGTTTAATTATATGGATATTAAATCAAAATTTCAAGTGCTAAGCTAATTTGTCATCTGCTACATGGTAGGTGGGGTCTTCTAAAACATTAACTTCTACTAAGTTTTTCGCAGTTTTAAGTAGTAATCGACACTCAGCACTTAGGTGTTGTAGGTGTAATGTTTTGCCAATGCGTTTATAGCGTATGGCCAATTTATCAATGGCTTGAATGGCTGAGTGATCTAGCACTCGAGCATTGCCAAAATCAATGTAGACATCATTGGTGTCTGCTTTAGGGTCAAATAATTCTTGAAAATGCTCTTTTGAGGCAAAGAACAAAGTGCCGTGCACCTCATAAACATTATTGCCTTTATCATTTTGATGCTGTTTAACAAAAATCTTACTGGCTGACTCCCAAGCAAAAGACAAGGCAGACAGAATAACACCAACAATCACTGCTAACGCAAGGTTGTCAGTCAACACAGTAATGACAGCGACTGAAATACCAGTTACAATATCTAATACAGGTATTTTGCCAAACAAGCTTAGCGTGCACCATTCAAAGGTGCCAATCACCACCATAAACATCACGCCAATCAATACCGCAATTGGAATCATCTCAATGTATTCAGACAGATAAAGGATGAATAATAGTAGCGCAACTGCAGCAACAATACCTGACAGGCGACCACGACCACCAGATTTAATGTTAATAATACTTTGACCCACCATTGCACAGCCACCCATACCACCAAATAGACCTGTTAGTGTATTTGCCACACCTTGACCAACGCTTTCTCGATTTGGTTGCCCTGTGGTTTCTGTGAGGTCATCAACCAAGTTTAAAGTCAGCAAGCTTTCAATTAAGCCGACTAACGCCATGGTAAGTGCATAAGGGAAAATGATTGTTAGGGTTGCAAAATTAAATGCCACATCAGGGATATGGAAAGCAGGAATGCCACCTTTAATAGAAGCAATATCACCCACTGTGCGCGTATCAAGTCCAAGCCAAATCACCGCTAAACTACCAACGATAACTGCCACCAAAATTTCAGGTACGACCTTGCTAAATTTTGGTAAGAAATAAATAATTGCCATTGTAGCAGCGATAATGGCTAGCATAATCATTAATGGCTCACCAGTAATCCATGCATCGCCGATTTTAAATTGTTTGATTTGTCCGATAAAAATAACCATCGCAATACCATTCACAAAGCCCAAAAACACAGGGTGTGGCACGAGGCGAATAAATTTACCAAGTTTGAGCAAGCCAAAAGCAATTTGAATAAGTCCCGTGAGCACTACTGCGGCAAATAAATACTGTTCACCATGGACTGCCACCAGTGTACCAATCACGACAGCAATTGCACCTGTTGCACCAGAAATCATACCGGGGCGACCACCGATAATTGAGGTAACCAAACCAATCGTAAAAGCAGCATACAAACCGACTAATGGGTCCACACCAGCCAGCAGGGCAAAGGCAACCGCCTCTGGCACTAAGGCAAGCGCAACGGTTAGCCCTGATAAGATATCATTTTTTGGATTAATAGAGATGTATTTGTTGATTAGAGAAAAAAGCATTTTTCCTTCCTTGTATTGATGTATTGAGTTGTGGTTATCTTGTTATTTACTTGCAGGAACACTTGGCGTGGATGACTTCACGCCTATATTTTGCGCACGCTGACGCATCACATGGTCCATCAGCGTTATTGCCAACATTGCCTCAGCAATTGGCGTGGCACGAATGCCCACACATGGGTCGTGACGACCTTTGGTAATGACCTCTGTGGGTTTGCCATCTTTGTCAATACTACCAATTGGAAGACGCAAGCTTGATGTTGGTTTGAGTGCGATAGAAACCAACAAATCTTGTCCAGAACTGATGCCACCAAGTGTGCCCCCCGCATTATTTGATTCAAAACCTTGCGGGGTAATAGTGTCGCGATGCTGTGTGCCTTGTTGGGTAATACAGTCAAATCCAGCACCGATTTCTACACCTTTAACTGCATTAATACTCATCATTGAATGTGCCACATCGGCTTCTAATCTATCAAAAATTGGCTCCCCTAATCCCACTGGCATATTGCTGGCAACTATATTGATACGCGCACCAATAGAATCCCCTGATTTTCTTAGGGCGTCCATATAATCTTCAAGTTCTGAGACTTTGCTCATATCAGGGCAGAAGAAAGGGTTATTACGCACTTCATCCCAATCTAATAGCTCGGTCTTAATAGGACCTAACTGTGCAAGATAACCCTTAATTTCAATGCCAAATTCTTGTTTTAAATACTTTTTAGCAATGCCACCACAGGCAACCCGCATTGCTGTCTCACGCGCAGAAGAGCGTCCCCCACCACGATAATCACGAATGCCGTATTTCTGCTCGTAAGTGTAATCTGCATGACCAGGGCGGAAAGTGTTGGCGATATTGCCGTAGTCTTTAGAGCGTTGGTCGGTGTTTTGAATGATGAGCGCAATCGGTGTACCGGTAGTCTTGCCTTCAAAAGTACCTGATAAAATCTTGACCAAGTCTTCTTCATGACGCTGTGTTGTGTGGCGTGAAGTGCCTGGCTTTCTTAAATCTAAGTCTCCTTGTAGATCAGCCTCAGAAAGCTGCATATTGGGCGGGCAGCCGTCAACAATGCCTATTAGTGCTTCGCCGTGTGATTCACCAGCCGTGGTTACTGTGAATAATTTGCCAATACTATTGCCACTCATTTGTCACTCCTAATTTACCATTCTTTATGTTGCGGAATATCATCACAGATAGTATCCCAACATGCTTTTGATTGAGTAAAAATATGTTTTTCAATGGCTTCATTAACATCAGTTGTCATTGTTCCGAGTCTAACCCTTGTGTAATCAGGGTTATTTTTAAGTTTTGCCATAATTGGCGCACCGCAAGATTGACAAAAGAATCGACTTTTATTGTCATTTTCTTTAAATTCAGTTAGATTGTTCTCACCCCTTAAAAATTTAAAGTTTTTGCCCTCTACATTGCCATTAGTAGCAAAGGCAGTGCCTTGCACGCGCCTACATTCGCTACAATGACACATGACAATATCTGTAATTTTCTGCGTAATTTGGAATTTAACTTTGCCACACAGACATTCACCCTGATGCATTTTAACTCCTTTATTGGCGTCCTTGAGTGGATTCGAACCACTGACCTGCCGCTTAGGAGGCGGCTGCTCTATCCAGCTGAGCCACAAGGACAAAATATTGGTATTTTACAATATTTATACAAAAGTCTCACAGTATAATTCATGCATTTTTCTTATTTACTAAAACCCGATGAAAGATATTCAGACTAAAGACCGCTTAATCTTTGCCCTAGATGTGCCAGAAGTCATGCAAGCTAAGGATTTGGTTGAGCAACTTGATGATAGTGTTAGTTTTTACAAAATCGGTATGGAACTGTTGATGACAGGACAATACTTTCAATTAATGGACTGGTTGATTGCCCGAGACAAAAAAGTCTTTGTTGATTTGAAATTTTTTGATGTGCCAGAGACTGTGGGCAGAACCATCAGTCGCTTGAGTGAGTATGGTGCTACTTTTGCCACCATTCACGGCAATCAAGCATTAATGGAAAAAGCAGTAGAGCATAAAGGCGAGCTTAAAATATTGGCAGTCACTGCACTTACCAGTCTTGATAGCGGTGATTTAGAGGATTTAGGCTTTAAATGCGATGTGCAAGATTTGGTGATTTCTCGTGCTAAGCGTGCTTTTGAAGCAGGTTGTGATGGCGTGGTGTCTTCGGGTCTTGAGGTTCCGTTCTTGCGTGAGTATGTAGATCATAAGTTGATTGCCGTAACACCAGGTATTCGTCCTGTGGCCAATGATGACGACCAAAAGCGTGTGGTTGATGTGGCAACTGCATTTAAATCAGGTTCAGATTATATTGTTGTAGGACGACCTATTAAAAATGCTGACAACCCGTATGAAACTGCCAGCAATATTCAAGATATTATTAAAACCTGTTTTTAAGACGGTATAATTTTGTTTTTTACAGTCGCGTAGCTCAGTTGGTTAGAGCACTACCTTGACATGGTAGGGGTCGGTGATTCGAATTCACTCGCGACTACCAGTTTAAATGCCGCTATATTTAGCGGTCTTTTTTTTAAGTTTTAACAACCGTAAAAAAATATTGAAAATGTTAAAAGTGGCAAAAAGTTTTATATTGGAGATCTTTGCATAAATAGGGATGATTAGCAAAATCCAATTTTTGCCCAATGGGTGATTTCTTTAAACCTTGTCCTAGTAGGGCTAAGGCTGGGTTTAAAAAATCGCCAAGTGGGTGAAAAG
>NZ_FQTR01000119.1 GCF_900128535.1 bacterium endosymbiont of Bathymodiolus sp. 5 South | reverse complement strand
ATAAGGGGTATTTTAGCAAAAGTTGGTTGATTTGTCTATGGTTATTGTTGGTTTTATTGTTATAAATCAATTTGTTGTGTGGTTTTTAAGGGTTGACTACTTACATTTCTCTAAATATTTCATCAGCATCTTTATTTTCATTAAATACTGCTGTATAACGATTAATAATTGTTTTAATTAACAATATTAAACTTTTAAGGTATTTTCCTTGTTGGCGATATATGCCTGCTGTTCTAATTGGGGCTGTTAAATTACCATGTTTAAATGCCTTTTGATAATAATCTAAAGCCTTATTTAAATCTTTTGTTACATAAAAACCATTTCTATAGAGATTTCCAAGAGCAGTTAATGCAACATGATCATTTATAGTAGATAAAATCTGATATATTTTATAAGCATTTTTATACTCCTTATCTAGCATATACAAAAGTGCTAAATTTACTCCAATATCCATCACATAAAAATTATCAAATACTTTTTTATGCCAATAAATGGCTTTTTTTCTATTATATTTAAATCCACTATAATTGTCTTCGCTTACATAGACACTAGCAATAAATGCTGAGGCGTACCATATATTTCTTTTATCAATTTCTGGAATTAGATCAATAAGTTTTTGACATTTTTTTGTTTCCATACATTCATAAAACGCTTCATAGACCATCTTATATTCATCTTCATTATAAGTTAAATCATGAAATTCACTGATAGATATTAATGGTTTATTTTCCACGAGTGATGCGATTTCGAAACATATTTTGATTTTCAATTAACTTTCTTATGGCTCTCTTTTGCAATTGTTTGGTGATGACGATATCTTCAAAAATACTAGATGCGGCTTGACCAATTTTTGAAGTTGGAGGGAGCCCACAAAGTATCGTTACAACACACAAATTTTTTGTAATTTTTGGATGTTTAGCCATAAACCTGAGAAGCTTTACACTTCCATATGCTGATGCACCCGGTACAGGAATCAAAATTAGTGTAGCATCAAACAAAAGTTCTTGTTCTTCTGCCGACATAGGTCTAACATCACCATAATCATTTCCATGACAGCGACCCATACACTCATATTGTTGTTTCGGACCATGCGTCCACTCATTAAACAAATACCTAAACGCCCCCGTCTGTGCCCCGTTTGCGAATTTACCACCGCCAATCACCGAGATGGTGCCACCAACAACCGCATCTCTAGCAGTATTGCCAATCATCTCAAACATATTCTTTGAATGTCCTGATGATCCAAGGTAAGAGCCAAGTGAACCTGATAAAAAACCAGCACCAAAACTACCGCCCATTCTGTCTTGCACGATACCGCCTGCTAATCCATGAGCGGCTAAGGTTTTCATAGAGCCTGATTCCCAACCTGGGTTGTATTGCATTTTGCCATTAGCGCCCATTTTGCCTCCTCTTAGTTCTCCGATACCCATAAATAAAGCAGCACTCAATCCTGCGCCTTGAGCGGCTTTGCCACTACCTGTTGCGATGTAGGTTACAGAGTAAGTCACGGCATAAGCGATTATTATTTTTGCTAAGAACAGTTTGGTGCCAATAGCAGCAATCACTGCGTTAGTGGAAACTGCAGAAATAATACCCAATATAATGCCAAAAAAGTTTCCAGTAGGATCGGTGTATTTCAGCGGGTTGTTTACAACATAACTGTATCTGTTGTAACTCTGTGTGTTGTAAGGGGCTTGGATGTATGGATCAGCACTGAGGAACCTTCCAATTTGTGGGTCATACACTCTACCGTTCATGTGTATCAACCCCATCTCATCAATGTGCTCATGACCTGTAAAGCCTCGATTGGTTAGGGTGGGGATGATAGGCAGTAACGGATCAGATGCCCTCCAATCGCCTTTGCGTCTTTCACCGAAGGCTGCGTAACTCATTCTCTCAACGATGTTGCCTTGTCCATCGGTGATGGTGTCGATGGAGCCGAGGTTGTCGTAGTGGAGGTAGCGGGTTTTGTCAGGGATTGGTGTTGTTGGCGTATTTGTTGTGTCCGATGTGCCTGCTGTACTCGTTGTGTCGGTTTTGATGTGAATGGCAATTAGTTGTTTATCTAGATAGATAAAGTGCTTATGCTCAGTATTGGTATTTTGTTTGATTTGCTCATAGACTTTACCGAAGTATTGAGTGGTGATGGTGGTGTTGTCGCTACTTCTTGTTTGCACTTTTTGGTAACGGCTTCTATCAGGACCGTAGGTGAAGGTTGTAGAGTCTGTGCCTTTAGTGAATTGCTTTGGTTTGTTGAAGGATGTCCAAGTAATGGATTTATTGCCATTTTTGGTCATGCTGCCATTGGCATCATAGGTGTAGGTTCTGTCTTGGTTGTTGGTATGGGTTTTTAGACCTGCGATTGAGTTTGGTGTGTGGGGATGGGTGCTATTAACACCATTAACAGCGTTATAACTGTAATCACCGACATCAGATTTGTTGGTGATATTGCCATTGATGTCGTATTGGTAACTAACGGCATAACTATAATCAACATCATCAATCTTACCGGTGGTGCTTGATTGGGTTAGGCGGTCTAGGGCGTCATAAGTAAAGCCTTCGCTTAAACCTGAGATATGGTTTTGTCTTTGTGTGACATTGTCCATTAAGTCATATTCATATTCTAGGTTACGGATTTCATCAGGCTGGTTGGATGGATTGTTTAATAAATTGCACACTGACCCTAATTATTTCATTTTCTGTGGAATGTGTTGTACTTGTAAATTGAACTCAAGGCGTCCCTAATATCTCCAACTATACTTGATAAAAAGCCTGCTGCATAAATATTTAATCCTAGGATAAATAAAATACCAATAAAAAAAAGGGTAGCGTCCCCAATATCTTTAAAATTAAAAAAAGGGTAGCGTCCCTATATCCTCTATATCTCTGGGGCTTCAGCCTGCCCCATTATTTGTAATTCCCATTTCTCCATCTAAGGATAAGCAAAAATTTTTAATTCTCCTTTATTCCAATTCATA
The DNA here is from genome assembly GCF_900128535.1 of bacterium endosymbiont of Bathymodiolus sp. 5 South. Taxonomy (GTDB): domain Bacteria; phylum Pseudomonadota; class Gammaproteobacteria; order PS1; family Pseudothioglobaceae; genus Thiodubiliella. The sequence continues at coordinate 2,457 of NZ_FQTR01000119.1, read as the reverse complement.
TAAATTAGCTTGTTTGTATCCATTCTCCTTCTTCCTGAAGGTCTAGTGCCAGTAAACAAATAACCATCCAAACTTGTAGTGATTTCTCGATATGGGTAACATTTATAAGCAATCGAGTCAAGAGTAATTCGCAAATCTTCTTTTGCACTGGAGCTAGAGCTTGTAGCAGGATAATTGTAACGAGACATTTTCAAAATATGACTAATATTGCTTGGATTTGGAAGCATGGGAGACTCATGTAATTTAATAAATTCATATTCAATACCATAGTGTTTTTTAGAAAATTCTGTGGTTGTCTTAGTTAAATAATTTTCTGCACAGGATTTTGCCTCAGCAAACACCAAAGAATAAGCCTCTACTCTATCCTCTGGTTTGTTTACTAGCCAAATAGACCAAGCAAAAGCCACAAAGAATATTAGCAATAAAGCGATTAATATATATTTTCTCATAGTATCACCATCCGCCTGGTGGATCTCGTAGCAGCATCCCTCTATCAACCTTCCTTAATAGTTTTCCGTTATACGGCGGACCTTCACGACGCCAAAGTTTATCAGTTACATTTTCCATAAAAAACCTGCTGCCGTCTACTTTTAGTAAATATGAAGAACCATCCAGAATATACAATCTACTTTTTTGCATTGATTCATAGGTTACATCATATTGACGTTGCCATATATTTTCAAGTACATTAAGTAGTATAGTGAAAGGGTTTGTGTGTTTCATATTGCTAGGTACCATACTTGAGATTCCAAAAGGAAGAACTGCCTCATATTCGGCAACAGTTATTTCTCCCATTCGGAGTGTCTTCACCTTTCCAGTTTTTCTCTCGCCATGATATTCGGTGTATAATTTGTCAATAATTTGATGCATATCATCATTAAACAAATACCTAAACGCCCCCGTCTGTGCCCCGTTTGCGAATTTACCACCGCCAATCACCGAGATGGTGCCACCAACGACTGCCTCTCTAGCGGTGTTGCCAATCCTAGAATTTCCTGATGAACTAAGATAAGAGCCGAGTGAACCTGATAAGAAACCAGCACCAAAACTACCGCCCATTCTGTCTTGCACGATACCGCCTGCTAATCCATGAGCAGCTAAGGTTTTCATAGAGCCTGATTCCCAACCTGGGTTGTATTGCATTTTGCCATTAGCGCCTATTTTACCTCCTCTTAGTCCTCCGATACCCATAAATAAAGCAGCGCTCAGTCCTGCGCTTTGGGCGGCTTTGGCGCTGCCTGTTTCGATGTAGGTTACAGAGTAAGTCACGGCGTAAGCAATCGCCATTTGAACAAAGATATTCGTAACATTTACTACAATAGCCTTGGTAATCGTTGCCGCTATAAGAGCAAGGGAACGATACCCATCTGGATCAGTGTATTTAAGTGGATTGTTCATTACATAACTGTATCTATTGTAACTCTGGGTATTGTAAGGGGCTTGGATATAGGGATCAGCACTGAGGAATCTTCCAATTTGTGGGTCATACGCTCTACCGTTCATATGTATCAACCCCATCTCATCAATGTGTTCGTGTCCAGTAAAGCCTCGATTGGTTAGGGCGAGGATGATAGGTAGTAGTGGATCGGATACTCTCCAATCGCCTTTGCGTCTTTCACCAAAGGCGGTGTATGCCATGCGCTCAACGATGTTGCCTTGTCCATCGGTGATGGTGTCTATTGAGCCGAGGTTGTCGTATGGCACAAGACATATTTTAACAAGGTTTTTAATAAAGGGTAGCACCCTTATTATTTATAAAACATAACTTTAATAATTTTCATAGTATGCTTATCTATATGATAAAATCCAAAACCTCCACCCAGCATGGGTTGATTCCATGGAATACTAAGTTCAACAATATACAAATCTTTGGATTCAGATATGTTAACTATCCAGTTTTCTATTTTTTTACTTTTGTCAGAAAAAAAATCTTTATAAACAACACTAAACACTTCTAAATATTTAGCAGGCATTGTTATAGGTTTTTTATAACTTTCTATAATATCAAAATCAATATATTTCTCCACAATATATTTATCCATATCAGCCATAACATGAGTATTTATAAAAATAAAAATAAATAAAAACAGCGCCTTCATCATTGTAATCTAGTAATTGTATCATTAACATAATTATAATATTTAATTTTACCCGAAGGAGTCGCTAAATATCCATCCATTTCATGAGATTTTGCAAAAGGAATGTCTCCTCGCCCATCATAGGTATCAGAAAAAATTTCGTTGTCGTATTTTGGATCATACGCTCCATGAGTGTGATAATAAGCCATTACATTAGCGCCATTAGGTGCTGGTGCATTAGAGGTTGCACTGATGCATTATCACCTGCTATCGGTCCAGTGAATGAATAAGACCCATCTGAATTTTCATAAATCAAGCCACCATACTCTCTATTTTCAGAAATGGAAGTAGCATTAATTTTTAGAGCATGAATTGCAAC
>NZ_FQTR01000118.1 GCF_900128535.1 bacterium endosymbiont of Bathymodiolus sp. 5 South | reverse complement strand
GTTAGCACAAGTTATTGCACTATTAATTGGAATCTTCATACCCCAGCATCTCTTGCCATCAATCCTCAGGTTGGCTACTAGATGAACTTTATGCGGTTTTCCGTCTTTATCCTTTAACTCAACGGCAAACCTTGTAAAGACACCTACTCCCCATATCATTTTTGTAGGGGCACCAATTGTATTGGATCCTCCAACAAAGGCTGATGATCTGTCACCAGTAGTGCGCTTAATTGGTTTAAGGGCAACAGAAATTTCCCCCTTCATGGTGTGCGAAATAACAGGAGAAATGGGTGCAAACACCCCTTCTAACTCATAAATGTGTTCTTCAAGAGGCAATTTATTATGTATTTCTAGATCCTTTAAATTTAACTTATAGAAAATACTATTAATAGGACGACCTTCGGCATGTCCATTATAATTTACAAAATAAGCAGCAGACGAATAAAAATATTCTTGATCTGAATCAACAAATGTTGTCACTGATTGTAATATTTTACCCTCTCCTTTGTTTGTTACCCTAGAGGTAACATCAACATCTTTAATTTTTTTATGTGTTTTTGTATCAATAACAGTAACAAAGCTGTCTTTAGTGTTAGTAACAATAGCCAAACCTCTCTTTGGAATAAAGGTAGTACGGGCACTCCCAAATCCAGTTTTTATTGTACTAACTATCTTCATGTTGTCCCTATTAATGACATGCATATATCCCACATTAGCGCCCTTAGTAGATTTTGTAGAAGAGCCTATATAGATGTGTTTTCCATCGGGATGTACATCAGCATAATAGGATGATTCCATATTTTTAGGGTCTCCAGGTAAAGATTGAGTCCTCTTTATATGTATTTTATTGCCTCCATTAATTGTAATTTCTAACAACATAGGAGGGATATTATCCTTAGGCAATCCTTCAGCAACAGCATAGTATGTTCCAGTCCCTTTTGAGTTATCCCGGATATTAACAAAACTGTGAACTGGAGTTGGTGTTTTAACTTTACTTAAGAACTCAACACTAGTCTTAACGCCACGCCCATTACTTTTTGCTTTTTGTTTCATTTTGTATAAACTAATAGAGTGACGCTTCCTATCAATAACAGCAAAAGTGTCTCTTGTAAACCAAAAAGGAGCACCTGAAGATGGACCGTTCTGGAGATCAAATAGGGAACCATCACTGTAATCTCCATGATCTACAGTCTCAAGACCATCACTGTAATATCTGTAATCAACAGCCTCAAAACCATCATCAATCTCCATTTCCAACACAGGGTGGTAGTGGTTGTCCGCTCTGTGCGTAATAGCCCCTGTCGACCCAGCAGTGCTTGCAAGTACTTTATTGGTACTTGGATCGATAATAGAGGATATGGCTTTATTTTTGGCTGCTACTAGAACATATTTGTTATGCGTGTTATAAGCCATTGGAGAGATTGCTGGTGATTCAGGTAACTCAATACTGCCCTTAAATGACACACTTCTAGCATCCATAATCTGAATAGAGTTTTGTTTATGATCCGATGCAGGAAGATATCCTGCGCTTCTATTTAGATAATCCGACACATAAAGATTCTTTGTCTCTCCAGCTTTATTAATGCCTGAAAGATTACGGTACTCAGGGTAGTCTATGGATTTATAGACTTTCATTTTAGCTACATCAATAGCAATAATCTTGCCAGATTGATATACACTGCTTCCTGGATCGACATAATATGCACGCATCTCTGCGTGCGATGATGAAGCACTTGCTCCTCCCCATGACAAAGAACCCGCCAATACAACCATGCTCAATAGAATGTTTTTTGTTTTCATTATTATTTTCCTCTTAAAAGTTACTGCTGAATTGTACACGAAATATATTTATAAACAGAAAAAATTCAAATAGAGACCTTTGCATAAATAGGGATGATTAGCAAAATCCAATTTTTGCCCAATTGGTGATTTCTTTAAACCTTGTCCTAGCAGGGCTAAGGCTGGGTTTAAAAAATCGCCAAGTGGGTGAAAAGTGGGTTTCTGATGATTGTTCCTATTTATGCAAAGGTCTCAAGTTAATGAAAAGTAGATTTTTGCTGATTATTCACATTTACACAAAGGTCTCTTATGGTTTGCGGTAAAATTTTTTATTATTTTTCTATCAACTAGCCATGTCACTACAAGACTTAGATGCCACGATTTCGTTTCAAAATTTAATCTTAAAACTACAATCATTTTGGGCATCAAAGGGTTGCACACTACTGCAGCCCTTTGACATGGAAATGGGTGCAGGTACTTTTCACCCTGCCACTTTTTTAAGAGCCATCGGTCCTGAGCCTTGGAAAGCAGCATATGTGCAACCCTCTCGTCGTCCAACTGACGGGCGTTATGGCGAAAACCCAAATCGCTTACAGCATTATTATCAGTTTCAAGTCTTACTCAAACCATCACCGAATGATATTCAAGATTTATATTTAGAATCTTTGAGTGAAATCGGACTGGATTTGACCAAGCACGATGTGCGCTTTGTTGAAGACAATTGGGAATCACCAACACTAGGTGCTTGGGGACTGGGCTGGGAAGTTTGGCTGAATGGCATGGAAGTCTCACAATTTACTTATTTCCAGCAAATCGGTGGCCTGCCTTGTAAGCCTGTATCAGGTGAACTCACTTATGGACTTGAACGCTTAGCAATGTATCTGCAAGGTGTGGACAGTGTTTATGACTTGGTGTGGGTTGATGGGGTGAGTTATGGGGATGTCTTTCATCAAAATGAAGTTGAACAATCAAAATATAATTTTGAAATTGCCGACATTGATGTCCTATTTAAACAATTTGACGAGGCGCAGGCAATGAATGAAAAACTCATTGAACAAGCACTGCCTTACCCAGCGTATGAGCAAGTCATGAAAGCATCACACTTATTTAATTTACTTGATGCGCGTCACGGTATTAGCGTCACAGATAGAGCGCGTTTTATTCGTCGTGTACGCTCAATGAGTCAGAAAGTGGCTAAGGCGTATTACGATTCGCGTGAAGCACTTGGTTTTCCAATAAAATAAATTGACTGTGCAAATCTTTTCTAAACTTTATCATAAAACGCTAGAGTGGGCACAGAGTAAACACGCTGTTTACTGGTTGTCTTTAATAAGCTTTATAGAGTCTTTTATACTGCCCTACCCGCCACCTGATGTCTTACTTGCGCCTATGGTGCTTAAAAAACCAGAGAAAGCCTATCAATTTACATTAATTTGCACAGCTCTATCGGTATTGGGTGGTGTGGTTGGTTATTTTTTGGGTGCATTATTGATAGATGTTATTCAACCATTGTTGGTCAAACTCCATTATGTTGATAAACTTGAAACAGTTAAAGCGTGGTTTGCAGAATACGGCATTTGGATTGTGGCAATTGCAGGATTCTCACCAATGCCTTATAAAATATTTACTCTCGGTGCAGGTATTGCCAATATGGCGTTTTTACCGTTTATACTAATATCATTATTAGCCAGAGGGGCACGATTTTTCTTAGTGGCATTTTTTGTTAAAAAACTCGGTAACGCCTGTGATATTTGGCTAAAAAAATACATTGACCGTCTGGGTTATATTTTGATTATCATCATTGCATCAGGAGTGTGGTATGCTAAATAAACTGATTATTGTTTTTATTTCTCTGGTGCTTACCAGCTGTTTTTTCGAAAAAACAAAAAAACCAGTGGTTATTATTGACAGGTCAACGGGTCAAGAAAATATAGATTTTGACCGCTTTGCTATTACTTCTCAAGCAGAAGAGGAAATGACTGATAGAAAGATTGATAAAAAAACAAACAGTGCTCTAATTCCTGTTGCTGGTAGAATCATTAAGACTTTTTCTAAGGACCATCAAGGACTGAGTTTTGCGACAAATTTTGCTCAAGCAGTGCGTGCTGTTAAAGATGGCATGGTTGTTTATAGTGGTAATAAAAATAAAAAAAATGGCAAAACGATCATCATTAAACATTCACTAGGCTTTTACAGCTCTTATATGCAAAATCAAACCCTACAAGTGCAAAGTGGCGATAAAGTAAAGAAAGGACAAGTTATCGCAACTACTGGCAAAAATAACTTTTATTTTGAAATGAAAAAATTCGAAACACCTATCAACCCAATCAAATACCTAAAATAATATGGACTTCTTACAAAACTTAACACTTTATCAAACTGTTGGCGTCTTGTTCGCCGCAGCTTTTATTGTACATATCACTACAAGTACTGTATTAAAACAACTGATCACGCAAGCCGATAAAACTAAAAATCAATTGGATGATTACCTGCTTAAATCTATTTCTGCACCAATCAAAGCGTTAGTCTGGTTTGCTTGGTTTTACCTTTCTATTAATGCACTCAAAGGAGAGGTTGCGTTATTAGCCCAAGTGATTAATTACATTGATATTCTTCCAATTTCTATCATTACTTGGGGCGTGCTACGGATGATATCTGGTACCGAATCTTATCTACTTGAATACAAAGACAGTACTGATAAGGATTCTGTAAGGTTAATCGCTCGCTTAATTAAAATTCTAATTATTGCCTCTATTGTGCTTGGTGTTGCGCAATATTTTGGTTTCTCAATTTCTGGTCTACTGACTTTTGGTGGTGTCGGTGGCATTGTCATGGGTTTTGCCGCTAAAGATATGTTATCAAATATCTTTGGTGGGTTGATGTTGCAAATGGACAGACCTTTTTCAACCGGTGATTGGATTCGTTCCAGTCAGTTTGAAGGTACAGTTGAAAAAATCGGCTGGCGTATGACGCGTATTCGCACTTTTAGCAAAAACCCAATTTATATCCCTAACTCAATTTTTGCCTCAATCCCAATTGAGACACCATCGCGTATGACCAATCGTCGTATTAATGAAGTGATTGGCATTCGTTATGATGATATTGCAAAAATACCCGCTATTATCACCGAAGTAGAAGCGATGCTAAAAGCACACAAGGAAATCGACCAATCTCAAGCACTAAGAGTGTATTTTAATTACTTTAACGCCTCTTCTCTTGATTGTAACATTGTTGCCTTTACCAAGACCACTAGTAAAGACAAATATCAACAAGTGAAGCAAAAAATACTACTCAATATCGCAGATATTATTACCAAACACAAGGCAGAAATCGCCTACCCTACTCAGACCTTGCACATTCAAAAGTAACCACTATGAAAAAGCTATATATTCGCACTTTTGGATGTCAAATGAACGAGTACGACAGCCAAAAAATGACCGATGTGCTAAAGCATTCACACGCTTTAGAATTAACCGATGATGCACTTGAAGCAGATGTATTACTCATCAACACTTGCTCCATTCGTGAAAAAGCACAAGAAAAACTGTTTCACCAACTCGGTCGGTGGAGAAAACTCAAAGAAAAAAATCCCAACTTAATCATTGGCGTCGGTGGCTGTGTTGCTTCACAAGAAGGGGAGCTTATCTTAAAACGAGCCCCCTATG
>NZ_FQTR01000117.1 GCF_900128535.1 bacterium endosymbiont of Bathymodiolus sp. 5 South | reverse complement strand
AACACGGCATGTGTGGTGAAGATAGCTTGAACTCAACTAACTGTTTGCAATTAAATAAGCCCAAGCTTTTTAGCTTTTTTGCCAGCCACTCCTTTTCTACGGTTACTTTACCTGCTAGTGTAGTTAAACGCTCGTTTTGCTTTTGTGATTTAATAAGCTCTTCTTTGTATTCTTTAACTGTCTTGGAGGGCTCCATGGCAATTTCAGCGTTAGCAAGGAAGGTTTTTTTCCAATTCTGTAGGTTTTGTGGAAGGATGTTATGCTTGCTAGCAATCTGCACCAAGGTGCTTTTATTTTGGTTCGTTTTTTACTCATTTTTTTTACTCCGATTTTTTTGTTTAGTTTAACTTGTTCGAAATAAGAAAATTTAAATTGTTGTCTTAATTTGTTGGGGCTTTATAGAATTTTAGTTTTTGGCTAATAAGAATAGAGGATTTGCACCCCCTATTCTCTCTATTCCTTGTCTATTTCCCTTATTCTAAAGGGTAGCACCCCCTTATTTCCTTGATTATAGTTATGAGTAGAGCATGTGGTTTTTAAGATTTTTATAAAGTTTAAGGACTAACTATTGACGCAAAGACCTTCCAATAAGAACATTCCAAACGACAATGGAAATAAAAACATTCCATTCCACAATATCATTTATCTTCTGAATGTGGGTGGAATATTGAAATACAATTATAAATACAGGTAGAAGCGCAAGAAAAATCATACTTCGTGCCTTGGGCAACTGAAGGGAGGCAATAATTTGAAATATAATTAATGATAAAAATGCAATAACTGAGAACAACAAATGAAGATCTGAAACATATTGAGGGTGAAATCGGTGACCATCTTTAAAAGCTTCTGCAACAATAAAAGAGATGGGAAGAATAACAGACCCAAGCAGAATCAATGTGCGTCGAATATTTGGGCGTACATCAGGATTTATATTTTGTAAAAACTGAACGATAAAATACATAGACAACCCCAAGAACGGAGCGAGTGGCAACACTAATAGTCTATAAAAAAAACCTGAAAAAGGATAACCTCCTGCATGAGAAATAGAAACACATCCAGAAAAAGGAGGGAAACATACAAATGGATCTGGTACGGTTAATACATAAATCAAGTAAGAGCCAAAGGCCCATATCAATAAAAATATGCCTGTTATAACTATAGTTTGACTTGCTGAAATACAACCTAATTTATAGTTGTGTAACATATTTTATATTCTGACGACACCAAAACCCTTGATTTTACTAGAAAAAACCTTGCACTTTTATCTAGCACCCTAAAACAAAATCCGAACTCTAAAAAGTTTTGCCTTTGAGTTTATCGTTTTGAATTTTTTTTAGTGTAACTTTAACCAATTCCGAACTAATAGCCATATATAGCCAATTGCTACTCAAATTTAATAGAGACCTTTGCATAAATAGGGATGATTAGCAAAATCCAATTTTTGCCCAATTGGTGATTTCTTTAAACCTTGTCCTAGCAGGGCTAAGGCTGGGTTTAAAAAATCGCCAAGTGGGTGAAAAGTGGGTTTTTGATGATTGTTCCTATTTATGCAAAGGTCTCAAATAGTATCATTTGTCAAAAATCATATTTTGGTTTTAGTCTTTTATTTTACCGCTAAAAAGGAGACAAAGTTAAGGCACTGAAAGTGACAAAAACTTTGGGCAAATCCTGCGTTTTTAAATCGTTTAAAATGCGTTTGTTGACTATCAGTAATCAACACATTTTCAATGGCTTGGCGTTTGTTGGCAATCTCTAATTCGCTGTAGCCGTTCGCACGCTTAAAATCTAAGTGTAGTTTGGTTGTCTCATCTTGTTTCTGTCTATCGTCAAAATGAATTTTTTCCGATACAATCAATGCACCGCCTTTATTTAACCCTTGATAAATAGTGTTAATAAGTGCTTGCCTTTGTTCGGGTTTGATAAATTGTAAGGTAAGATTGAGCACAACGATAGATGCATTTTCAATGGGCGTATCTTCAATATTATTGCAAATAGTTTTAAAGTTTGATAATTCATCTGCAAGATTGGACTCACATTTTTTGATCATATCCAGTGAATTGTCAATCGCAATAATCTGATTATTATTATGGTTGTTGTTTAAGCCAAGTGCCAAAGAAATTGTCCCTGTTGACGCACCAAGGTCATAATAATTGCTGTTGTCTTGCCCATAGGTTTTAACCATCAGTCCGACCATTTCAATCATGGATTGATAACCAGGCACTGAGCGTCTAACCATATTGTCAAATACATTGGCAACGCTTTCATCAAAAGTAAAATCCACCAAATCTGTCTTTTTTTGAAAGAGCTTGTCACGCATAAAGGTTCTCCAAAAAGAACTCGCTCACCAATAATTTGGTTTGACCGATGGTGAAGGTTGAGCGTCTTCCCCAAAGATTATCTGCGTGTGTTATTTGTAGTTTGCCACGCACGATGCTCTCATCATTAAATAAAATTTCGCCCAATGGCTTACCACCAATAGTGCGTAAATCTTTGGTATCATTGGTAATCGGTATGATTGAGCGTGCAAAAATCATCACTTGTTGATTGCCTAATAATTCTACTTCACGAATAATGCAATCGTCTTGGGTAGCAACCAAATCAGCTTCATTTTTGTGGGCTTGCCCCTGTGTTTGAGACAGCACATTTACCGCAAAATCCTCAAATTTTTGCTTGAGCTTGTGCGTTAATGATTGATTATCAATCAGCCATGGTTTTAGTGCTTTAGGTATTGTCATCTGTGTGTCTAAGTTTACCCAAAGCAGGTTTTCAATATTCATAAATGACATTTTACTATGTGCTGGCGTATTGGGATTTGTCGTGGGTAATCCATCGCTGGATTAGCATTTGTTGTTTTTCTTCACTTTCATTGATAAATTTATCACAATAAAAATGTACCTGCTTGAGAAGATATCCATCACGCACGATATTGGCAATTTTCATATTGGCAATACCTGTTTGTTGCGTGCCAAGAATCTCGCCAGGGCCTCGTAATTCTAAATCTTTGTTGGCAATCACAAAGCCATCATTGGTTTGCCTTAGAATATTAAGTCGCTCTTTTGCAGCGCTACTGAGTGGTGCCTGATACATAAGTATACAAATACTTTTATCATTACCACGACCTACACGCCCGCGTAATTGGTGTAATTGTGCCAAACCTAATCGTTCTGAATTTTCAATTACCATGAGTGATGCATTTGGCACATTAACACCCACTTCGATTACCGTTGTTGCCACCAATACATTAACCTCACCACACGAAAATTGTTGCATAATGGTATTTTTTTCATCTTTGTTCATTTTTCCATGAATGAGTACAACAGATTGATTTGGCAGATTTTGTTGTAAATAATGATGTGTATTGATAGCAGATTCAGCGCGTAAGGCTTCAGATTCTTCAATTAAAGTACACACCCAATACACCTGGTTGTTTGCATGACACACCTGCTTAATTTTTTCAATCACTTCATCTTTACGCTCATTGCTTAGTGCAATGGTTTGTACAGGCATTCTACCAGGGGGTAATTCGTCAATAATTGACGAGTCTAAATCTGCATAAGCGCTCATTGTCAGTGAGCGTGGAATAGGGGTGGCAGTCATGACCAATTGGTGCGGGGTATTGTGCGCTTTTTGCACCAAAGACAGGCGTTGATGCACGCCAAACTTGTGTTGTTCATCGATAATAACCAATCCGAGTTTGTTAAAGGTAATGCTTTGTTGAAATAAAGCATGCGTGCCAATGACTATCTGTGCTTGACCCGATTGTATTTTTTCTGTTTGTTGCGCTCTTGTTTGGGTATTTTGTGACCCTGTTAGAAATGCGATTTCAATCCCCAAAGGATTGAGATAATTTGAAAAACTTTGCAGGTGTTGCGATGCTAAAATCTCAGTTGGTGCCATGATTGCTGCTTGAAAACTATTCTCAACCGCTTGCAAACAAGCAAAAACCGCAACGATGGTTTTGCCAGAGCCAACATCACCTTGCAACAGTCTTAACATCGGATGATTGGACGATAAATCTGCATTAATATCAGCAATACTGCGCTGTTGAGCGTTGGTTAATGCAAAGCCTAAATGCTGATGTAATTGATTTGATAAGTTGTCTTTAATGTCAAATACATTGGTTATTTTATTTTTACGCTGTTTTTTTAATTGTAGCAAACTGAGTTGTTGTGCACACAATTCTTCAATAATCAATCGTTGTTGTGCAATGTGTTTGAATGCTTCAATTTGCGCTAGATTTTCACCTTCTTTTGGATGATGCAATATTTCTAACGCCTGTTTTAATGACGGCATAGAATGATTGGTTAGTGATTCAAAATTATCCCTGAGTGGCGAGTTTTTCAGTGCCTCCATCGCCGTATTCACCCATTTTTTCATCTGTGTTTGGGCAATATTGCCAGTCAATGGGTAAACTGGACTTAAGGTTTTTTCCAGTAAAGTGCTTTGTCCTTTGGAGATTAATCGATATTCAGGGTGATACATTTCCAAACCATCTTTGCCGATTTTTATCTCACCAAAACATTGGATAATATCGCCACGCACCAGCCGTTGCTTTTGATATTGATTAAAATGGAAAAATCGCAATAATAAGCGCCGATTATTCTCATCAATGAGATAACACAACAACTGGCGAGTTTTAGTGCGAGTGCTACTTGGCGGAGCTTCAATACGCTCAATGGTTAGTTGCACTAAAATTTCATCGCCTATGCGCGCTTGATTTAATTGACCAAAAGATGTTTTGTTTTGGTATCGATGGGGTAAATGAAATAACAAATGTTCCAAGTTGTAAATACCACAAGCATTTAATTTTTCTTGTGCTTTTGGACCTAATCCATTGATTGAAATAATTGGGTCAGATAATTCCATTAATGCTAGACCTGCCCTATTTATTGAGGATGGGCTTCTTTGACTAAAACACCATCCATTTCTACTTGCGCCCCTCGGGGTAATTCTTTAATGCCAAGGGCTGCACGCGCAGGATAGGGCACAGAAAAATATTGTGCCATAATCTCATTTACTGTGGGGAAATGGCTCAAATCTGTCAAAAAGATATTGAGTTTTACAATATCATTCAAATCACCACCTGCTGCCCCACATACAGCACTCAAGTTCTTAAACACTTGGTGAATTTGTTCGTTAATACCGCCTTCAACTATTTCCATGGTCTCAGGTACCAAAGGAATTTGCCCTGATAGATACACTGTGATGCCACCCGTTACTGCTACTGCTTGAGAGTAAGTGCCGATTGCCTCAGGTGCTTTGTTGGTTGAAACGATATCTTTTTGCATAAGTAATTCTCAAGTAATAAGTTGGTTAAATTTTACTGCATCTTTTCCTTCACTTGAAAATAAAAAAGGCTTAAAGTTCTCCCAATAAACTGGACGCTAAATTTGAATAATTTTGGAGTCCAAAATGACTAGAAAATATACAGCTTTTACCAAAGCGTTTAAACTAGAAAATAAGGGGACGCTACCCTTTAAAATAAGAGGGATAGAGGGAATAGGGGGGTATTTTTATAATATAACCCTCTATTTTTATTAATCAGAGACCTTTGCATAAATAGTCAACCCTTAAAAACCACACAACAAATTGATTTATAACAATAAAACCAACAATAACCATAGACAAATCAACCAACTTTTGCTAAAA
>NZ_FQTR01000116.1 GCF_900128535.1 bacterium endosymbiont of Bathymodiolus sp. 5 South | reverse complement strand
CCACTTTTCACCCACTTGGCGATTTTTTAAACCCAGCCTTAGCCCTGCTAGGACAAGGTTTAAAGAAATCACCAATTGGGCAAAAATTGGATTTTGCTAATCATCCCTATTTATGCAAAGGTCTCATATTATTTGTTTTGTATTCTTGCTGCTTATTGCTAAGCATAAATCCATGATTAAAGGGAAGTTAATTTTTTAAGATTACAGTAAAATACTTAAAATTCAAACAATTCAGTTGTGTATGTCCATAATGTATAACTTAAAAATTCAATGAGTACAAAAGAAATCCCTATCTATATTATTAACTTAGACAGAAGTCCTGATAGACTGTGTTATATGAGTGAGCAGTTATCTAAGACAGAAGTGCCATTTGAAAGAATAGTGGCAGTTGATGGTAGTCAACTTGAAGTTGAAGCATTGCAGTATTACCAACGGCAATCAAAGCGTTCGTGGAGTCATTATACGACCTTATCTGCTGGGGAAATTGGTTGTGCTCTTAGTTGGCATAGTGCTTGGCAGATAATATCAGAGCATAGATCTAAGGCATGTATTGTATTAGAAGATGATATTAAAATACAGGGTAATTTTAAAAGTACAATTAATACTTTGTTTAAAAATTTAGACGAAAATATTGTTATTGATTTATCTGGCAAAAAAGGCGTTATAGAAAAAGCAAGAAAAAATATTGATGGCATTACACTGATTCGCTACCAAACACCACCACTTGGAAACTTAGGGGCTATTTATGGAAAATTAGCAGCTCAAGTTTTTTTAAATAAGATGCAAAATTTTAAAGCACCTGTTGATACGCTACAACAAATGCTCTGGCAGCATAATGTTCAAACATGGTCTTTGGAAATAGGTTGCTTATCTCATCAAGATTGCGATGTAGGGGGTTCGACAATTACAACCCAGAAAAAGAAAATATTACCAAAAGTGAAAAAAGAATTGGGTCGCCCTTTGTGGAGGGCGTGGATTATTATTAAAAATCTGTTATCAAATTAACCAAATAAACAGAAGGAAATAAACTTTCTTTATTGTATAGAGGTCTTTGCATAATGATGAATAATCCATTAATTTGAAAACTTTTCCAGCGACACCAAGTAGTCCTCTGGGGGTAAAAACACACTTAGTCTTGCTAGAGGCGTGGATTTAAAAAAATTGTCCAAATTAATAAAATCTGTCATTTTGTTAATCATCCATCATTATGTAGAGCTTTCACATAAATAATTTTATAAAAAATATAGGGAAAATTGCCCTATTTCTAATGGCAACTCTTGGCAATTCTAATAAATTTTCCTTGTTATTTGCACGACCTTTACGAACAGTGGTTGCAGTTTTATATCCTGCCTTAGCAACCATATTGACAATTTCATCATTGTAATCCCCATAAGGATAACAAAAATGATCAATAGGGCAATTAAACCGCTTCTCAAGGTCGGATTGAGATTGCTGAATTTCTGTTTTTGCCACTTCAATATCGCAATTAGAAAGATGAATATGATTTTGAGTGTGTGCACCAATCTCCATGCCTCCGTTCATCCATTTTTTTATCTCATCTTCACTCATTAATGGGTTTTCTGGCAGACCTTTCTCAATATCCCATTCATTGATACCACCTATCTTTTGACTAACAATATAACATGTGGCGCTATGTCCAAACTTTTTCAATATGGGCAGTGCATGGATTAAATTATTTTTATACCCATCATCAAAAGTGATTCCCACAACCTTACCTTGCTTTTTTCCCGTTAAATAAGGTTGTAACTCAGTCATGTTTAGCCCCTTATATCCCAGTTTTTTTAGGAGCCACATTTGTGACTTAAATAATTTAGGTCGCACATTCAAACCTCGCATCGTAGTACCTATTGGCACTGGATCGATGTTGTGATACATAAGGATTGGAATGGATTTATGATTCATATCGCATAAATTATACCAATCCAGTAAAATAAAACCCATTTAAATAACCAGTAAAAAATAGATGCGAAGTTTGTAGGATTGTTACATCCAATAAGTTGGAAATAGCGTCATAATCAATACATATAGCGTCAATATGTTAACAAGAGACCTTTGCATAAATATGAATAATCATCAAAACGCCATTTTTCACCAACTTGACAATTTTATGAAACACAGCCATAGCTTTGCTATGACTATATTTCATAAAATCACCAAGTCGGCAAAACTTGTCATTTTGCTAATCATCCCTACTGATGCAAAAGTCTCAACAAGATAAAAGAAGGTGGAGGCGCTTATTTCTTCTTTTTAATAAACTTCATTAAACGACGCTTCTTAGCAATTTGTCTGGCATTTAAAACATTTTTCTTATCTTTAAAAGGATTGTCCCCACTCTTATATTCAATATGCATTGGTGTATTGGTAAGTTTTAAGGCATCAATAAAAAAGTTTTTTAAGTAGCGGTCGTAAGCATTAGGTACGCTTTGTAAATGGTTGCCATGAAAGGTTAAAGTGGGTGGAAATACATCGGTTTGATTGACATATTTAACCTTAAGTCGCCTACCTTTAACAGGAGGTGGTTGGTGTCCATGGTTGGCATCTGCCAAAATTTTGTTGAGTTCGGGGGTGCTAAACTCAGCACCTGCATTTTGGTACGCTTTGATAATAGGGGCGAATAACTTACCAACGCCTGAGCCATGTAGAGCAGAGATGTAATGCACGCTGGCGTAATTAACAAACGATAATTTAACCTCTAATTTGCGTTTTACTTCTTGTTTTTGATAAGCATCTAACCCATCCCATTTGTTAATCACAATGAGTAAGGCTCGACCG
This sequence comes from bacterium endosymbiont of Bathymodiolus sp. 5 South, assembly GCF_900128535.1. Classification (GTDB taxonomy): domain Bacteria; phylum Pseudomonadota; class Gammaproteobacteria; order PS1; family Pseudothioglobaceae; genus Thiodubiliella. Next base: position 2,869 of record NZ_FQTR01000116.1, on the reverse strand, counting down.
TTATCAGCACTCATACCTAATAAAGTCGCATCTTGTTCGGTAATGCCTTCATGTGCATCTAAGACTAATACCACGACATGAGAGCGTTCTACAGCTTCTTTAGCTTTTAAAATTGAGAATATTTCAACCTTTTCATGCGTAGAGCGTTTACGACGAATGCCCGCAGTATCAATTAGTGTGTATTTTTGCCCCTCTCGTTCAAAAGGGATGTAGATGCTATCACGGGTTGTACCAGGCAAGTCAATTGCCAAGACGCGCTCTTCGCCTAAGATACGATTAACCAAGGTAGATTTACCAACATTCGGTCTACCTAAAACTGCAACTGCAATACCTTTAACTTCCTCTTCCTGTGCTCCCTCTTCTTCTTTTGGAAGTAACACCAAGGTGTAATCAATTAAATCGCCAATCCCTTGTCCGTGTTCTGCTGAGATGAGTTGTGGCTCACCTAAGCCTAACTCGTAAAATTCTATTGCTAAAGAGGGGTCTAAGCCTTCGGCTTTGTTGCAAACCAAAACAATATCTTTTTTGAGTTTTCGTAATTGAATAGCAATCTCTCTATCTAAGCCAATCACACCATCTCGACTACTGACAATAAAGTAAATGACATCAGACTCTTCAAGAGCATTGAGCACCTGTAATTGGATGCCATTATCGATAATATTGTCTTGATTGGTTAGACCGCCAGTGTCAATTAAGGTGACATAAGTTTCGCTGTCATCGTCAAATAAAATTTCGCCGTATTGACGATCGCGTGTTAAGCCTTCAAAGTCAGACACCAATGCCTGACGCGACCTACTGAGACGATTAAATAAGGTGGACTTACCGACATTTGGGCGTCCAACGAGAGAGATGACGGACATGATAAAAGATGCTTAGAAATTAGTTCAAATCATTGAGTTTGATTTGAATCAAAGGCATTAACTTTGAATCCTCGCCTAATTGAGATATTGCCAATTGATAATGCTCTTTTGCCGCCTTAATGTTGTTTTGTGCAAAATAAATATCACCTTTGATATTGTCATGCAAAGCACTAAATGCTTTGTTGGTGTTGTCGCCTAATATGTCAAGGGCTTTATCAGCATCATTGATTTCTAAATATACATTGACCGCTCTAAATTTTGCATTTTGTGCGATAAATTCATTTGTGCTGTTGGTTAATGGTAATAAATAATTAAGCGCGTCTTGATAATTTCCTTGGTTGACTGCTTGTTTTGCCATTATTAAATCTGCTTGCTGTGCGTAAGTACTCTGAGCATGATTTTCTTTAAGCGCCTTTAAGGCATCGGTATTACCCGGGTTAGCAACCACTGATAAGTAGTGAACTCGTGCTTGCATAGCACCTTGATGTTGTTGTTGTTTATAATAATCAAACCCCCAAAGCCCCCCTAAACCCAGAGACACACCCATAATAATCTGCAATGCATTTTCTTTAATCCACTTTTTGATTTGTTCGGCTTGCTCTTCGTCGGTTTTTCCTACTTCAATAAAATTTTTCATATTTGTCCTTTTAAATAGTTTATTGCGTCTTCTATACGCATTTCTTGTTGTTTACCTTGACCTTTAAGTGGTTTAATTGCCACTTGATTGTTGTTTAACTCCTCTTCTCCTAAAATAATAGCAAAATCGGCATTTGCTTTATCGGCTTTTTTAAATTGTGATTTAAAGCTACCCATCGTGATATCATTATAAAGGATTAGTGTTGGTAATGCTTCATGGAGTTGCTTAGAAATTTGCAATGATTTTATTTGTGCCTCATCACCTAATGCCACGATATAAGCAGACAGTGCATGATCAGTAATTGATAAATTTTGCTCTTGAATCAATAAAATCAAACGCTCTAAACCTAATGCAAAACCAACGCTGGGGCAAGGGTTGCCGCCCATTTTTTCGACCAAACCATCGTAGCGCCCACCCGCACATATCGTGGCTTGTGCACCTAAGTCAGTGGTGGTCCATTCAAATACAGTGCGATTGTAATAATCCAATCCACGCACCAAGCGTGTGTTAATGACATAAGGAATATCCATACACTCTAAATAGGTTTTAAACGCATCAAAGTGCTTAGCAGATTCCTCATCTAGATGCGCCATTAATTTAGGTGCTGCTTCAATTAATGGTTGTAAATCTTTATTTTTAGAATCTAGAATTCTGAGTGGATTGGTTTTTAGGCGTCTGCTAGAATCTTCGTCTAACTGGTCTTTGTGCTGCGTGAAATAGTCAACCAATACGCTACGATAGTTGGCGCGCGCCTCGTTAGAGCCAAGTGTGTTGATTTCTAAAGTGATATTCTTTAGACCTAAGTTTTGCCACAATGAATGGGTGATGGCAATTAATTCAGCGTCACTCTTTGCGTTATGCGCACCGAATACCTCAGCACCAATTTGATGAAACTGACGGTAACGACCTTTTTGAGGGCGCTCGTGCCTAAACATTGCGCCTTGATAAAAGACTTTTTGAATGCCTTCTCTTGGTAGATTGTGCTCAATCATTGCACGCACCACACCTGCGGTATTCTCGGGTCTAAGGCTTAATAAATCGCCATTTGAATCCGTCCAAGTGTACATTTCTTTTTCAATAATGTCTGTTGTTTGACCAATTGCACGACAAAAAGTATCCGTCTTTTCCACGATTGGGGTGCGGATATTCTTAAAGCCATAAGTAATAAAGGTATCAAAGATGATTTTTTCTAACGATAGCCACAAATGAGAGTCTTTGGGTAGACAATCGTTCATTCCACGGATAGCGTTGATTTTGTTCGACATTGCTAAGTTAAATAATAAATTGGGTGTATTTTACTATGAGAGACCTTTGCATAAATATGAATAATCATCAAAACGCCATTTTTCACCAACTTGACAATTTTATGAAA
>NZ_FQTR01000115.1 GCF_900128535.1 bacterium endosymbiont of Bathymodiolus sp. 5 South | reverse complement strand
TCGAGTAATCTGATTAAAAATGTTGCAAATGCTTTGATTGAAGACTTATTCATTTCTAAAGACTTATTCACTTTAGAACAAACTAGTTTATATATTAATAATTTTATCAGCCAGCTACCAGTTGCCATTAAAAATGAAGTTGAGAAAATAAGAGGTTGGTAATAACTTTTGAATATGGAATACATTACCCCAAAACCTCTGACAACTTTTTAAAATTTCTTATATAGAACATCCTAAGAAGCCTTCGCTTTTTCTTGATTTAATTTTATACTTTCTTGGTACACATCCATTGGTTTTTTATATGCCAGTGTTTCGTGGAATCTTCTATGGTTATAAAACTCAATATAATCATCTACATCAGTGATTAATACAAAATTCAAAAAACAACTAAACCAAAAAACTCCACTCCCTACTACACAAATTTTGGGACTAACTTACATTAATACTAACATCTTGTAAGACAGCCTATTACCACTAAACCCAGACATTATTGAATCAATTCTATCCAATGTTGATCGTTTGACATTGCCATCATTCAACCTAAAAACAAACTCATCAACATAACGCCCGATATGCTTATCTGAAAAATGATGAAACACACCATGATAACCACGCTTTAATAATGCCCAAACACTCTCAATGCCATTAGTGTGCACAATACCGTTAACATACTCACCAGCAGAATGATTGACCATTAACTGCTTATAACCCTCTATTCCTTTATATATTGTTGCTTCATCAGTGCAAAGCGTGACATTGGTATCAGTATGGTTATCAATCATGGTCTGAATATTAACGCTATTGACTTTATCCATTTTGGCGGCAACGAGCATGCCATCACGAGAGCGCATGCCAACCACAGGTGTTTTAGTTTTTGTGCTTCTGCCTTGTGTGCCCTGAGTTTTCTTGTGTTGGTGTTTGTTTTTCTCTTTACCACCTATATAGGTTTCATCCATTTCAATAATTCCAGAAAGAATAGCGTCGTTATTTTTGCAAGCCTTGCGTATTCTGTGCCCCATAAACCATGATGATTTTTGGGTAATACCAAGCTCTTTTGCAAGTTGATAACTGGAAATGCCTTTACGAGCAGTCACGATTAAATATCGTACCATAAAGCCATTTTCTTAACGATATTTTGCTTGCATGCATTACCGTGTTATTACGAACACTAAATTGGGTTTGGCAACATTTACAACGATATAATCCAGTGCGTGAAGGGTGATGATAAACCTGCGTGGGTGTTTGATTGGCGCACGATGGACACTTGGGTTTGTTGTCCCAAAGTTTCTTTTCAAAATAGTGGCGAGCAGATTCTTCGGTTGGAAATTTTTCTAATAGTTCAAATGTGCTGATGGTGTTTGTGTATTGAGTCATTATTGCTTCTTAAGTGTTATAAATATTGTTTATTTTATTTTATTGTATTGTTTTGGATTTTGGTATTAATGTAAGTTATTCCCTTAAATTTAGATGCGTTAATTGTGCAATTTTGGTCCCTTTAAAATTTATCAAACCCTTTTTATTACACCCAGCCTTTCACCTTGATAACTACCATCTTTAACATGTTCGCACCAAGTGATATTATTCAAATACCATTGCACTGTTTTTTTAATACCTGTTTCAAAAGTTTCATTGGGTATCCAATTAAGCTCATTGGAAATTTTAGTGGCATCAATAGCGTATCTAATATCATGCCCCGATCTGTCATCAACATAAGTAATTAATTGCTGATATTTTACAATATTGCTATGCTTGCTCGGCACTAAATCATCGAGAATATTGCAAACACTTTTAACCACATCAATATTTTGCAATTCATTGTGTCCACCAATATTATAGGTTTCACCGATTTTACCTATTAGGGCAACATGGAGTAATGCACTTGCGTGATCATCTACATAAAGCCAATCTCTTGTTTGCTTGCCATTACCATAGATTGGCAAATCTTTACCTTCTAATGCATTGAGAATAACAAGCGGAATAAGTTTTTCGGGAAACTGGTAAGGTCCATAATTATTTGAGCAGTTGGTAATGAGTGTTGGAAATTTAAAAGTGCGTTGCCATGCACGCACTAAATGATCTGAACTGGCTTTGGTAGCTGAATATGGCGAACTTGGTGCGTAAGGCGTTTCTTCGGTAAATAAACCATTTACTCCTTCTAAATCACCGTACACCTCATCGGTTGACACATGATGAAATTTAAAATTATTTTTCTTACTGCCTATTAAACTAGACCAATAATCTTTAGCAACTTCAAGCAAAACATATGTGCCAACAATATTGGTCTGAATAAACTCACCCGGCTTATCAATTGAGCGATCAACATGGGATTCTGCCGCAAGATGCATAATAATATCAGGCTGATACTCAGAAAATATGCGCTTAATTGCTTTCATATCGCAAATATCTGCCTTTTCAAATACATATCTATCGCTACCCTCAACCAAAGATAAAGATTCTAAATTTCCCGCATAAGTAAGCTTGTCAACATTTACGACATTATGATTTGTATTATTAATAATATGACGAATAACTGCCGATCCAATAAAACCTGCGCCACCTGTAATAAGTAACTTTTTATTGCTGTGCATAAAATTCCTTAATACCATTTATGATTAAATTAACATCCTCATCTGATAAAGATTGATGTAAGGGGATGTTGAGCGTATGTAGAGCCGCATAGTCAGAATTTAGGCATTCATTGTCTGTATATTTAGAAAATAATTCAATTTTATTGAGCGGCCAATATCTGAAAGTTGTATATATGCCTTTGTTCAATAAAAACTTTGCCAATTCATCGCGATACTTGGTTTGAATCCAAAAAAAATAATAAGAGGATGTGTGCTTAAAATCAGGCACTAATGGCAACTGAATGTCGCCAACATTCTTTAGCATTTTCATATATTTTGTATGAATATCTTTACGCTGATTAATAAAGCCATCTAATTTACTTAACTGAGATAACCCCATGGCTGCCGTAACATTATTCATAATGGCACGCCTACCCGTTCTATTCATTTCAAATTCCCACCAATTAACACTGTCTGACGATGAATCAAGTCCACTTTTACTTTTTACTGGCAACCCCAAATACAGGGCCTCTTCTGCCTCTATACGCTTATGAAAATTTTTGATATACATCATTCCACCGTCAGCAGTTGAAAGGGTTTTCATAGCATCAAATGACCACATACCCATATCGCCAATCGTACCACAAGCTTGTCCTTTGTAAAAACTACGCACTGCACAAGCGGAATCTTCAATAACCAATACCTTATGTTGATTACATAACTGAATAATCTCATCCATATCACAAGGCACGCCACCATAATGCGTAATATAAACTGCCTTAGTTTTATCGGACAAAACTTTTTGGATATCTTTTGCTCTCGTATTGAGAGAATGCTTATCGACATCGCAAAAAACAATTTTTGCACCAGAATCAACAATAGCACTACCAATGGATGGAAAAGAAATAGCGGGGACAATAATTTCATCACCTTTAACAAAATTAAATAGTTTAGTAGATAAAAATATCGCCTCAGTGCAACTTGTGGTTGATAAAAAGTGACTGGAATTACTTAATAAACTATTGGCAAACCCCTCTTCGAAATCTTTAACAACTTTACCTTTTCCAATCCAATTGCTATCAAATACCTCTTTAATTAATGCCAACTCATCATCGCCAAGATTTGGCTGAAATAGATTTATCATAATTCTTTAAACTCTTGCAATTCTCTATCTTTATCAGAAAGTTTTAACTCATGTTTTGGCAAAACCCAATCAATATTTAATGTTTTATCGTTAAAAATAATGCCTTTTTCAAATTCTGGACGATAAACATTATCAACTTTATAGGCAAAAATTGCCTCATTGCTTAGTACGACAAAACCATGCGCAAAACCTTTGGGGATAAAAAGTTGGTGTTTGTTTTTATCGCTTAATTCTACCGCAACACTATTGCCAAAAGTTGGGCTAGACTTCCTAATATCAACCACGACATCCAACACGCTACCTTTAATTACCCGAACCAGTTTTGCTTGTTCGTAAGGAGGAATCTGATAATGCAAACCTCGCAAAACACCTTTATTAGATTTAGATTCATTATCTTGAATAAAACCAACCTTTTTACCAATAAAATCTTCAAACAAATCTTGTCTAAATGTTTCTAAAAAATAACCACGATCATCTCCATGAATAGTTGGCTTTACAAGAACAATGTCTAATATTTTCAAATGCTCAAACTGCATTATTTGCTCTTTTTATTAAATATTGACCGTATTGATTTTTTATTAAAGGCTCTGCAAGCTTTAAAAGTTGTTCTTTGCCAATATATCCCATTTCGTATGCAATCTCTTCGATACAAGATACTTTTAATCCTTGACGATTTTCAATGGTTTCAATAAAATTTGAGGCTTCAAGTAAACTTTCATGTGTGCCTGTATCAAGCCAAGCATAGCCTCTACCCATAAGTTCAACACAAAGTTTATTTTCTTCAAGATACATTTGATTAACCGTCGTGATTTCCAATTCACCTCGATTAGATGGTTTAACTTTGGTAGCTTTTTCAACCACATCATTTGGATAAAAATACAATCCTGTTACTGCGTAATTGCTCTTAGGAAGATTGGGTTTTTCTTCAATACTAAGCGCTCTACCCACTGCATCAAATGCTACTACACCATAACGCTCAGGATCGTGCACATGATAGCCAAATATTGTTGCAATATTATTTTTTGCATTTTTAGCGGCAGATCGTAACATTTCTGGGAGTCCATGACCATAATAAATATTGTCACCCAAAATAAGACAGACATCATCATCGCCAATAAAGTTTTTGCCTAATATAAATGCCTGTGCCAACCCATCTGGCGATGGCTGTACAGCATACTTAAATTTCATGCCAATACTGGAGCCATTGCTCAGTAGTTGTTCAAACCTAGGCAGATCTTCTGGAGTGGAGATAATTAACACCTCTTGAATACCAGTCAACATCAATACCGACAATGGGTAGTAAATCATTGGCTTGTCGTAAACAGGCATTAATTGTTTAGAAACACATTGAGTTATGGGGTAAAGGCGAGTTCCAGATCCACCGGCTAATATAATTCCTTTCATATTTCAGTATTTTACATTTTTCATCTATGTCCTTTACATAAATATGGGTAAATGGCAAAATTTAATTTTTACCCAATTAGAGACCTTTGCATAAATAGGAATAATCATCAAAACACCATTTTTCACCAACTTGACAATTTTATGAAACACAGCCGCAGCTTTGCTATGACTATATTTCATAAAATCACCAAGTCGGCAAAACTTGTCATTTTGCTAATCATCCCTACTTATGCAAAAGTCTCAATTAATAATTTCTTTAATCCTTGTCTTGGCAAGACCAAGTCAGGGTTTAAAAAATTACCAAGTGAAGAGCGATTACTTAGTCAACCCTTAAAAAACCCAAAACAGCCAACCATAAAACCACCCTTAAACATTCAAAACAATCGCACTATATTTTGACTGACAATATTTTACTTAGTACAATAGAAAAAATAGCGACTTCTTACCATACACAACCCAACTTTTTGCCAAAACAAAAAAATAGCAGTGGCAATTAGCCATTTTCTCAAATTCCAAGCACAAGCAGTCATTAAAACATTAATCTCATCA
>NZ_FQTR01000114.1 GCF_900128535.1 bacterium endosymbiont of Bathymodiolus sp. 5 South | reverse complement strand
CCAAAGACAAAACCCAAGTGCAACAAAAACGCTACCGCTATACAGGTAAAGAAAGAGATGACAGTAGTGGTTTGTCTTACTACGGTGCCAGATACCTAGCCCCATGGCTTGCCAGATGGATAAGTCCTGATTCGCAAGGTGCCGATGGTTTGAATTTGTATGTTTATGTGGGCAATAATCCACTTAAATATATAGATCCAACAGGGCGTGTTAAGGTTGTTCCATTCGACATGGATTTAGAAGATTATGAGATAGACATACTAAGCCCTATTGAAGGCACTTATCAGAATAATAATTTGTTTTATTTTCCAAAATCATATGAAAGACTAGAAAAAATTGTTCAGACATATCCTGCTAATAAACTTGACATACTAAACGCCACTACAAAATTTATCATAGAATCAGAGAACAGCAAGGGAGCATTAAGAATTAAAGCTCGCTCTTTTCCGTCTTCTACCAGTGATTTTCAGAATATTATGGATTTCACTACAGGACAGTTAACTTTTAAGTCAAATTTTAGAGATAAAAACTGTACTTCTGACTTGAACGCAACAGAAGCAATCTCTTACCAATATTTAGGAATGACAAAAATAGCGGGTGCATTAAACATGCTACCTAAAACATTTCTCAGAGAAGGTATAGTCAACTCTAGCACGCAAAAAGCAATAAAGATTTATCAAACTGACGGAAATTACCCAGGATTTTATCGTAATTTTGTTGGTCATAGTGATAACGGCAGATCTTCTTTAAGGCTTGCCAATACTTTTAGCCTTAAGATAGTCTCTATAAAGTTAGATGATACTAGGATTAGCGCTGGTGATAGCATTTTCCTATATTTAAAACCAAAAATGCCTTTAATATCTGCTGAAAAACCCCTGCCACCTCGTGGAGATATGCAGGATTGTTTTACACCTGATAGTAGGCTATCTAGAATAAGACGACAAACAAACCGCTGTACCATATTATGATTTCACTAGAATCTTACCATCAAACTTATACTTATGACACAGGCAACAACCTAACCAGCCTGTCTCACCAAGCAAATAGTAGTGCTTGGCAACAAACCATCGTCATCCACCCAAACAACAACCGCAGCACCGAAACCCAGCAGAGTGCCACTGACTTTGATGCTAATGGCAATCTATTAGGTTTAAATAATATCGGCAACCTAGAATGGCACTACAACAATACTTTAAATAAACTCATTAAAGCAGACAAAGCCAATACCACAGAGTATTGTGTCTACGACTATCAAGGCAATCGAGTCCGCAGTGTGGTTGAATTTAACAATCAAGCACAAAGCCAAAGAGACTATCTGCCTTCACTAGACATCTCAACCAACCAAGCAAAACAACAAACCAGCACTCTACACATCAGCACCCACATCCTCAGCGAAAGTAGCAAAGACAACACCCAAAACCCCAACCAAACCCGCTACCAACTCACCAGCCACCTGCAATCCAACACTTTAGAACTGGATGACAAAGCCCAAACCCTTAGTTACGAACATTACTACCCCTATGGTGGCACTGCCATCATCGCAGGTAAAGATAAGACCCGAGTACAGCAAAAACGCTACCGTTACACAGGCAAAGAAAAAGACGACAGAAGTGGCTTGTCCTACTACGGTGCTAGGTACCTAGCCCCTTGGATGGCGAGATGGACAAGTCCTGATTCAGCAGGGGCAGTTGATGGCTTGAATTTGTATGCTTATGCAGGGAGTAATCCGCTTAAATACATTGATCCAACAGGACATGTTAAAGTTCATCCAATAGATGGAGGTAAACCTCGTGAACTAGATGTATTAAGTCCAATTGAAGGCACTTATCGTAGCGATAACTTGTTTGATTTTCCAGAATCATATGAAAGACTAGAAGAAATTGTTAAGACTTATTCTGCTAATAAACTTGACATACTAGACGCCACTACAAAATTTATCATAAGATCAAAGGACAGCAAGGGGGCATTAAAAATTAGAGCCCTCTCTCTTCCGTCTCCTACCAGTGAGTTTGAGAATATTATGGATTTCAATACAGGACAGTTAACTTTTGAGTCAAATTTTAGAGATAAAAACTGCATTTCTGGCTTGAATGCAACAGAAGTAATCTCTTATCAGTATTTAGGGATGACAAAAATAGCAGGCGCATTAAATATGCTACCTAAAATAATGCTACAACAGAATATAAGCAACCCCAGCGCAAAAGAAGCAATGGAGATTTATCGAACGGATAGAAATTACCCAAAATTTTATCGTAATTTTGTTGGTAGTAGTGATAACGGCAGATCTTCTTTAAGGCTTGCCAATACTTTTAGCCTTAAGATAGTCTCTATAAAGTTAGATGATACTAAGATTGGCGTTGATAGTAGCGTTTTCCTATATTTAAAACCAGAAATGCCTTTAATATCTGCTGCAGAACCACTGCCACCTCGTGGAAATATGCAGGATTATTTTGCACCTGATAAAAGTCATCTAAAATAAAACAACAAACAAACTACTACGCCATATCATGATTTCACTAGAACCTTACCATCAAACTTATACCTATGACATAGGCAACAACCTAACCAACCTATCTCACCAAGCAAATAGTAGTACTTGGCAACAAACCATCGCCATCCACCCAAACAACAACCGCAGCACCGAAACCCAACAATCCGCCAGCGACTTTGATACCAATGGCAACTTACTAACCCTTGACAACATTGGCACTCTATATTGGCACTACAATAACACGCTTAACAAGCTCACTAAAGCAGACAAAAACAACATCACTCAATACTATGTCTATGATTACCAAGGCAATCGAGTCCGCACTGCGGTTGAATCTGACCACCAAATACAAAGCCAAAGAGGCTACCTACCTTCACTAGAGCTCTCAACCAACCAAGCAAAACAACAAACCAGCACTCTACACATCGGCACCCATATCCTCAGCGAAAGTAGCAAAGACAACACCAAAAACCACCCCCGCTACCAACTCACCAGCCACCTACAATCCAACACTTTAGAGCTGGATGACAAAGCCCAAACTCTTAGTTACGAACATTATTACCCCTATGGCGGCACTGCCATCATCGCAGGTAAAGACAAAACCCAAGTGCAACAAAAACGCTACCGCTACACAAGCAAAGAAAGAGACGACAACAGTGGCTTATGCTACTACGGTGCTAGATACCAAGCCCCTTGACTGGCAAGGTGGATCAGTCCCGATTTAGCAGGGGCAGTTGATGGCTTGAATTTGTATGTTTATGTGAGTAACAACCCCCTTAAATACAAGGATCCAATGGGATATGCTAAAGTTTATGAGGGCAATAATTTCAATAAAGAGGAGGGGGTTTATGAATTAGATATACTAGGGTCAATCATTAGCGCACCACACGATAATGATAATTTATTCCATTTTCCTGCAGCGTATCAAAGATTGGAAGAATATGTTAGACATCATTCTATTCATAAAGCCGATGAATATAATATACTGGACACTAAAACAGATTTTATTAAAAACCCAGAATACAAAAATGCGTCAATTGTTCAAGCCTATTTCAATCCACACCGCTCTATTCATTTTAAAAATTTGATGGATTTTTCTACAGGTGAATTGACATTTCGCACAAATTATAGAAGGTCGGCTTTTGGCAACAAAGTCAGTATTAATACAACTGCAACAGAAATAACTTGTTATCAATATCTAGGAATGACAAAAATATTTGGCGTGCAAAATGTATTACCAAAAACTTTTTTAAGATCTGCAATCGAAAACGACACCGCACTATCAGTAATACAACGCTATGAAGACACAAAAGACGATGCAGAATTTTTCAAAGATTTTATTAACAAAACTGATAATGGCAGATCTTCCACAAGAATTGCTGATGCTTTTGGTCTTAAGATAACCACCATCGCATTGGTGAAAAAAAGCAATAGTGTTCGCCTGTTTTTACAGCCACAAGAAGTTTTAAAACCTATCGGGGAATCCGTTGCTTTACTACCTCGTGAAGTGATAAATAAGCAAACACAAACCACACAATAATGAACACTTTAGAACCCTACCAGCAAACCTACACCTACGACACAGGCGACAACCTCAACTTTCTCTCACACCAAGCACACAGCAACACATGGCAACAAACCCTCGCTATCCACCCAAACAACAACCGTGGCACCGAAACCCAGCAATCCACCACCGACTTTGATGCCAATGGTAACCTGCTAACCTTAAATAATATTGGCACTTTAAACTGGCACTACAACAACACCCTTAATCAACTCAACAAACAAGACAAAAACACCACAGAATACTATGTTTATGATTACCAAGGCAGTCGAGTCCGCGCTGTGATTGAATCCGATAACCAAGTGCAAAGCCAAAAAGATTATTTACCTTTACTGGATATTTCAACCAACCAAGCAAAGCAAACAACCCACACTCTGCATATCGGCACCCATATCTTCAGCCAAATCAGCAAAAACAACACACAAACCTGCTACCAACTCACCAACCACCTACAATCTAGCACCCTAGAACTCAACGACAACGCCCAACCCCTCAGTTATGAGCATTATTACCCCTATGGTGGCACTGCCATCATCGCCAGCAAAGACAAAACCCAAGCCCAACAAAAACGCTACCGCTACACAGGCAAAGAAAGAGACGACAGCAGTGGCTTGTGTTACTACGGTGCCAGATACCAAGCTCCTTGGCTAGCAAGATGGATCAGCCCCGATTCAGCAGGGGCGGTTGATGGCTTGAATTTGTATGTTTATGTGGCTAATAACCCCCTTAAATACAGGGATCCAACGGGGCATGTTAAGTTCACATTTAAGCTAGAAAATGCAGGAAAAAAGGCGGTTGAACTAAATGTTGGAAAATATACAAAAATAAGCGAAAGTGTACCATTATTGAATTTAAACATGAGGAGAATAAGAATCATTCGAAATGAAATTTTGAAATCGGATATGTTTAGAAAATTAGGTGCATTAAAATCTTCTGCCAAACTTTATTATGATAATGATCCTTGTTATTTAGAAGTGCATAAGGAAATAGAAGCGTTGCGAGACAGTATCAAGGTTCATGTTGCTGACATAGAAAAAAAATATGGGATTTCTAATATGAAAGCCATTATACAATTTAGTGTAAGCGATGAATTTAAAGACATGCTCTTTGAGCAATATAAAGTTGCTAATTGTGGGGAAATTGCTGATGTAATGACGGGCGAATTAAGTAAAAATTATCCTAAAATGACAGTGGAATCAATAATGATTAGAGGATCCAATCATATTTTCAATGTGCTTAATCGCAATCAATCAACCTCCATATTTGAGCCCAAGAAATGGAATGACGATTTTTTGGTAATAGACGCATGGAAAGGAAATGTTTATACTAAGAGAATGTTTCTCCTTGCCAATTCACCGTTAAATTTTTATGGCCTTAATCGTCGTGTTCAAGGGGAGATTAAACATAGAATAATACACAATAATACAATAAGTTTTTTTAAATTTAACGGGCTTAATATCATAGAGGAAGAAACCATCCTTTAACTTACAACTCTAACCCACATATAGAAATAGACCTTTGCATAAATAATCAACCCTTAAAAACCACACAACAAATTGATTTATAACAATAAAACCAACAATAACCATAGACAAATCAACCAACTTTTGCTAAAATACCTC
>NZ_FQTR01000113.1 GCF_900128535.1 bacterium endosymbiont of Bathymodiolus sp. 5 South | reverse complement strand
CTTTTCACCCACTTGGCGATTTTTTAAACCCAGCCTTAGCCCTGCTAGGACAAGGTTTAAAGAAATCACCCATTGGGCAAAAATTGGATTTTGCTAATCATCCCTATTTATGCAAAGGTCTCTAATATTGTTAAAAGACTTAAAGAGCTGGAAGTAGAGAATTCAAGACTCAAAAAGATGTATGCAGATGAGCGCTTAATGTCTCAAATCAGATTAGAGGCACTTGAGGGAAAGCTCTAACGCCATCTTCTCGCAAGAAGATGGCGAATAAACTCAAAAATAAGCACCAAGTCTCAGTTGGTTTTGCTTGCACTTGTTTTAACATCAATAAAAGCACTTATTACTATCAATCAAAATTAAGCAATGATAATATCCTAATTGCGGATTATTTAATACGCCTAACCACAACGCACAAGCGCTGGGGTTTTAAGTTGTGCTATTTGTACTTGCGTAACATTAAAAGCTACAAATTTAACCATAAGCGAGTGTATCGCATTTACCGAGAATTGGAACTTAACCTAAGAATCAAGCTCAGAAGAAGAATCAAAAGAGACAAGCCCGAAGCACTGAGTGTGCCCAGTAAAATTAATCAAACTTGGTCAATGGACTTCATGGCAGACTCACTCACAGATGGCAGAAGCATTAGAGTCTTTAATGTTATTGATGACCATAACCGAGAAGGCTTAAACATTGATGTTGATCTATCACTACCAGCAAGACGGGTTATTCAATCATTAGAACGACTCATCGAATGGCGTGGCAAACCCAAAACTATAAGATGTGATAATGGTCCTGAATATATCTCTCAAGCACTACGAGATTGGGCACAAGGGTGTGATATTGAACTCAGATACATTCAGTCAGGAAAGCCAACACAGAATGCCTATATTGAGAGATTTAATCGAACAGTAAGGCAGGAGTGCTTGGACCTTCATTTATTTGATTCAGTTGAGTCTGCACAAAATTTAACCACTCAGTGGTTATGGGTTTATAATAATGAACGACCATATTTTGCTCTAGGCGGGATACCGCCAAGAGCAAAGGTGGCGTAATAAGATGACTGTAAACAGTCAAGCCTCTACTTTAGAGTTGTATGGAAAATGGGGGTATTACAATTCTATCTTAATTTAACAAAAATAGCATTAAATAATACCCGCCAAAAGTGGCACAAGGATCGGCACTATACGGGTTATTTTTATCTTTGGATTAATGAAACTCTAAATTAGCATAAGCGCTAATTAGCCACTTAGTGCCCGCAGTTTTGAATTTAACTTGCACTCTGGCACTCTCGCCATCACCTTCAAAATTAAGCACGGTGCCAAAACCAAATTTGGCGTGTTTAACAGTTCTGCCAATCGATAAATCACCATTTGCTTGTGGTTTAATGTCTTGATTAAAGACATCATCTGTTTGGTAATTTTGTGGTGTTGCGCCGTATTTTTGTTTAATCTGATTAAGGTGTTTTTTTGGAAATTCTGATAAGAATCGAGATGGATAAGCGTAAATAGATTGTCCATGCAAAAAGCGTTTTATCGCAAATGACATGGTGAGTTTTTTCATTGCTCGCGTCATGCCGACATAGCATAAACGCCTTTCTTCATCTATTAAATGTGGCTCATCTTTGGACTGCCTAGAGGGAAATAAGTCTTCTTCTAAGCCTGCTAAAAATACATAAGGAAACTCCAAACCCTTGGCAGAGTGAATGGTCATAAGTTGTACATTTTGTGTGGGCGGTGAATTGGCATCACCACTAGAGTCAAGTGAAGATTGAGAAATAAAGCCCATGGTCTCATTCATATCGCTGTCTTCTTCATGATTGTATTGCTTGGCGGCAGTAATGAGTTCTTCTAAGTTTGCAGTTTTACTACCTGCTTTATCAGTTTTATCGTTTGAATAATGTGCAACAAGTCCAGATTCCTTAATCACATAAGCAACTTTTTCAGATAAATCTAAGTGCTTGGTGTCGTCTTGCATGCGCTCAATCAATTGAGTGAATCCAGTCAAGGCGTTGGCAGCACGCGAGGGTAAGGTTGATGCCATACTAATCGCTGCTTGGAATAACTGGGTTTGATTTTCTCGTGCAAATACCCGTACTTTTTCAACCGTCGTAGCGCCAATACCACGGGTTGGAAAATTAACCACTCGTTCAAAGGCAACACCATCAGCACTATTTTCTATAAGGCGTAAATAAGCCAAGGCGTCTTTGATTTCAGCGCGTTCAAAAAAGCGTAAACCACCATAAATAATATAAGGGATATTGTATTTAATCAATCGTTCTTCAAAGGCTCTAGATTGCGCATTTGAGCGATACAAAATAGCACACTCATTAGCCGATGCGCCGTTGTCAAGGTGTTTTTGAATGGCACTAATGACAAAATCTGCTTCGTCAGTTTCCGTGCGTGCTTCATACAAATCAATCAATTCGCCATCGCCAGCATCTGTCCATAGGGATTTACCCATACGATTTGAATTTCGAGCAATCAGTGCATTGGAAGCATTTAAAATATTACCTGTTGAGCGATAATTTTGCTCAAGGCGGATGGTTTGAAGAGGCGCAAAATCTTTTTCAAGTTTGAGGATGTTTTCAATTTTTGCCCCACGCCAGCCGTAAATAGATTGGTCGTCATCACCCACACAAAACACTTTATTATTGCCGTTAAATAACAACTTAATCCATTTGTATTGCATGGTATTGGTGTCTTGAAATTCGTCTACTAAAATATGTGCAAAGCGGGTTTGATAGTGTGAAAGCAGAGCTGGATTATTTTTCAATAATTCATAGCTGCGTACCAGTAATTCAGCAAAATCAATCAAATCATTGGCATGACAATGTGCTTCATACAATTTAAATATCTCAAGACTTTTTTTGACAAAATAATTGTGTCCCGCTTCAATGTCATTAGGGCGAATGCCTTCGTCTTTTTGCTGATTGATAAACCATTGAACTTTCCTAACTGGAAATTTACTTTCGTCAAGTTGAATTTCTTTCATTAAGCGTTTAACAATGCGATACTGGTCTTGCTGGTCTAAAATTTGAAATTGAGAGCTGAGATTTGCCTCAGCAGGATGGGCGCGTAACAGGCGATGTGCCAATCCGTGGAAAGTGCCAACCCACATGCTTCTGATGGGTCGTGCAAGCGATACATTGAGTCGCTCTCGCATTTCATTAGCAGCCTTATTGGTAAAGGTGACGGCTAAGATATCATCAAGATGAACATTTTTTTGCGTGACTAAATAAGTAATTCTATGGATTAGAACCCTGGTTTTTCCAGAACCTGCACCTGCAAGTATCAAGGCATTTTGTGCGCTATCTAGGGTGACTGCTTGTGATTGCTCGTTATTTAGCTTATTAATTATTTCAGGTAAATTCATAAATTTTTATTGTCAATTGGTTTGCAAATGGTATAATATCGTCTTTCTCTTATATAGAGCCGAAGTTTATAAGAGTGAAGAATTATAAACATTATATTATTGTAAAGTAAGGAGTATCAGTGATGACATACTACGAAGGTGTTAAAAAAATGGAAGAAATGGGCGTAAATGACAACTACATTCAAGGTTGGGTAGCTGGTTTTTTAAATAATCCTGAGATTGAAGAGCAAAGAATTACGGATGAATGGGAATCAGGCTATGAAGATGGCAAAGCTCATACAGAAGAAAACTTTGCGAATTTTTGCTAATCACTGATTGCAAAGAAATTTAAAAAAGCCCCGACTATAACGGGGCTTTTTTTTATGAATAATAATTGGCAACATAACGCACGCAACACGCTCAAAGGCGCAGACAATTGTAATGCTTTTTTTCAATCTCAGCAATTTCAAGACCAAAGCTTTCCTATTAAAATCCCCTTGGAATTTGCCAGCCTCATTGACAAAGACAATCCCAACGACCCACTACTAAAACAAGTAATCCCCTCAATTAAACCTCAAATTGAGACGCTGGACTTCTCGATTGAGCCATTGAAGGATGAAGAAAATTCGCCTGTTGCGGGGCTGATACACAAATACCCCAATCGGGTTTTACTGATTACATCTAGGGTTTGTGCCATTCATTGTCAGTATTGTTTTCGGCAAAATTTTAATTATATTGGGCATGACGCAGTGAGCAA
Organism: bacterium endosymbiont of Bathymodiolus sp. 5 South; assembly: GCF_900128535.1. Lineage (GTDB taxonomy): Bacteria > Pseudomonadota > Gammaproteobacteria > PS1 > Pseudothioglobaceae > Thiodubiliella. Next base: position 1,600 of record NZ_FQTR01000113.1, on the reverse strand, counting down.
CTATTTGGCGATTGAAGATTATATCTATCGCCACCCTAAAATTAACGAAGTGATATTAAGTGGCGGCGACCCTTTGAGTTTGAGTGATGAGAAGCTTGCACAACTCATCAAGGGTATTGAAAATATTCCACACATTAAAAACTTGCGTATCCATACGCGTAGTGCTGTTGTAACACCAAGTCGAATAACCGAAAAGCTAATCAAACTACTTAGTCAAAGTAGACTAAATGTTGTATTGGTAACTCATGTCAATCATGCCAATGAATTATCCAATGACTTTGCTAAGGCGATACAAGCATTAAGTGGCGTTACTTTGCTGAATCAATCTGTTTTGTTAAAAGGTGTGAATGACAGTGTATCAACTTTAAGTAAGCTTTCTATGGGTTTGTTTGAATTAGGCATCCTGCCTTATTATTTACATTTATTGGATAAAGTCAGGGGTGCAGAGCATTTTTTAGTGAGTGATGAAGAGGCGCAGCAGTTACACAAAGTATTGCAAAAACAACTTAGTGGCTATTTAGTGCCGAGATTAGTCAGAGATGAAAATTTAGCAGCCAAGACTTGGGTTTAAACTGTCTTTGCAAGATTTATTGTTGTGTTGCTTTTTTTAAAGTTTTGATATCAACCTCTCCCATGAAAGAATCAACCAGCGAGCCATCTGGTGCATACACATAAGTGGTTGGCAGACCAATAATCTTACCAAACTTTTCGAACTCCTTGCGGTTGTTGCTATTGGATAAAATAATCGGATAATTTACCATATAGGTGTCAGTGAAATCAATAATTTTATCAATGTCGGCTTGTTCGTAATTTACCCCTAATATTTCTACTCTGTCTGAATTTTTTTCGTAAAAATCAACAAAGGCAGGGATTTCTTTTAGGCAAGGTGGACACCAAGTTGCCCAAAAATTAACCACCAAGTATTTCCCCTTAACCGTGTCGTTATTATGGGTTTTGTTATTGATATCTATCACCGAAAATTTAGGCATTTGAATGGACTTCTTGTGATTGCCTTTGGTTAAAGTTTTGTCGGGTATGATTGCCTGAACAGCGCTTAAAGGAAGAATCAGTGCGAGTATAATAAGGATTTTTTTCATTATGGAATTTTAAGTATGAGTGCAATAATTTATCACAATCCTAGATGTACAAAATCTAGGCTGACTTTAGCTATTTTAGAAGAAAAAGGCGTTGACTTTCAAGTAATTAAATATCTAGATGATACGCCATCAGCTCAAGAATTAAAAGTACTGCTTGGCGAATTAGACTTAGATGCTAGGTCGTTAATGCGCACTTTCGAAGCCCCTTATAAAGCCAACAATCTGGATGATGAATCACTGAGTGAAGATGATTTAATTCAAGCAATGGTTGATAACCCAATTCTCATTGAACGCCCCATTGTGAAAACTGATAAAGGCACGGTAATTGGGCGACCGCCTGAGAATGTATTGGCAATTATTTAGACTTTATACCCTTTGAGACCTTTGCATAAATAGGAACAATCATCAGAAACCCACTTTTCACCCACTTGGCGATTTTTTAAACCCAGCCTTAGCCCTGCTAGGACAAGGTTTAAAGAAATCACCCATTGGGCAAAAATTGG
>NZ_FQTR01000112.1 GCF_900128535.1 bacterium endosymbiont of Bathymodiolus sp. 5 South | reverse complement strand
TATTAAAATATCAAGCACTAGTGACACGCTAGTCATTGGTGAAAGCGCTCAACTTCATGTAACGATTAGCCCTAATGATGCAAGCAACAAAAAATTCTCATGGGAAGTTGATGATAAAGTAAGCATTAATCAATCAACAGGTGAAGTTACTGCCCTTAAAGCAGGTCTTTCCACTATTAGAGCTATTGCCCATAATGGCATTGTAGTCGATGAGTTTGAAATGCTTATTACCGATCCACATGCTGTTATTTTTAATAAGAAATCTTATAAAATGATACTGTCTGAAAAAACAGGGAGAGTTTGGTTAGACAGAAACTTAGGCGCATCTGAGGCTTGTAAAACTCTGACAGATTTGAATTGTTACGGTGATTATTATCAATGGGGCAGAGGCAAAGATGGGCATCAAGCCATGTTTCCGAGAAGAGTCGGAACATTGGCAAATAGCATTACACCTAATAATGCAAATTTTATAACTAACCCTGGCTCTGAAACAACTGACTGGGTGGCACATTCTGTTGATGATTCTGGTGACAGTAGAACGCTTGCTTGGAGCGATACAGGTGTGAACGATATTTGTCCAAAAGGTTATAGTGTGCCAACTTTTGAGGAATTAGATCATGAGTATCAGCGTTCAACTTATACGAAGTTAGGTTTTGAGAAGTTAGGTTCTGAAAAACATAATTCGGTATTTGATACATCTAATGGGAGTTTGCCATTAGCTGGCTTTCGTGATAATCGTGGAATAATAAGGCATATAAAAACAAATAGAGATAAAAGTTTTTATTGGACGAGATCTGTTGGTGATGACAATACCAAATCTATTGCATTGGCACTTAGTAATACCGATGTGCAGTTTTCCCTAGATATAGTGCGTACCAGAGGTCTTCAAGTGCGCTGTATAAAAGATGTTAGTGGTCCGCCTATTATCACGCCTAGTGTTAATAAATTACATGCTTACTTTGGTGTAAACATTACCCCAATTACATTTGTTAATTTTGGCGCCCCTGTCACTAGGTGGTCAATTGATGGGCTTCCTGCTGGATTAAAAATGAACTATACAACTGGAATAATTTCAGGTACGCCGATCAAGTTACAGCCAGAAACTCTCTATACTGTCACTGCTTCCAATGATTTTGGCGTAAGTTCAACAGTAATTCGTATAGCCGTAATGTCTGTTCCCGTGCCTGTTACCAGTATTCAATTAACACACAACACCAAGCGATTAAATGATAAAAATGTTCTTCAAATAGGCGAAGTCGTTCAGATTAGTGCTGGCTTTACCCCCAATAACGCCACTATTCAAAAGGTTTCGTGGTTGCTAAATTCTAAAAATGCAACTATTCACACTTCAAAAGAGGGCATCACAACACTTAAAGGCGTTAGTGAGGGCGCAGTAGTGTTGAGTGCAACTTCATTAGATGGGAGTAATGTTGTCTCTAGATTGACTATTCATGTTGTTGACAAGGCTATTGTTTTTAATGGTAGGACCTATAACACAGTTACCTCTCCAACAACAGGACGAGTTTGGCTAGATAGAAACTTAGATGCTGACAGAGTTTGTGGAAGCGCTATAGACCCAGTATGTTTTGGCGGTTTGTATCAGTTTGGGCGTTCTGCTGATGGACATCAGGAGCGTTCTAATGGTAATTCGGGTTTAGCAAGAACAGTGACCTCAAATCGTGCAAGTACAATAACCCCATCTAATGATACAATTTATGGAATATCTAGTTCGATTTATGACTGGACGAGTGCCGATACTAAAGGATATGTTCGCTCTAATAAGTTGGATTCTATTTGCCCAGTTGGTTTTTCTGTACCCACTATGCAGGAATTCAAGGATGAAAAAATAGGGCTTAAAGCTACTTTTGACAATTTTTTAAAATTACCTTTAGCAGGCAAACTAGATAGAGCGAATGGAAATATTACAAATACTCGTTCTTCTGGTCGGTATTGGACTAGCGCTCTCGTTTATGACCCTAAACCTGAATTTATAACTGTAACTTATCATCACTGGTATAACCTTTGGATAGCTACACATGACAGGATAGCTGTACAGATAGCACTTAGAGCAAATAGCTTGAGTTTTACCAATGCAAGAGACTCGGTTAGTTTTGAACAGGATCTTCCAAACCATGGTCTTAGTGTGCGTTGTATAAAATTTAAACCGGCCCCTCCCCTCCCAGATTGGATGATAGATTGGATAGCTCTGGGTAAAGTTATTCTTGGGATTCCTTAAAACATAATGAGAGACCTTTGCATAAATATGAATAATCATCAAAACGCCATTTTTCACCAACTTGACAATTTTATGAAACACAGTCATAGCTTTGCTATGACTATATTTCATAAAATCACCAAGTCGGCATTTTGCTAATCATCCCTACTTATGCAAAAGTCTCAATGAGTATAAAAATGCTTACTTTATAAGTCCTAAGACAGATATAAGCAGTTAATATGATAATTTTTTTTTGAAAATGGCGTAAACATAAAATACATTTTCATCCTTAAAAAATAATGGTATTTTTTTTAATTTAAAAAGAGTTTTTCAAAGAATACATGTTTGAAAAATATTTGGAGTACATATGAAACTAATAAAATTTAATTTTTTAACCCTAATTTTTAGTGCCCTAATAACATTGAATGTCGGTGCGGGGTCTTTGTGTACCCCAGATAATGATGAATTTGATGATCAAATAGCGAGTCAAGAAGGTACCAACCCAGAATTTGAGTTAGAAGACATTTACATTCCTTCAAAAGATGAATTGAATACTACTATTGCTGATAATATTGCCAACACTGCAGCAGAGACTTCTGAGGCTTTAGAAGAGCCAATAATGGATTCGGCTATATTGACTACAGAAGTAGCGCTAGAAGTTATCGGTGTTATTGGTATAGCTATAATAGCGGGAATGGCAATTTATCATATTATAGAAGTGTTTGATGACCCCGATTCAACAGCACTGGATAAAGTATTATCTTTTACTGATTTTATATTTAAGCCACTTGAAACGCTATTTCATTTGCCTACTCTGGGATCCACTCCAGAAGAAAAAGCACAGAGAAAAAGAGAGAGACTATATAAAGCTGAAATACAGGCTGTTAAAAATGCTAAACACTACCAAATCCCGGGAGGAGAGACTCGAAATTTGACTAAATTTGTGTCAGAAATTGAAAGCATCTTAGCCTCAGGAATGACCGATGTAGACAACTTAGAAAAAATTTATGCTCAACATGGACGGGATTTGTTTGCCGTTTATGCAAGGCAATACTTTTCATCTACTACAAAATTACAAAAATTATTGGCGACCATGTATTCAGCTCAATGGATGAAAGGTTCCCCAAAGTTTATTGCTTTAAATAATTTCCTCAATCACTCAATTAAAGGAATAACAGCTACGCCACCCAGTATTTTGTCCAGTTCAACACTTGAATTATGTAGTATTAATGCTGATAGCAACTATGCCATACCTTTTAAAGATATGAACCCTGGGAAAATAGAAGCCTGCTTAGGCGATATTTTTTATGACTACAAAACTCATTTTAGTGCTTATAAAATAGAAGATTTGATTACAATCAAATCGCCAGATACCCATAAATCAAAGCCCCCTTATACAGAAAGCGATAAAATGTACTCTTTTTCTGAGTTTTTAAATAGTTATGTGAAATCTTATAATCATTTTTTAAGTAATATTAAGATTACTTATGCCAATGATTTTTACAAACAAAGAAAAGAGGGGAGAGAGTCAATGTGTCATTCGATAAAAAATTCTGCAGAGAAATTTCTGAAAAAAGCAAAAAAATCTGCACAAAAATCAACAGAAAGAATGTTTAAAGAAAGATATAGACTTAATGAAAAATGGCAAAGTATGGATCCACTTTGTTGGGGTACGACTAGTATATATATAGGTCATCACACTGATGAAATAGTGCCTCTTTATATTTGTGCTGTTATTCCCTACCATCCAGAAAAAGATGAGGCTCTTATGGATGCCCTCGACGACATAGATGATTTAACCCCCTTAATAGATAGTCAAGTAGAAGAATGTCTTAGCGGGCAAAGCGACAGTTATGTAGAGTTTGCTAAATTCTTGAAGAACGAGCGTATTACGCCACTTCTTGATATATCAAATACTGCTCAGTCGTTTACCAGTATACTTCTTGGCGTTAAGTCAAACCTTTTGTTTTCTGTTAGGAAAAAGGCTAAAGCATTTAAGATGAGTAATAAGAAATAATTTTGATAGGGTGCCCTAGAAAACCTAGTGCGATTTAGGGGAATACATAAATTGTGTTGGGTTTTTTAGGGTGCTCTATAGATGTTAAGTTTGTTTAATTTATAATTGAAAAAAATGAAAATAATAAAATTGTATGCTTTGGGTTTGTTGCTGATCAGTAGTTTTAATGTGCTAGGAACTACTTGTAATATTATTGATTCCAACCACGAGCAACCCACCTATTCTATCAGTTCATCAGTTTTTTCGTATACACCTGAAAGTAATATTGCAACCTGTAAATGTAGATCAGGGTATGAGTTTAGCCCCTCTATCCCTACGGGAAAAATAGCAGACGGCACTAGTCGTAATATGTTTTTAGAACCATTTCCAAGTTTAGCAGAAAAAGACCCAGAATTTCGGTTGCAGTGCGTCATATCAAAAGACGACACAAAACTATCGGTAGCTGAATGGGTAATACCTGTTAGTGTGCTTTCTGTAGTGGCTATTGGTACACCGATTGGCTATTTTGTATTTAAAAGATTTAAAAGAGATCCATCGGGTAACACTTCAAATACAGGTACAATCGAAATGGATGAAGATGGATATCTTGCTCCCACTAACCCAAACACAGGAACAATTGAAACATCCATGGATGGTAGGTACCTGACGAATTTTGGAGCTAACAATTATATCACCCCTATTACCAATACAGACCCTCAGGTGGATTTAGATAATGTGACAATTGATTCAAGTTCTACAGACAGTGAATATTTTTCAGCGGACGACTCTGATTCAAGATATATAGATCAACCTGAACTAGAAGATCAAGTGGGAAGTGTTGAGGAGACTATTGGGGATGCTATTGAGGAAAGTCCTTATTCTGGAACCAGTGATAGACATCTTTACGCCAACATTAATGAACAGGATATGGTACCTGATAGTGAGATAGCTGGTGGGTCGGGGGATTTATCAAGTGCTACCGCCGATGCTAGAATAAGAACTGTATCCCCTGATGTAGAAGGAGAATATAATGAGATTGCAAATAATGTAAACGGTAAATGTAATATATTGTAAAAATAAGGTCATCTTTTGCGCACACTCACAATTTCTAGTAGACTCCAAGATAGTTATGTCAAACTATGGAGAATATAGATCCAAAGAAGATAAGGGTATATTGATACTTATCTATCAAGCATTTATCCATTTAATCCAATGAGAAGACCAATAACATTGCCACAAAAAATGTTTGATTATGATTTTAAATTACTATCTCAAACCGAAGCATACCCAAGAACAAGAATTAGATTATTAGCCTTATCTCACTTGCAAAATAATAAAAATTATAAACAAGTAGCAGAATACATGCAGGTAGATATCATACAAAATTCAAAAAACAACAATACTATAAATAGTGTATAATAATCATTTTTTTCACCAACAAAACAATGCCAAAAAGAATTCAACTACCTGATGATTTTTATAAACACGATTTTAAGC
>NZ_FQTR01000111.1 GCF_900128535.1 bacterium endosymbiont of Bathymodiolus sp. 5 South | reverse complement strand
ACCAAGAAAGTATAAAATTAAATCAAGAAAAAGCGAAGGCTTCTTAGGATGTTCTATATAAGAAATTTTAAAAAGTTGTCAGAGGTTTTGGGGTAATGTACTTTTCAATGATGCGCCTTAAATTTTTACTAAAACCAATCAATTACCCAACAGTTCTATCCAATGTTTAACCGGTATTTTAGTGCCTTTTTGCAAGTGCATTAAACAACCTATATTCGCAGTAACAATCATTTCTGGACTGCTGGCTTGCAAATTTTTTAACTTATTGATTTTTAACTGTTGTGAGAGTTTTGGCTGAAATATTGAATAAGTCCCCGCTGAGCCACAACACAGATGTGCATCAGCCACAGTAGATGGCTCATAGCCCAACCGCTTCAAAATAGACTCCACCAAACCGCCGAGTTGTTGCCCATGCTGCATTGTGCAAGGAGAGTGATAGGTTATTGTTTGATTAAACGTTTTGAATATTGACAAATCTTTATCTGCCAAAAACTGTGCAATATCGCATGTATTTTGACTCACTGTTTGTGCCTTTTGATAATAGACATCATCCTTGTCAAACAGCGAACCGTAATCTTTTACCATCACCCCGCAGCCACTAGTGCTGGAGATAATCACCTCAAACGAGTGCCATGCATCAATATTTTTCTTAATTTTTTGTAGCGCCTCATCATTGGCACTAAGATGCTGGTCAATGGCACCACAGCACTGTTTTTGCGGAGTTTCTTCTACTTTATACCCCAATTTAGTTAAGATGTTTTTAACGCTATGATTAATATTAGGTGCCAGCGTAGGCTGTACACAGCCACCCAGCAACAATACTTTCTTGCCTGATATTTTTGGCTTAATAACCGGCGTTTGGATACTAGAGTGTCGGAACAAAAATCCAACCATATTAAACAACACTGGCGTGGTTAAAAACTTGCGCACAGCAAAACGAAAAGTCTTTTGCCATAATGCTCGTTTGTCTTCTATTGCTGCCCTGCCAATGTCTAACAAATGCCCGTATTCCACGCCCGATGGGCAAGTCGTCTCACAAGCACGACAAGTTAGACAACGATCCAAATGTTGCAGACTGTCAGCGGATGATTCGTTATTTTCCAAAGCCGATTTAATCAAATAAATGCGCCCACGAGGTGAATCCAACTCATTGCCCAACAGTTGATAAGTCGGGCAAGTTGCTAAGCAAAATCCGCAATGCACGCACTTGCGAATAATATCATTGGCCTTAAGGTTGTGAATGTCTAGTGTTTGCATAAAGTAATTACCAATAAAATTAATAGAGACCTTTGCATAAATAGGAACAATCATCAGAAACCCACTTTTCACCCACTTGGCGATTTTTTAAACCCAGCCTTAGCCCTGCTAGGACAAGGTTTAAAGAAATCACCAATTGGGCAAAAATTGGATTTTGCTAATCATCCCTATTTATGCAAAGGTCTCTAATAATAAATTTTCCAAAATTTATCGTAAGAATAGTTTTTTATTTTTTTGAGTATAAAAATTAAATTGGCTTATTTTTTTCTTAAAAATATCAAGCTCTGAATTTTCAAAACCAATTTGACTTGAAGCCAAGCCAAGCCAAGCAATTGAAAATAAGGGTATATCAAATCAAATTTTTCTACAACAGAATGAACTTTGTCAACATTAAGATTGTTTTTGGGTCATGACAACTTAAGCGGCTCTTTTCTAAACATTCCAAGCAAAACCTTATAAAGGTTTTGCTTGCGATTATTAAATCTAAATTCACATTCTTTAAGGTGTAAATTAAACATTTTTTTATTCATTCCTTTAAATTTTACTAATCTAATTTTGGCATAACCCCAAAACGATTCTATGTCATTAATATGCGCATTGCCTCTAGCAAATTCATTCTTTCCATGATGCACTCTAAAATGCTTTTTATAGCCAAAATCTACAATGCCATTATACCCTTTCCAACCATCAGAATGAATCACACTATCAATGCTTGCCTTACCTCTAATTATGCTCTGCAGCCTAGCTGCAGAGCAATCTGATACAATTTCAGTATAAATCTTATCTCCTCGTTTTAGCAAACCAAACACAATGGTTTTTCCTAGGGCGCCACAGCCGCGCTTACCGCGGACGCGCCGTGCACCAAAGTAAGATTCGTCAACTTCAATCTGCCCCACTAGTGGGGCAGATTGAAGTTGAGATAACTCTAAAATTCTAAGTCTAATAGCACTCAAATATTTGTTAGAGGCCTTTGCATAAATAGGAATGATTAGCAAAATCCAATTTTTTCCCACTTGGTGATTTCTTTAAACCTTGTCCTAGCAAGGCTAAGGCTGGGTTTAAAAAATCGCCAAGTGGGTGAAAAGTGGGTTTCTGATGATTGTTCCTATTTATGCAAAGGTCTCTAATTATTCAGTTTTCTTAAGATGATCAACCATCGTGTTAATTACCTTATCCCAATCAACACCAGTCGGCACCGTAATTCGGTAGCACAGCTAATCACTGAAAAAGCTAAGTTTTTAAATCTCGTCATTGCAAATGAATCAAAGAGTCTAATTCTTAATGCAACGAATACTCTTGCCCTAGGAGCGAGTACTACTGTAGAAATTTGGATGAATGCCCAAATTATTGAACGGATAAATGTCAAAAACATTAAACCAAACAGTCCCTATCAAACCAAACAGTATGTTGGTTATCAAAGATAAAATCACGAGTATACCGCCAACTACCAGATATAGTGGAACGAGTCCAGTGGTAGCCAATAGTGCCAACATTGCCAAATCCGCCAGTCTGGCCTAATGCGAGCACCAGCAACTGGCAACTTTAGTACAAAGTTAAAAGCACCTACGGCAGCATAATTAGTCGTATTTCAAATATCTACTTCTGCCTTTAGTTGCACTCAGTTAGTACATTAAAACCCGTAGGACAAACACCACTACCATCAGTCCTAGCAAAGAATGCACTATGCAAGGCGTCATCAACATCACCTATATTTGGGATTGTCCAATCATAAGGACCTTCTGGACCAGTTGCGGTAATAAAATCTGCATGACTTGGAGTGGTATTTACCGCAAGTGTTGTTATGGTAGCAGTTCTTCTTTTTTGATGTTCATCTGCAGGTCTAACCCATTGGTACAAATCACCATAGGATGCTGGATCGGTAGAGCTGGTTGCCACTTGGCTGGCACCTAAGTTTTTATCTATCCATGCTTCACCTGCTGACGAAGTAACCTGAGAAAATTCAAAAGCATGTGCGGTAGCAGTGGTAGGTATGGCGTTACTGGGAGGTTTTACATTCAAAAGGTGTGGTAGCAGCAACGGGTGTGGTGTTACTAAGAGATTCAACGCCACTATTGATTGCCGTTACCACATAATAAACGGTGGCTGTACCACTTAGCGTTATAGTAATACTGGTAGCAGTCGTATCAATGTAAGTGGCTGCTGGACTGTATGTCGAAAATTGACTAGGGTCGCTATTGCCTGCTTGTGCAAAGGTGCTGTCAGTTGTTTGATAAACCCTATAAGCAGTTGCATCGGTTACCCCAGCCCATAATAGCGTTATTTCATTAGGAATACCTGTGGCAACAGCAGTTAATGTTGCAGGGGCTGGGTTTGTAGATGATGTCGCTAAACTAACCGTTGCAGTATCGGTTTGACCTGTTGCGTTGGCGGCTATTACTGTGTATGCGGTAACAGCTTTCACCTCAGTTGGGGTACCACTGATGACACAAGTTGTGTTGTCAATACTCAAGCCAGTTGGTAGTGTAGGCACTACCGTACAACTGGCAATCGTACCACCTGAATTGCTAAAAGTAATGTCAGTGATGGCAGAACCAATAAAAGCTATTTGATCTGCACCTGCAGTATTCGCAAGATTAGGGGCGGGCGTTGTGCCTCCATTAGATGGCTCACCCCACGCCGTGATTGACCCATCGGCTTTAAGGGCGGCAAAGGCATGCGCAGTTGTATAAATCTTGGTATAGGTGCCAGTAGAGGGTGCCGCACCTGTGCCTCCATAATTTTGACCCCACGCCGTGATCGACCCATCAGTTTTAATAGCGACAAAGGCATTCTCAGTTGAATAAATCTTGGTATAGCCACTACCAGAGGGTGCTGAGCCTCCACGACTTGAGTCGCCCCACGCCGTGATTGATCCATCGGCTTTAATGACAGCAAAAGCAGATGCAGTTGAATAAATCTTGGTATAGCCACTACCAGAGGGGGCACTTGTGCCTCCAGAAAATGAGTCACCCCACGCCGTGATTGATCCATCGGCTTTAAGGGCAGCAAAGGCAAGCTTATTTGAATAAATCTTGGTATAGCCACTACCAGAGGGTGCTGTGCCTCCATAATGTGGGACACCCCACGCCGTGATTGATCCATCGGCTTTAAGGGCGGCAAAGGCACGCTCAGTTGAATAAATCTTGGTATAGCCACTACCAGAGGGTGCTGTGCCTCCATACTGTGGGTTACCCCACGCCATGATTGACCCATCGGTTTTAAGGGTAGCAAAGGCAGACTCAGTTGAATAAATCTTGGTATAGCCACTACCAGAAGGTGCATCTGTGCCTCCAGCAGATGAGGCACCCCACGCCGTGATTGATCCATCGGCTTTAAGGGCAGCAAAGGCATATATATTTGAATAAATCTTGGTGTAGACACCAGTAGAGGGTGCACCAGAGCCCCCAGAATTTGAGCCACCCCACGCCTTGATTGACCCATCGGTTTTAATAGCGGCAAAGGCACTTATAGTTGAATAAATCTTGGTATAGCCATTGCCAGAAGGTGCATTCGCGCCTCCATAAAGTCGGTCACCCCACACCGTGATTGACCCATCGGTTTTAGTGGCAGCAAAGGCAAACCCATTTGAATAAATCTTAGTATAACCGCTACCAGAGGGCGCTGTGCCTCCAGAACTTGACTCACCCCACGCTGTAATTGACCCATCGGCTTGAAGAGTAGCAAAGGCATTGAAGTTGGGGTGATTTGACGCATTATAAAATCCACCATTATCATTATAGGCACTAGAAAAATCCACCTCAGCAAAGCGGTTTGGTTCAATGTTACCTTCGCCTGCAATGGCTGTGTTGATTGAGACAACAAGGGCTATTTTTAATAATAGAAGGCGAGTAAAGCTTGTGTTGAAAGATATTGAGTTCATTAGGTGCCCTTATATTTTAATATTTTAAGATTATAACTGACATTATCAAGATAAGTTCTTTAAATTTTAGACGATATAATCATTCAGTTTGCTTAATCAGCCACCGTGTTAATCACTTTATCCTAATTAACACCAGTCGGCGCCGTCATTCGGTAGCACAGCTAATCACTGAAAAAGCTAAGTTTTTAAATCTCGTCATTACAAATGAATCAAAGCGTCTAATTCTTAATGCAACGAATACTCCTGCCCTCAGAGCGCACAACATTGCCGAATCCTGCATGAACACTGTAACTACCGAAGCCCAAATAACGAGCATGCCGATACCGCCAATTACCAAGTATAACAGCACGAGTCCAGTAGTAGCTAACAGCGCCAACATTGCCAAGTCCGCCAGTCTGACTAATATAGGCACTAATACGACCGGCAACTTTAGTATAGAGTTAAAAGCACCTACGGCAGAATTATGAGTCGTACAGTCTTGGCAAGAAATGCACTACGCAAAGCACCATCATCATCAACTATATTTGGAAGCGTCCAATCATAAGGACCTCGTATACCAGTTGCGGTAAGACCTGGGGTGGTATTTACCGCAAGCGTTGT
>NZ_FQTR01000110.1 GCF_900128535.1 bacterium endosymbiont of Bathymodiolus sp. 5 South | reverse complement strand
TTACGGTTTTACCATGAGCTCCAACTACAACACTCGCCCCCGCGTTGCCGAGGTTATGGTCTCTAACACCACCCATCAACTGGTGCGTAAACGAGAAACTGTGCAGGATTTGTTTCTTGATGAATATATATTAAAATAACCAATATGACAAAAATACCTTTTAGAGTATCCGCAAGAACAGCACGACTTATTGGTCGTGAAAATATTGCATCGTCTAAAGGTGCTATTATTGAATTGGTAAAGAATGGATACGATGCTGATAGCCCGCTATCGCTCATTTATTTTCATCAAGAAAGAGATTGTTTGTATATTATTGATTCAGGTGATGGCATGACTCAGGCAGTAATAGAAAAGCACTGGATGACTATTGGTACAGACAATAAAACCAACGATATATTTACTGCAACTGGCAGAGTGAGAGCAGGTGCCAAAGGTATTGGTAGATTTGCATTAGATAAATTAGGAGATTGTTGTGAAATGACAACAAAACCTAAAAATAAAGAACTGTCCTCCATTTGGTGTGTTGATTGGCGAAATTTTGAGGGAAATTTTAAAACGATAGATGCTGTTACAGCTGATTTATCAACTATACAAGAGTTGAATCTAAAAGAATATATTTTGAATGAAATTTGTGATGCTAAAGCGCAGGATGTTGTTAAACAATACGATTTTAATAGTGGTACTGTTTTAAAAATATCCAATCTCAGGGATAATTGGGATGATTATTTTGTTTCTCAAGTGTTTGATGATTTAGAGGTGCTTGCACCACCTAAAGAACAAGGTAATTTTAAATTATTTTTATATAGTAATGACAAGCCGAATCAATATGGTGAAATATTGGGTTCAATATGCGACGATTATGATTATAAATTAGTTGCAAGAGCAGACAAAAATCAAAATGTAAACATTGAAATTTTTAGAAATGAATATGATATAGAAACCATACCGCCTGAGTTTTTTCAAAGAGAGTTTGCTCAAAAGAGCCCTTATAGGTTAGATGATTTTAACAAAGGTAGTTGGCGTACAAACAAGACTTTTTCTGAACTTTTGGCAGGATTTAAAGAGGTAGACGAAGACAATGTATTTGAAAAAATAGGCGAATTTGAGTTTACCTTCTATTTCATGAAAAGAACTTACTCAAATCCTGATTTGGAAAAATTCTATTATAATAAATTTAATGCCAACGACAGAAAAGATTGGCTTAATAAATTTGGCGGTATCAAAGTTTTTAGAGATGATTTTAGAGTGCGGCCCTATGGAGAAGCCAAAGACAGCGCATTTGATTGGCTGGGTTTAGGTGGCAGGAAAGCTAAAAGCCCAGCCACACCATCCAAGCCTAGTGGCGGATGGCGAGTTGGCCCTGATAATATTGCGGGCGGCATAAACATTACAAGGTTGGGAAACTTAGAATTTGAAGATAAATCAAGTAGGGAAGGGCTACAAGAAAATAAAACTTTTCAAATTTTTAAACTGATAATTCTACAAATATTGAGCACACTTGAAGTTGATAGGGCAATTCTTGCCAAAGAAATGAAACTTTTTTATGATGACCTGTATTTTGATGATTTTGTAAAAAAAGATGCTGACAAATTGGCAGAAAAAATATTAGAAAATGCAAGAGAAAAACAATCTAATAAAGGGGCAGAGCAAGAAAATGAAGAAACCAAAGAAAAAATTATCTTATCAAAAAGGATAGAGGAGAAAGATGAGGAAATTGGGGCATTGGAAAATGAGCAAAAGATTTTAAGGGGTATGGCTACAAGTGGTATTGTTACTGCATCATTTTCACACGAGTTAGGAAATTTAAGCGGTGTATTAGCGAGTAGAACAGATGAATTAATTGAATTGTTGGAAGAAAAAAGCCCACAAAATCTTTATCAAAATACACCAGATTTTTTAAACCCTTATATATTAATTGAGGATATGAGAAAGCAAGATGCCAAGCTTCAGAATTGGTTAAAATTTTCTTTAGCTTCGGCAAGAAAGGACAAAAGAAGAAGAAAAAGTATTATTTTATCTAACTATTTTCAAAACTTTAAATCTACTTGGAGTAATGTCTTATCCAATCGAATGATTGATTTTTCATACACTGTTGATAATAATAAGTTGGATATTAGAGCAATGGAAATAGATTTAGATAGTGTTTTTAATAATTTACTTGTTAATTCAATAGACTCTTTTTTAAGGCAAAAACAGAATAATAAAAGAGAAATCATGTTGAAAGTCAATACCACAGATAAAGAAATTACCATTGATTATTTTGATAATGGTGAAGGCTTATCGCAAGATATAACAGATCCCTCTAAAATATTTAATGCGCTTTACACGACAAAAAGAAATGAACATACTGGTGAGGAGATAGGAACTGGACTAGGAATGTGGCTAGTAGATACGATAATCAAAGAATATAACGGCAATGTAAAACTACTGTACCCAAAAAATAAAGGCTTTGGTATTAGAATTGCATTCATTAAAAAATATCAGAGGAAATAGAAAATGACACAATATAAAATACTGTTTGTTGATGAAGTGGATTCAGAGATTCGTAGATTTGAAAGATATGTTAACAGCAAGGACACCGGCACCGTTAAAGAATTTGATCTTGTTGGTTTAACACCTCAAGATACTTTAGATAATTTCTTAAATGAAATAAGAGATGAGAAGTTTGATGCAATTATTACGGACCATAAATTGAACGAAGAAAATTCAAATATTAACTTTGATGGGCTGGATTTGGTAAGAGAGATCTTAAATGAAACGCCTCAATTTCCGTGTTTTGTGCTAACTTCTTTTGATGACGAAGCGGTAATTCACGGAGAAGATGTGAATATCGTTTATATTAAAGGTTTGATGGATGCAGAAGATGAGGGTCGTGCAAATTTTCTAGATAAAATTAAAAATCAAATCCTGCATTATAGAAGTAGGATATCTAATGCAGAAAAAGAATTACTAGAGTTAATTAAAAAATCAAATACAAAAGATTTAAACGCAGAAGAAGAAGCTAGATTATTAGAATTAGATGATTTTATTGAAAAATCTACCAATAAAAAATCGGCACTGCCAAATCAATTAAAAGGTACTAAAAATTTAGATGCATTACATGCACTAATTGCAAATACAGATGAGTTATTGGAAGAATTAAAGAGAAAAAATACTGACTCTTTACCCGAATCATGATTAATGTTCAAAAAATAAAACCCACTCGAACTTGTGCTAAGTCTTATTCAGATTATCGTAGTTTTAGAGGGTATTTGAAAGGTGACTTTAATAATCGTTGCGGCTATTGCGACGATCCAGATTTACATTGTGGGCAAGAAATAAGTTATCATATTGATCATTTTAAGCCAAAAAGTAAATTTCCAAAGTTAGAGACTAATTATGATAATTTAGTCTACTCTTGCCCTTATTGCAATCGTGCAAAATCTGATAAGTGGAAAGAAAAAAATGGATTTATTGACCCTTGTTCTCGGGAATATGATGAAAATTTGCAAAGAAATGACAAGGGGGAAATACAATCTACAACTGAGAGAGGGAAATATATTGTTCAAAATTTACAGTTATATCTTAGAAGGCACAAGCTAATTTGGGCTCTTGCTATATTAGGAAAGAAAAAGTTGCAATTAGATGAGTCCTTAGATGCAATGCCGACTAATGACCCTAATGAATTAAAAATTTTAAGGAAATTTAAAGAAATTCAAGAAAAAATAGATGCTTATACAGCAGGTGGCTTGGGTGAATAAGTTTGTATTGGATTGTTTAAAAGAATATTCCACCGAGGTAAACCCTATTAACAAATTGCTGGTATCAGCATTCTTAAGGCTAAAATCCATAACAACAGTTAAAAATTTATACATTCAATCGCTAATGATTACCGATGATTCAAGCGATGAATGGAATGTGTTAGAGAAATTTACAACATTACTGAATGATCAAGCACAAAAAATTTGTTTTGAGGAGTTATTAGAATTATTTGAGTTTGTTATATCGCCCTCTGATAAATTGATAAATGGCGCCATTTATACGCCAAAAAATATCCGAGAATATATTACAAAGCAATCTTTTTTAACGCTGGGCAATAATATACACGATATAAAAGTAGTTGATATTGCCTGTGGCTGTGGTGGTTTTTTAATAAATGCCAGTCGCATACTGAAACAAAAAACAGAAAAATCTTATAAGCAAATTTTTGAAAGGAATATTTTTGGGGTGGATATTCAAACTTATAGCGTAAAAAGAACAGAGATATTGCTGTCTTTATTGGCTATTACAGAGGGAGAAGATGAAGAAAAATTTAATTTTAATTTATATCAAGGAAATTCTTTAGAATTTAATTGGCAAGAGCATAATGCGCAAATTAAAAAGAACAAAGGCTTTGATTTGATTTTGGGGAACCCGCCTTATGTTTATTTAAGAAATATGGATGCAAGAACCAAAGAATTGATAAAAAAATGGAGTGTTTGCTCCACAGGTCATCCTGATTTATATATACCCTTCTTTCAAATTGGCTATGAATTATTGAATAAAAATGGCGTTTTAGGGTTTATTACTGTCAACACATTTGTCCATAGTGCCAATGGTAGAGCATTAAGAAAATATTTTACTAAAAATAATATTTCACTAAAAATTATAGATTTTAAAGATGAGCAAATTTTTAAATCTAGGACAACTTATACTTGTCTTTGTTTTTTACAAAAGAAAGAATCTGACTATATAAGTTACATCACCTTAAAACAAAAAAAACTTGTTGATATTCATACAATAAAGTTCAATAAAATTTTATACAAAGATGCTGATTGCGTTGCTGGATGGAGTGTTAGGAATTATGATTTCATCACAAAAATGGAGTCTGTTGGGGTTAGATTCGGTGATATATATAACACCAACAGTGGTATTGCAACATTAAGTAATAAAGTTTATATTTTTAAACCTGATAAAGAGAAAGGCGATTATCTGTATATGCAAGATGGCACCAAAATTGAAAAAAAAATATGTAAAAACATTGTCAATTCCAATAGAATAAATCAGGAAAACAATATAGAGAACCTAAAGGAAAAGATTATTTTTCCTTATATTTATAATAAAAATAATGAGGCGATTTTGATCAAAGAAAAATATTTTTCCGATAACTTTCCTAGTGCATATAAACACTTATCTAAACATAAGTGTGACTTAGGTCTTAGAGATAAAGGCAATGGAAAATACCCAGCTTGGTATGCTTTTGGCAGAACGCAATCATTGGGGATAATAAAATGTAAATTACTTTTTCCTAGAATGGTAAAAAAAGGCTTTGTTGCGGAAATTAGTAATGATCCAAATTTATATTTTTATAATGGTATGTCTGCATATCTTAAGGGAGAGGGAAATCTACAGGAATTAAAAAAATTATTGACCTCTGAAACCACTTGGCAATATATTGAGAATAAGTGCAAATACTATGCATCTGGATATTTTGGATTAGGTAAAAATTATTTAGACAATCTTGGGTGTCTTGATCATTCTAAATAATATCGTTGATATGAAATAGAAGTAAAATTATAGGAAAATTGATAATTTAAATGGTCTTGACTATATAGATAATATCAACGATTTAAAGCGGATAATAAGCATTTTAATAAAATAAATAAAACAACTGAATATTTACATATTTTAGAAAAACAATGAAAAAACTAACCAACAATCAAAAAAAATTCTTACGCGCTCGTGGGCATACTCTCAAATCTATTGTGATGGTTGGGCAACACGGCTTGAGTGAGGCGGTGCTGGCAGAGTTAGAATCAACCATG
>NZ_FQTR01000109.1 GCF_900128535.1 bacterium endosymbiont of Bathymodiolus sp. 5 South | reverse complement strand
GGCGATTTTTTAAACCCAGCCTTAGCCCTGCTAGGACAAGGTTTAAAGAAATCACCCATTGGGCAAAAATTGGATTTTGCTAATCATCCCTATTTATGCAAAGGCCTCAAAATATTAAAAAATAAGGCGGACCTAATGAACTCAATATCTTTCAATACAAATTTTACTCGCCTTCTATTATTTAAAGTAGCCCTTGTTGTCTCAATCAGCACAGCCGTTGCAGGCGGAAGTAGCGTTGGACTAAACCGCTTTACTGAGGTGGATACTTCTAGTGCCAATAATGATAATGGTGGATTTTATAATGCGTCAAATCACCCCAACGCCTTTGCCTTTGCCACTCTTCAAGCCGATGGCTCAATCAAGGCGTGGGGTCATTCAAGTTATGGAGGCACAGGTGAACCCGCTGGTAGTGGTTATACTAAGATTTATTCAAATGGGTATGCCTTTGCTGCCACTAAAACCGATGGCTCAATTACAGCGTGGGGTGCCTCATATGCTGGAGGCACGAGTGCACCCTCTGGTAGTGGATATACCAAGATTTATTCAACTGAATATGCTTTTGCTGCTCTTAAAGCCGATGGGTCAATCACGGCGTGGGGTGCCTCATATGCTGGAGGCACGAGTGCACCCTCTGGTAGTGATTACACTAAGATTTATTCAACTGATGGTGCCTTTGCTGCTCTTAAAGCTGATGGGTCAATCAAAGCGTGGGGTGACTCAAATTATGGAGGCACAGGCGCACCCTCTGGTAATAACTATATCAAGATTTATTCAACTTTGAGTACCTTTGCTGCTCTTAAAGCTGATGGATCAATCAAGGCGTGGGGTAGCTCAGGTTCTGGAGGCACAGGTGCGCCCTCTGGTAGCGGTTATACCAAGATTTATTCAACTGGATATGCCTTTGCTGCTCTTAAAGCCGATGGGTCAATCAAGGCGTGGGGTAGCTCAGGTTCTGGAGGCACAGGTGCGCCCTCTGATAGTGGCTATACTAAGATTTATTCAACTGATGGTGCCTTTGCTGCTCTTAAAGCTGATGGGTCAATCACGGTGTGGGGTGCCTCATATGCTAGAGGCACGAGTGCACCCTCTGGTAGTGGCTATACTAAGATTTATTCAACTAAGTATGCCTTTGCCGCCCTTAAAGCCGATGGATCAATCACAGCGTGGGGTCACTCACTCTATGGAGGCACAGGTGCGCCTGCTGGTAGTGGCTATACTAAGATTTATTCAACTAAGTATGCCTTTGCCGCCCTTAAAGCCGATGGAACAATCACAGCGTGGGGTCACTCACGCTATGGAGGCACAGGTGCGCCTGCTGGTAGTGGCTATACTAAGATTTATTCAACTATGTTTGCCTTTGCTGCCTTTAAAGCCGATGGAACAATCACGGCGTGGGGCACCTCATCTGCTGAAGGCACTACACTCGCCCCTAATCTTGCGAATGCTGCAGGTGTAAACCAACTAGCTATTATTGGTTCCGCTATCAAAAACATTACTTTTAGCAATTCAGGGGGTGCGATTGCCAGTTGTGCAGTAGCTCCTGCACTACCAACTGGTTTGAGTATTGACAGTGCAACTTGTACCATCAGTGGTACCCCAACTGAGCTGAGGGCTTCTACTCTATACACAGTAACAGCCACCAACACAATAGGTCAAAGTGCTATTGCAACGGTTGATTTAGAGATATTACTGGCAGACTCAGTCCCTGCAACATTAACTGCAGTTGCCACAGGCGCCCCTAATGAAATAACCCTATCATGGGCTAGGGTAACTGGTGCAACTGCTTATAGGGTTTATCAAACAACCGATATCACCTTTGCAAAGGCAGGCAATAGCGACCCTAGTCAATTTTCGGCATACAGTCCAGCAGCGACCTCCACTGATACCACTGCTACCAGTATTACTATAACGCTAAGTGGTGCAGCCACCGTTTATTATGTGGTAACGGCAATCAATGGTAATGTTGAATCTTTTAGTAACCCTATACCCGCCGCTGCTACCGCACATGCTTTTAAATTTGGTCAGGTTACTTCGTCAACAGGTCAAGTATGGATGGATAGAAACTTAGGTGCCAGCCAAGTGGCAACCAGTTCTACCGATCCAGCATCCTATGGTGATTTGTACCAATGGGGCAGACCTGCAGATGGACATCAAATAAGAACATCTGCTATCACAGCAACGCTTGCGACAAATACCACCCCAGGTCATGCAGATTTTATTACCACAACTGATTCACAAAGTTTTTATGATTGGATGCTTCCAAATATAGATGATGATGGTGCTTTGCGTAGTGCATTCCTTGCCAAGACTGATGGTAGTGGTGTTTGCCCTACGGGTTTTAATGTGCCAACTGAGGTGCAACTAAAGGCAGAAAAAGATATTTGGGATACGACTAATAATCCAGCAGCAAGTGCTTTTAACTCGGTACTGAAGTTGCCAGTTGCTGGTACTCGTCTTAGATGGACTGGCAGACTTGGCAATATTGGTGATGTTGCCTACTACTGGACTCGTTCTGTTCCTGATAGTCAGTTGTATCGGTATGCTCGTTATTTGTACTTCGGCAAGCACAGTACTCATCCAGCATTCTACAATGTTGAGCGCTCCGAGGGCAAGAGTATTCGTTGTATTAAAAATTAAACACTTTGATTCGTTTGCAATGACGAGATTTAAAAACTTAGCTTTTTCAGTGGTTAGCTGTGCTACCGAATGACGGCACTGACTGGTGTTGGTTGGAATAAGGTAATTAACACGGTGACTAACCATCTTGAGAAAATTGAATAATTAAAAAACTTATCTTGATAACATCAACTATAATCTTAAAATATTAAAACATAAGGGCACCTAATGAATTCAATATCTTTTAACACAAGTTTTACTCGTCTTCTATTATTAAAAATAGCCCTCGTTGTCTCAATCAATACCATTGCAGGCAAAGATAACATTGAACCAAACCGCTTTGCTGAGATGGATTTTTCTAGTGCCTATAATGATAATGATGGATTTTATAATGCGTCAAATCACCCCAACTACAACGCCTTTGCCACTCTTCAAACCAATGGCTCAATCATGGCGTGGGGCAACTCAAATTCTGGAGGCTCAGGTGCGCCTGCTGATAACGGTTATACTAAGATTTATTCAACCGCATATGCCTTTGCTGCCCTTAGAGCCGATGGGTCAATTGAGGCGTGGGGTGACTCGGGTTCTGGCGGTACATCACCCTCTGGTAGTGGTTATACCAAGATTTATTCAACCGAGAGAGCCTTTGCTGCCCTTAAAGCCGATGGGTCAATCAAGGCGTGGGGTGACTCGGGTTCTGGAGGCATATCACCCTCTGGTAGTGGTTATACCAAGATTTATTCAAGTAATAGTGCCTTTGCCGCTCTTAACGCCGATGGATCAATCAAGGTGTGGGGTAACCCAGATTCTGGAGGTGCAAGTGCACCCTCTGGTAATGACTATACCAAAATTTACTCTACTAGGAGTGCCTTTGCTGCCCTTAAAGTCGATGGGTCAATCAAGGCGTGGGGTAGCTCACGTTATGGAGGTACAGGTGCGCCCGCTGGTAGTGGCTATACCAAGATTTATTCAACGGGTGGTGCCTTTGCTGTCATTGAAACTGATGGTTCAATTACGGCGTGGGGTTATTCGTTTGATGGAGGCATGAATGCACCCTCTACTGGTGTCTATACCAAGATTTATTCAACCGAACATGCCTTTGCCGCCCTTAAAGCCGATGGGTCAATCACGGCGTGGGGTATAGATCATGGAGGCGTAGGTGCACCCTCTACTGGCGTCTATACCAAGATTTATTCAAACAATGGCGCCTTTGCTGCCCTTAAAGCCGATGGGTCAATCAAGGCGTGGGGTGACTCACGTTATGGCGGTATAGGTGCACCCGCTGGTAGTGGTTATACCAAGATTTATTCAACTGATTCTGCTTTTGCTGTCATTAAAACCGATGGAACAATCGCAGTGTGGGGTGCCTCAGATTCTGGAGGCACAGGTGCACCCTCTGGTAATAGTTATACTAAGATTTATTCAAATTTTAGAGCCTTTGTCGCCGTTAAAGCCGATGGCTCAATCGCGGCGTGGGGCTCCTCATCTGATGGAAGTACAATGCCTCCTAATCTTGCGAATGCTGCAGGTGCAGACCAGGTAGCTATTATTGGTTCTACCATCACCGACATTACTTTTAGCAATTCAGGTAGTACGATTGCCAGTTGCACAGTGGCCCCTGCGCTACCAGCGGGCTTGAGTATTGACAATACAACTTGTACCGTCAGTGGTACCCCAACTGAGGTAAGAACTACTACTCTATACATGGTAACTGCAAAAAATGCCATAGATAATGCTGATAATGCTAGCTTTTCTTTAACGGTGAATGCACAAGACCCTATCATTAGCAAACTAAACCGTTTTACCGAGGTGGATGTTTCTAGTGCCTATAATGATAATGATGGATATCAGAATGTGTCAAATCACCCCAACTACGATGCCTTTGCCACTCTTCAAGCCGACGGCTCAATCAAGGCATGGGGCACCTCAAGCTCTGGAGGTGCAGGTGCGCCCGCTGGTAATGACTATACCAAGATTTATTCAAATGCGCGTGCCTTTGCCGCCCTTAAAGCTGATGGCTCAATCAAGGCGTGGGGTGATCCGAGTTTTGGAGGCGCAAGTGCGCCCGCTGGTAATGACTATACCAAGATTTACTCAACTTTTGGTGCCTTTGCCGCCCATAAAGCCGATGGGTCAATCAAGATGTGGGGTGACCCGCGTTTTGGAGGTGTAGATACACCCTCTAATGGCGTCTATACCAAGATTTATTCAACGGGTGGTGCCTTTGCCGCCCTTAAAGCTGATGGATCAATCGAGGCGTGGGGTGATTCAAGTTTTGGAGGCAAAGATGTGCCCGCTGGTAGTGGCTATACCAAGATTTATTCAACTTGGTCTGCCTTTGCCGCCCTTAAAGCTGATGGATCAATCAAGGTGTGGGGTCGTGCGGGTACAGGAGGTAGAAGAGTACCCTCTAATGGTAATGGCGTCTACACCAAGATTTATTCAACTAGTGGTGCCTTTGCCGCTCTTAAAGCTGATGGATCAATCAAGGTATGGGGTGATTCGGGTCATGGAGGAGGTACAGGCGCACCCACTGATAGTGGCTACACTAAGATTTATTCAACTGCAAGAGCCTTTGCTGCCCTTAAAGCTGACGGATCAATCAAGGCATGGGGTGACTCGCGTTTTGGAGGTAAAGGCGCACCTTCTAATGGCGTCTATACCAAGATTTATTCAACTAACAATGGTTTTGCCGCCCTTAAAGCCGATGGATCAATCACATCATGGGGCAGCCCAGGTACTAGAGGTATAGCACCCTCTGATAGTGGCTATACCAAGATTTATTCAACTTATGGTGCCTTTGCTGCCCTTAAAGCTGACGGAACAATCGTGGCATGGGCTAACTCACGTTTTGGCGGTGAAGGTGCGCCCTCTGGTAGTGGTTATACCAAGATTTATTCAACGGGTAGTGCCTTTGCTGCCATTAAAGCCGATGGATCAGTCACAACATGGGGTCTCTTTCGTCATGTAGGCACTCCGGTACCCACCCCTAACATTGCCAATACTGGAGGCCAAATAGCCACTATTGATTTTGCCATCACAGATATTACTTTTAACAATTCAGGTGGTGCGATTGCCAGTTGTACAATAACCCCTGCGCTACCAGCTGGTTTGAGTATTAACAGCACCACTTGTACCATCAGTGGCACCCCAACTGAGGTGAAAGATACTACTCTATACACAGTAACTGCAAAA
>NZ_FQTR01000108.1 GCF_900128535.1 bacterium endosymbiont of Bathymodiolus sp. 5 South | reverse complement strand
CAAAAATTGGATTTTGCTAATCACCCCTATTTATGCAAAGGTCTCTCTTAAGTATTTTAATCAGTTAGAGACCTTTGCATAAATAGGAACAATCATCAAAAACCCACTTTTCACCCACTTGGCGATTTTTTAAACCCAGCCTTAGCCCTGCTAGGACAAGGTTTAAAGAAATCACCAATTGGGCAAAAATTGGATTTTGCTAATCACCCCTATTTATGCAAAGGTCTCTCTTAAGTATTTTAATCAGTTAATTTTAAAAAAACTTTAAGTTGATACTAGCCTATATTTAATCGGATGTAGGGATAAGCCCTCCATTATTCGGATCACCCCACACCGTGATTGAGCCATCGGCTTTAACGGCGACAAAGGCACCCCCAGTTGAATAAATCTTGGTATAGCCACCACCAGAGGGTGCACCTGCGCCTCCATAACTCGAATCACCCCACACCGTGATTGAGCCGTCAGCTTTAACGGCGGCAAAGGCGCCGTAAGTTGAATAAATTTTGGTATAACCACTACCAGAGGGTGCACTTGTGCCTCCATGACTCGAACTACCCCACGCCGTAATTGAGCCATCGGCTTTAAGGGCAGCAAAGGCATACCCAGTTGAATAAATCTTGGTATAGCCACTATCAGAGGGTGCATCTGGGCCTCTAGGATACGAACTACCCCACACCTTGATTGAGCCATCGGCTTTAAGGGCGGCAAAGGCATTCTTATTTGAATAAATCTTGGTATAGCCACTACCAGAGGGCGCGCTTTTGCCTCCAGCATACGAACTACCCCACGCCTTGATTGAGCCATCGGCTTTAAGGGCAGCAAAGGCACCCCAATTTGAATAAATCTTGGTATAGCCACTACCAGAGGGCGCACCAGTGCCTCCATAACTCGAATTACCCCACGCCTTGATTGAGCCATCGGCTTTAACGGCGACAAAGGCTTTCATAGTTGAATAAATTTTGGTATAGCCACTACCGGAGGGCGCACCTGTGCCTCCAGAATATGAACCACCCCACGCCGTAATTGAGCCATCGGCTTTAAGGGCAGCAAAGGCACCCCAATTTGAATAAATCTTGGTATAGCCTCTACCAGAGGGTGCACCTGTGCCTCCAGCATACGGACTACCCCACACCTTGATTGAACCATCGGCTTTAACGGCGGCAAAGGCTCTCATAGTTGAATAAATTTTGGTATAGCCACTACCGGAGGGTGCACCTGTGCCACCATAGTCTGAACGACCCCACGCCTTGATTGAGCCATCGACTTTAAGGGCGGCAAAGGCATTCTTATTTGAATAAATCTTGGTATAGCCACTACCAGAGGGCGCATCTGTACCTCCATGACCTGAACTACCCCACGCCTTGATTGAGCCATCGCCTTGAAGAATGGCAAAGGCACCCCAGTTAGGATAATTTGGCGCATCATGCCACCCACTAAAATTATTACTGGCCCTAGAATAACCTACCTCAGCAAAACGCAAAAGATCAGCGCCCATAACCTGAACTTCCGCTAAAGACAGATAATCCTTGTCAAGCAACTGAATTCTAACATAGCGACCTTGCTTGCCTGATGCGTCTAATTGAATGATTTTTTTGGGATTAGGCGCAACATGAAAGTCTTGTTGATAGGTGTGGGTACTGAAGTCTGCTTTATTAGAAATACTAACTTGATAATTACTTAGTCTATTTGCACAGCAATCAGTGCGGTTGTAGATAATGATTTGACTGATATTTTTCTTACTGCCTAGATCAACCTGCCACCAAGCGCCTTGTTCGTAGTTGGTATGGGTTATACTATTGTTATACCAGACACCCTTGGTGTTGCCATTAACTGCTTGCGATGCATGATAATTAGTCTTATTATAATTGCTAGATTGTGTGGCATGTTTTTCAA
The DNA here is from genome assembly GCF_900128535.1 of bacterium endosymbiont of Bathymodiolus sp. 5 South. Taxonomy (GTDB): domain Bacteria; phylum Pseudomonadota; class Gammaproteobacteria; order PS1; family Pseudothioglobaceae; genus Thiodubiliella. The sequence goes on along the minus strand of NZ_FQTR01000108.1, from coordinate 4,082 downwards.
AGGCTAGATTAATAGTGCCAACACCAACAGTAATAACAACAGTTGCAGTGTCACGGCCACGACGACCAACTGCAGTCACAGTATAAGTGACTGAATCAGAGGCAACAATTGGCGCTCCAGAGATGGTTCCAGTTTTTGTATTAAAGGATAAGCCACTGGGAATAGCAGGAGAAATTAAGTAATAAGAAGCAGAACCACCTGTGTTAGTGATAGTAATAGGGGTAATAGTAGTTCCAGCAGTAGCGTTAACCTTATTAGCGCTGATTGTGATGAGTGGTCCTACCACAACACTAAAAACATTTAAAGAGACTGAAATGATAGCCACTGCAAGGATTTTAGTTAGTCTGTTTATCCTATTTTTCATGTTAAAAAATTAATGATTAAAAAATTCACTCTAACAGTTAAAAACAATTTTGTCAAGGCCCCTCTCAACTTTTGTACTTCTCCAGAAGCACTCAATGGAAAGTGCTATGACAGACTCGTTTTAAGAGCATCCCAACACTCTCAAACTGTTATGATTAACCACTAGTGCATCACAATCTAAACAACCAGTAATTGAAATACTTTTGCTACATTTTCTTTATTTAAAGATCAACGCCCATAACCTGAACTTCCGCTAAAGACAGATAATCCTTGTCAAGCAACTGGATTCTAACATAGCGACCTTGTTTGCCTAATACGCCTAATTGAATGATTTTTTTAGGATCAGGCACGACATGAAAGTCTTGTTGGTAAGTGTGGGTACTGAAGTCTGCTTTATTAGAAATGCTAACTTGATAATTACTTAGTCTATTTGCACAGCAATCAGTGCGGTTGTAGATAATGATTTGACTGATGTTTTTCTTGCTACCTAGATCAACCTGCCACCAAGCGCCTTGTTCATCGTTGGTATGGGTTGTACTACCATTTAAGAATTTACCATCAGTGTTACCATCCACTGCATAGCCAGCAGCAACAGGGATGGAGTATATATATGTGCTGGACTGTGTGGCAGGCTTTCCAAGCGCTAGATTGTAACCAGAGGCAGAGGCATATGCGCCTCCACAATCTAGGTCACCCCATGTCCTGATTGAGCCATCGGGCTTAACAGCACTAAAAGCATATGCATTTGAATAAATCTTGGTATAGCCTTTGTCAGTGGGTGCGTTTGTATGTTTATCCTCGTCACCCCACGAACTATCTAAATTACCCCATGACATAATTGAGCCATCGGCTTTAAAGGCAGCAAAAGCGCTATCGCTTGAATAAATCTTGATATAGCCTTTGTCGGTGGGTGCGTTTGTACCTCCACTCTTTATGTCACCCCATGTTGTGATTGAACCATCGGCTTTAAGGGTGGCAAAGGCATATGCATTTGAATAAATCTTGGTATAGCCATTATCAGAGGGCGCACCTGTACCTCCCCAATGCGAATGACCCCACGCCGTGATTGAGCCATCGGCTTTAAGGGCAGCAAAGGCATGCTGAGTGGAATAAATCTTGGTATAGCCACTACCAGAGGGCGCACCTGTGCCTTTAGAGCCCAAATCACCCCACGCCGTGATTGAGCCATCGGCTTTAAGGGCAGCAAAGGCACCATAAGTTGAATAAATACTGGTATAGCCACCACCAGAAGGCGCACCTGTGCCTCCATTATCCGAATCACCCCACGCCGTGATTGAGCCATCGGCTTTAAGGGCAGCAAAGGCATACTGAGTTGAATAAATCTTAGTGTAGCCACTATCAGAGGGCGCACCTGTGCCTCCCGATGATCCTCTATCTCCTATTCCACCCCATGCCGTGATTGAGCCATCGGCTTTAAGGGCGGCAAAGGCACGCGTATTTGAATAAATCTTGGTATAGCCACTATCAGAGGGTGCATCCCAAGTTCCCGCTCCACCCCACACCGCGATTGAGCCATCGGTCTTAAGGGCGGCAAAGGCGTCCTTAGTTGAATAAATCTTAGTGTAGCCGCCACCAGAAGGTGCACCTGTACCTCCGTAATTTGGGTTACTCCACGCCGTGATTGAGCCATCGGCTTTAAGGGCGGCAAAGGCCCGCGCATTTGAATAAATCTTAGTGTAGTCACTACCAGAGGGTGCATTTTTACCTCCCCAATCCGAATGACCCCACGCCGTGATTGAACCATCGGCTTTAAGGGCGGCAAAGGCCCGCCTATTAGCATAATTTGGTGCATTATTAACCCCATCAAAATCATTCTGAACACTAGAATAATCCACCTCGGCAAAATGCAAAGGATCAACACCCATAACCTGAACTTCTGCTAAAGACAGATAGTCACTGTCAAGCAACTGGATTCTAACATAACGACCTTGTTTGCCTGATGCGTCTAATTGAATGATTTTTTTAGGGTTAGGCGCGACATGAAAGTCTTGTTGATAGGTGTGGGTACTGAAGTCTGCTTTATCAGAAATACTAACTTGGTAGTTGCTTAGTCTATCTGCACAGCAGTCAGTACGGTTGTAGATAATGATTTGCTTGATGTTTTTTTGACCGCCCAGATCAACCTGCCACCAAGCACCTTGTTCATATTTGGTATGGGTTGTACTCTTATTTAAGAAATAGCCATCAGTGTTACCATCCACTGCATAGCCAGCAACAGGATTGATAGAGTGGTATAGATATGTGCTGGATTGTGTGGCATGTTTTCTAAGGGCTAGATTAGCAGTACCGACACCAACAGCAATAACAACAGTTACAGTGTCATTACTATGGAAACCATTTGCTGTTACAACATAAGTCACTGAATCAGAGGCAACAATTGGCGCTCCAGAGATGGTTCCAGTTTTTTTATTAAAAGATAGACCATTGCGAATAGCAGGAGAAATTGAGTAATAAGAAGCAGAGCCACCTGTATTAGTGATAGTAACAGGTGTAATAGCAGTTCCAGCAGTAGCACTGACATGATTAGTGCTGATTGTGATGAATGGAGTTAGCGCAATACTAAAAGCATTTAAAGAGATTGAAAAGATGGTAACTGCAAGGAGTTTAGTTAGTTTGTTTAGTGTGTTTTTCATTTTCAAAAATAATGATTAAAAAATTTACTATAACAGTTAAAAATAATTTTGTCAAAGTCTTTTATGAAATCTAAAAACTTGACAGATTTAAATATCTCAATATCTCAATATCTCAATATCTCAATATCTCAATATCTCAATATCTCAATATCTCAATATCTCAATATCTCAATATCTCAGACATTTGACCTTTTGTATCGCTTAAAACAAACAACAAAAAGAAACACACTAAAAAAATTGATATATACCATAAAAACTTTATACGATGATAATTACCTTTTTTTGTAAACAGATCTGGTAAAAATATTGAGAAAGGTGCCAACAAATTCGCTTTTAGTTTTTTTTCTAATTTAACTTCTAGGAACATAAAGCACCCATGCCAAGAAAACAAGATTGCTGAAAACGATGCTGTTGCAATTAAAATAAAAAACAATGTTTTATAAATCATATTAATTTCCACAACTCCAACTTCTGATAGAGCAATTTCCATTCATAGTTCCAGCAGAGCTTGCATTATAACCAAAACCACGGCTATAACCAAAGCCATCAACATTACCGTTATTGCCAGTAGTCATTGACACACCATGAACGCCAGAATGAATATTCATTTCTCCACCTGTGCCTTTGATATCAGAAACAGATCCAGTCTGCCAAGAAAAATCACCAGATACCTTACCAAAACCGATACCTTCTCCTCCTAATGCAGTTTTTCCATACATACCAAAATCTAATTTACCGCCACTAAATCCTGGATATGATAAAGCAAAACCAGCACCAAAACCTTGTACAGACACATCTAACCCTAATACTTTTTGTATCCAAACAGGCGCCTTAAATGAAATACCTAATGTTAAAGTATCATTAAACATCCGACTAAACGCCGCACTCATCCCGCCATTAGCAAACTTACCGCCACCCAACTCAGCAGCAACCCCGCCAACCACATAAGAAGCGATAACATTTTGTGCTCTTTGTGCCCATGTGTTGGCTTGGCTACTAACGCCTGCCGCCTCATATGCACCTGACCAGCTGGCGCCATAACTTACAGCGGAGCCTAAAAATCCG
>NZ_FQTR01000107.1 GCF_900128535.1 bacterium endosymbiont of Bathymodiolus sp. 5 South | reverse complement strand
AATTTTTGCCCAATTGGTGATTTCTTTAAACCTTGTCCTAGCAGGGCTAAGGCTGGGTTTAAAAAATCGCCAAGTGGGTGAAAAGTGGGTTTCTGATGATTGTTCCTATTTATGCAAAGGTCTCTAAGTATAAAAAATTAATTTTATACCATAAAATAAACATCTGAAGCTTAATAATACTCACTTTCTTCGCATCCGCATCAGTATTTGACATAAGCTCAGCCAAAACAGTGTATAATACACATTCCCTTGCTTGATTACAACTGCGTGGCAAGCTATTTTTAATATAACCATAAGGAGAAAACACTCATGAGACACTATGAGATTACACTAATTGTGCATCCTGATCAATCGGCACAGGTTGAAACGATGATGGGCAAATACAAAGAAATCATCACTGCCGATGGCGGTAAGATTCACCGTGAAGAAGACTGGGGTCGTAAACACCTCGCTTATCCAATCAACAAAATTTATAAGGCACATTACTTAATGTTAAACATTGAGTGTGACCAAGAGACACTTGATAAATTGAATTATAACTTCCGTTTTAACGATGCTATTTTAAGGAATTTAATCATTTCCAAGAAAGGCGCCATCACTGGGGCTTCAGCAATGATGAATGCCAAAGACTCAGACGATAAAAAGAAAGATAGGAAATAGGAGAGTATTATGGCTAAGCAACAAAAGAGAAAACGCAGACCTCAAATTAAAATCAACACTTTTTGTCGTTTCACAGCAGCAGGTGTTAAAGAAATTGACTATAAAGATGTAGATGTTTTGTTAAAAAACATTGATGAAGGTGGTAAAATTACCCCATCAAGAATGACAGGCACAAGTGCTAAATTTCAGCGTCAATTAACCACTGCAATCAAGCGTGCTAGATTCCTAGCATTGATTCCTTACACTGACAAACATAAAAAATAGGAGTTAATCATGCAAGTAATTTTATTAGAAACAATTGGTAAGATGGGTGGTTTAGGTGATGTGGCGAATGTTAAAGCAGGTTATGCACGCAATTTCCTAATTCCACAAGGCAAGGTGAAACCAGCAACAACAGCTAACCTAGCAGAGTTTGAAACCATAAAGGCTGATTTAGAAGCAAAAGAAGCAACTGCAATCAAAGCAGCGCAATCAAAAGCAGATGCAATAGCTGGTGCGGTTTGTTCACTAAAAGCGAATGCAAGTGAAGAAGGCAAACTATTTGGCTCTGTTACCACAGCAGACATCAAAGCAAGTTTGGTGCAAGCAGGTCATGAAGTTGAAAAATGTGATATTAACTTACCTGCAGCCATTCATCATGTTGGTGAGTATGACATTAGTATCACTTTACACACCAATGTCACAGTTGATATCAAGGTGGTGGTTGAGGCTTCTGAAGAATAGCAATAAAAAACAACAAACCCAAGGTTGTAAAAAACCCTCTTTACGAGGGTTTTTTATTGTCTACTTGTTTTAACTGGAATTTAAATGAAATTAAGTTTAAAATTAAGTTCTGTCTTGCAAGCTTTACTACTTATTTTTTTACAATCGTTATGAATATTGAAAACATTAATATACCGCCAAACTCAATCGAATCAGAGCAATCTGTGCTCGGTGGTTTGCTATTACATAATGAAGCATGGGACGAAGTAGCCGACGCCGTCAACAAAGATGATTTTTATACTGCTTCACACCGACTTATCTTTGAAGCAATCAAACTCCTGTTAGAGCACGCAGAGCCTGCAGACATTCTAACGGTCAAAGAACGATTAAAAAAGACAGGCGATGAAGAAGTGGTAGGTGGTTTTGCATATTTGGCGCAAATTGCTGAGAACACACCCAGTGTTTCAAATATCCAAACCTATGCCAAACATGTGCGTGAGTTGTCTGTTTATCGCAGATTGATTCAAGCCAGCCGTACAATTTCCGACAAAGCCTACAACCCAAAAGACATTGAACTACAAGAATTAATTGATTTGTCTGAAAGAGAGATATTTGATATTGCAGAGCATATCAATCGTGGCAAACAAGATGTTATTAATGTCAAAGATATAACTAAGGATGTGGCTAATTTAGCGCATGAATGGGCAGAAAATAAGGGTGGATTAACAGGATTAGAAACTGGTTTCACTGAATTAGACAAAAAAACCTCAGGCTTACAAAATGGCGATTTAATCATTATTGCAGGTCGCCCTTCTATGGGTAAAACAGCCCTTGCAATGAATATTGTCGGCAATGTGGCTATTGAACAAAGTAAACCCGTCTTGGTGTTTTCCCTAGAGATGCCGACCGAAGCATTAGTACTTAGAATGATTTCTTCATTTGGGCATATTGATAGCAGAAAAATTCGCTCAGGTGAGATGACAGAAACCGATTGGAACAGTTTTAGTCATGCCATCAATGCCATGGATAAAAACGATATTTTAATTGATGAAACGCCCTCTATTACCCCAACAGAAATTCGTGCAAAATCTCGTCGTATTAAAAGACAATACCCTGATTTGGCACTGATTATGGTGGATTACCTACAATTGATGACGGTATATGGAAAGAGTGAAAATCGGGTGCAGGAAATATCAGAAATCTCTCGCTCCCTCAAGGCGTTGGCTAAAGAAATTGGGGTACCTGTGATTGCCTTGTCACAACTTAATCGTGGTGTTGAATCACGCCCTAAGCCCAATAAAGGACGGATGCCACAAATGTCAGATTTACGCGAATCAGGCTCGATTGAGCAGGACGCTGATATTATTGCTTTCGTTTATCGAGACGAGCAATATCATGATGAAACTTATTCCAATCCAGAAGAAGTTGGCAAGGCAGACCTGCAAATCGCCAAGCATCGTAATGGCGAAACTGGTGGTATTAAACTTGCATGGATTGGTCAATATACCCGTTTTGAAAATTTGGCACTTGATTCTATGACGCAGTACACACCTGATGACGCGATGATAGATGCAGCCTACACCAACAGCGCAGTTAATTTTGACACAGAAGAATTTTAATTCTTTTGAATGAATATGCGTGCTATCGCAACCATTTCCCAATCTGCATTATTGCATAACTTATCTGTTGTTAAAAAATATGCGCCACAAGCAAAGGTCGTGACAATGGTGAAAGCCAATGCTTATGGTCATCACCTAAATTTGGTTACACCACTGCTTGAAAACGCCGATATTCTAGCAGTAAGTGAGATACAAGAAGCGCAAGCACTCAGACAAATAACCAACAAACCTATTTTATTATTATCAGGCGTTCACTCTCGTGAAGAATTACAACAAGCGCTAGATTTGAATTGCCATTGTGTGGTGCATCACAGTTCACAAATCACACTAATTAATAACATAACACAAGCCTTAAACATTTGGTTGAAGATTGATACCGGTATGCACAGACTTGGTTTATCAAGTGAGGAATACCAGCAATGTTTGTCTGATTTTAACACCAATCCACTGATTCATATTGAATGTATCCTGAGTCACTTTGCTTGTGCAGATGAGTGCAATCATCCAATGAATCAGACGCAGTTTGAAGCCTTCAACACAATCACAGATAATAAAGACAATCGCTCTATGGCAAATTCTGCTGCGATTTTATCACTACCAGAATCACTTTTTGATGTGGTGCGTCCTGGCATTATGTTATATGGTGCTTCACCTTTTAATGACAATCATTTCACACTTAAGCCTGCTATGCAACTATCAGCGCCTATTGTCTCTATCAAAACATTGCAAGCAGGTGATTGTGTTGGTTATGGTGCAAGTTGGAGTGCTAATCAACAAACCACGATAGCAATAATTGCCATTGGTTATGGTGATGGCTATCCTAGACATGCAACAAACACCACGCCTGTATTGATTAATGACGCATTGCATCTATTGGCAGGTCGCGTATCAATGGATATGATAGCCGTAGATATTGGTGATGCAAAAGTAGCCATTGGTGATAAGGCGATTTTGTGGGGGGATGAAAAACTACGGGTTGAAACCGTGGCACATCATAGTGGTACTATCGCTTATGAGTTATTAACCGGTGTTAGTGCTCGAGTGGGCTTTGTTAGTGGTAAATAAAAAATGAAACATTTTATCCAAATCAGCGATTGTCATATTGATGATAACGCCCAGACCATGGGCGTTAATAGCCATGAAAACTTGATAAAAGTTGTTGATGAAATCGTTACCCTGCAAAGTGATGCATTGCTAATTAGTGGTGATTTGACACACAATGGCACGCCCTATTCTTACAAAAAATTAAAAGAAATTCTCAGTCCTATTGAAACTGATATTTTTGTCATTGCTGGCAATCATGACGACTCAGATAATCTTGCCAGTGAGTTTAGTGCTTGTTTATTTGATCGTATTGCACTAGATGCTTGGGATATTATTAATATTGACTCGGTACAAATAGGTAAAACCAGTGGCTTTGTCACAACAAATGCACTCACAGCATTGGATCAACAACTACAACACTCCAATGCAAAATACAATCTTATTGTCTTGCACCACCCTATCGTGGCGATGAATAGTGAGTGGGATGATGCCTTATCTTTGGAAAATCCACAGGACTTATTTGCTGTGCTAGACAAATACCCTAAAGTACAAGCAGTGCTGTTTGGTCATGCACACGAGTCGGTAGAATTTGATAAAAATGGTTTAAAAATTATCGCCTGCCCATCAACTGCCACGCAATTTAATGATGAACAACGCATTGGCTTTAATTATTACACGCTTTTTGATGACGGTCGTCTAGACTATGAAACACAATGGATAAATTCTTAAAATCTTTATATACACAACGCAGTCCTAAGACTTATGGGGAAGTCTCGGCGTTGTTTGAGTCAAACTATCAAAAGATTTTGAACCTCATTCCCACGCTCAAAGATATCACCCACAATAGCGTGATACGCCATGACAATGAGCAGGATTTGTATTTACTTGTTGAAGACAAAACACCTTACACGGCCATTTTTATACTCACACACAAACTCGGCTCAATAAATCGTCCTGATATTAAATTTAAGGTGTATTTTGACGCCGAACTCTTAGAAGTATTGTCAGTGTGTAATGAAGCCACACTGAACAGCACACACCCGTATCTTGCACAATGCAATGATATGAATATACAATGGGAACTTAACATTTTTATTGAAAAATGGATAGAATACTGTCTGGATAAATACAAAGGATTGACATGGCACACGCAGTAGAAAAAAATGCGGATGGAAAATTGGTTGTTGCCATTTCATCAAGGGCGTTGTTTGACTTAGACAAATCGCACAAAATCTTTAAAGAACAAGGTGTTGAGGCATATGCCAAACACCAGCAAGAAAATGAAGATGTGGTATTAAAGCCTGGCGTTGGCTTTACTTTGGTCAGAAAACTACTCAATCTTAACAGTAAAAAAACACCGATTGATGTGGTTTTGCTTTCTCGCAACAGTGCCGATACAGGTTTGCGTATTTTTAATTCTATTGAACACTATGATTTAAATATTGCCAAAGCTGCATTTACCCGTGGTGAAAGTACGCATACTTATTTAGACGAATTTGATGCAGATTTATTCTTATCCAGTCATTATAAAGATGTACAAAAAGCCATAGCATCTGGTTTTGCCGCTGCATCAATTGTTGGCTCTGGCACTAAAAATGCACATGATACGCAACTGCGTATTGCCTTTGATGGTGACGCTGTGTTGTTTTCTGATGAAGCTGAGAAAATATTCCAAGAAAAAGGACTGGATGCCTTTTCAGCAAACGAGAAAAAATCTGCTAATATTGAATTAAAATCAGGTCCATTCAAGCGTTTCTTAAAATCATTACACAACATCCAATCTTCATTCCCAGAAGAAGACAACCCAATTAGAACCGCTCTCGTTACCGCTAGAGGTGCGCCAGCACACAAACGCGTTATCAAAACATTGCGTGCTTGGAGTATCCGTATTGATGAGTCTTTCTTTTTAGACGGGCTTGATAAAGGCAGATTCCTCAAAAAATTTGGTGCTGATATCTTCTTTGATGACCAACATAAACACTGCCAATCAGCCGCCGAGTATGTGCCTGCCGGACATGTGCCAAACGGTATTATTAATAAGTAAATCACAGAAACTTTTGCATAAGTAGGGATGATTAGCAAAATGACAAGTTTTGCCGACTTGGTGATTTTATGAAATATAGTCATAGCAAAGCTATGGCTGTGTTTCATAAAATTGTCAAGTTGGTGAAAAATGGCGT
>NZ_FQTR01000106.1 GCF_900128535.1 bacterium endosymbiont of Bathymodiolus sp. 5 South | reverse complement strand
TTTTTGCAAGCAAAAACTCAAACCCTTAAAATGACGATTGTAAGTGGCTTGAGAATTATTGATTCAAATGCTCAAACTGGAATAACGTGGTGGAACTGGACAGTTTAGGATATAGTGCTTTGTTTTCTTTATAGTCAATTGGCACATCAATAATATGCACACCGCCTGCATCAAAACAAGAACGAATGAGGGGTAAGAATTGATTGGCATCCTCTACCTTATGCCCTTTTGCACCATAACTATCCGCATATTTAACAAAATCAGGATTGTTATATTCAAGTCCAAAATCATCCAAACCTTGCCCTTCTTGCTTCCAACGAATCATCCCAAAAGCACTGTCGGTTACAATCAGTACTACCAAATTTAATCCAAGGCGTGTGGCAGTTTCAATCTCTTGTGAGTTCATCATAAAACCCCCATCACCGCAAACTGCCATCACTTGTCGCTGTGGATATAATAAGGCGCAAGCCATTGCACTTGGCAATCCCGCGCCCATTGTTGCTAACGCATTATCAAGTAAGACGGTATTAGGCATATAAGTGTGATAATGTCGTGCAAACCAGATTTTATACATACCATTGTCTAGTGCAATAATTGCATCTTTATCAAGTCCGCGACGCACATCAGCAACAATACGCTGTGGCAATAAAGGATAAGAAGCGTCATTATCTTTCTCGTGAATCACTTGTTTAATACGCTTTCTAAATGCCAATAATTCTAATGAACAATTGTTTAATTCTAATTCTTGTGCCAAACGATTAACCGTGGTTTTAATATCACCTACAATCTCAAGTTGCGGAAAGTACACTTCATCGACCTGTGCAGAGTTAAAATTAATATGAATGACTTGAGTACCACCTTCATGCATAAAAAATGGCGGTTTCTCCACCACATCATGACCAATATTAATAATCAAATCTGCTGTTTCAACCACTCGGTGCAATACATCGCCATCAGACAATGCAGCTGTACCTAAGAATAACGGATTTTCACAACTCACCACACCTTTACCCATTTGCGTATTAAAAAATGGAATACAGGTTTTATCAACGAAATTTTGCATTGATTTAAATAACTTTTTGCGATTAGCCCCAGCACCAATTAATACCAAAGGGTTTTTGGCATTTTCAATCATTTCTACTGCCATCTCTATAGTCTTTTGGTCTGCATCTGGGCGACGAATCTCATGTACAGGGAATATATGCCAATCTTTGACCTCTTCAAACGCCACATCTTCAGGTAGCTCTAAATGTACTGCACCTGGCTTTTCCTCTTCTGCCAAACGAAAAGCATCTCGCACTAAAGAGGGAATCATACTGCCGCTCACAATTTGTTTGCTAGATTTGGTGAGTGGCTCCATCATACGCACAATATCAATAATTTGAAAACGCCCTTGTTTACTAGAGTTAATCGGTTTTTGCCCTGTAATCATTAACATTGGAAACCCACCCAATTGCGCATAAGCAGCGCAAGTAACAAAATTGGTCGCACCCGGACCTAAAGTTGCCAAACATACGCCGGTTTTACCTGTCATTCTGCCGTAAGTCGCTGCCATAAATGCTGCACCTTGCTCATGGCGAGTTAGCACAAATTTGATGCTTGAATCTTTTAAAGAATCTAAAAAATCTAGATTTTCTTCGCCAGGAACACCAAAAATATACTCAACACCTTCATTTTCTAAAGCTTTAACAAATAAATCAGATGCTTTCATATTACCTCCCTAAATGTTGTGATGGATAAAGTTCACTCATTGGAATTGAGCGAGCATTATTTTGTACAATACGCACATGATTGCGATTTAACTCCCTAGGCTCGGATACACCACAAGAATGAGCAATAACCTCAACTGCGTGATTCATATTGTGCACATAGTTAGCGACTTTGGTTGCTTTATTTTTCGGGTCTAAGCCTTTTTGCAGGCGTTTATTATGCGTGGTAATACCCGTTGGGCAGGTGTTTTTATTACATTTTAAGGCTTGAATGCAACCAATTGAAAACATAAACCCACGGGCACTGGTTATAAAGTCTGCCCCAGCACATAACGCCCATGTCACCTCAGATGGCGTGATTAATTTGCCAGAGGTAATGACTTTAATACGCGCTTTAAGATTGTATTGAATGAGTTTATCAACCAACAAGGGTAGCGTTTCTTTAATGGGTAGACCAACATTATCTAATAGCGACATAGGTGCTGCCCCTGTGCCGCCATCACCACTATCTAGCGTCATAAAATCTGGTGCACAAGCCTCGCCACGCTTGTTAATCTCTTGGAAAAGATCATCCAGCCAATCGGTTGCACCAATCACCGATTTAAATCCAGTGGGCTTACCAGTAACCTCACGCACATGATTAATCATATCCAATAAATCTTGTGCACTACTGATTTCAACATGTCGATTGGGTGATATGGAATCTTCACCAACGCCAATACCGCGAATTTGTGCAATCTGAGGGGTTACCTTGGCCCCTGGTAAAATACCACCTTTGCCGGGTTTTGCACCTTGACTCATTTTAATTTCAAACATTTTGAGCTGCTTATGTTCAGCAATTTCGATTAATTTTTCATCGCTTAAATGACCTTGTTCATCCCGCACACCATATTTTGCTGTGCCTATTTGAAAAACAATGTCTGCGCCACCTTCTAGATGGTAAGGTGATAGACCACCTTCACCAGTGTTATACCAACAACCTGCTATTGCCGCACCGTTTGAAAATGCTAAAACGGCAGGTTTGGAAATTGCACCAAAACTCATACCAGAAATATTGAAAATCGATTTTGCCTTGTAAGGTTTCCGACAAAAACCTTCGCCAATGGTAATTGGGCGGGTTTCAGATGCATCTTCATCTAGCGTTGGAAAAGGACAATTGGCAAAAATCACCGTGCCTACCGGACTTAGATTTTTGGTTGAGCCAAACGCAACTGTGGTGTCTGTATTGTTAGCCGCCCTATGCACCCAATCACGCTCTGCACGATTAAATGGCATCTCCTCTCTGTCCATCGCAAAGAAGTATTGACGAAAAAACTCACCCAAGCTAGAAAAAATACTACGAAAATGCCCAACAACAGGATAATTGCGCAACACCGCATTCTTTCTTTGGCTAATATCAAAGATAAAAATAATAACAATAAATAAAACCAATAAACCCATCACAAAAACAAACAGTGTAGATAAAGCCTCCAGAACAGGGGTTGCTGTCTCAAGCATCTCTACCATGTTTTGTGTTTTCATACTTAAGACCTTTTAATGCAAATTATATTATCTAATGATACTCTGCCTTGTCCATAAATCACAATAACCAAGAGCATTACCCCCCAAAGTTTGTGGTCATAATAACCACCCTGCCAAATAACTGGATAAGAAACCACAGCAATCATATTAAAGACAAATAAGTTAAATGCCATCAATCTTGTTGCCAAACCCAAAACCAAAAATATTGGCAGAATTAACTCTGCTGCTGTCCCAAGATAAGCAGCAAGCTCCCAAGGAATTAAGGGTACTTGATATTCATTTTCAAACAAATATTGCGCACCTGAAGACAAAAAAGGCAACTCTGAATCCCAGCTACCGAGCTTTGTCAATCCTGCACGAAAAAATCCATCTGCAACATATAAGCGTAAAAAAATTTTAAAAATATCATCGGTGTATTTATGCAGATATGTAAAAATTTGATTGTATAAATGCATCATTGCCTCTCCTTGTATTCTTGTGGTGTTATCTTTGCCACCAAAACTTGTGCACCTTGACGATAAATCTTTAAGTAATCTCCTCCGCTCGCCAAGTCAAGTTGCTCGCTATTTTCATTAAGTTGCCAAATTTTAATAACAGGATACACTGAGGCCATAAAAAATACAATGTCCGAAAAATAACAACGCTCATAATATCTTTCCAGCTTAGCAATATCTGCTAAATATGATACAGTCTTACAATCTGGACTTAATTTAATAAAATTCGAAAACTCATCACCATAGTCAATAATATTACCTGTTGTTGAGGGGTGAGCTATTATAAAATCTTTGGCGAGTTTATTAAAGAAATCCTCACCCACTAAGCGTTTAACGCAAGAATAACTCTTAGCTAAAGATTCTCTCAAACTCAAAAAATATTGATTGCGATAAATTTGAATCAAATCTTGAGCCGTAAAATTACCCTTATTTAGATAATTTTTAGAGACACTTTCAACTGTCAACACATCTTGATAAAAATCTCTTTGTAATTGTTTAAGCGCTCTATCTTTCACTTAAATATTCTTGCGCTGTTTGCGCTTCATTTAACAAAATTGACAAATCTGGAATGTTGCTATCCCACTCAACGAGTGTAGGCTTGTTACCAATCTTACTTAACACTGTTTGATACAAACCCCATACTTCTTTGCTAACTCGTTTTGAATGGTCGTCAATCAAAATCTTACCTTTTTCCAAAATTTTCTCAGTGTAGCCTGCCAAATGAATCTCTAGCACATCATCTATATCAATACTGTTTAAGTAATCATGGGCTTGATAATTATGATTAAAACAACTGACAAATATATTATTCACATCGAGCAATAAACCGCAGCCAGACAAACTTGGCAATGCAGCAAAAAATTCCCATTCAGGGATAGTCGATGCTTTGAAGCACAAGTAAGAAGATGGATTTTCAATAAGAATTTGTCTGCCTAAAAAATCCTGAGTTTGTTTGACCTTATCAGTAAAATTATTGAGCGACTCTTGTGTGTAAGGTAGTGGCAACAAGTCATTTAGATAATGATTATCAATACTTGACCAACTAAGATGATCAGAGACTAAATCTGGTTTAAAACGCGCAATAGCATTTTTAAGATTTTGTAAATGTTGCTGATTAAGCGCATCTACTGAACCTAAAGAAAGCCCGACACCATGGAGACTTAATGGATATTTATCAGCAATCTGTTCTAGCTGATAAGTTGCAAAATTATCATAAAAAAAGTTTTCGCTATGGACTTCAAACCAGCCAATATCTGGCTCTTCATCAATTACCTGCTGTAAATGCTGATGACGAAGTCCAATACCAGTATTTTTAATCATCAATAGCCCAATCTAAAAATTACCATATCTTATACCAAGGCTTGCCTTGATTAGCAGCGATTTTTGTGGTCGCCAAACCTTTGTCAATCCAACCACGATTAATACCGCCATCAAGCTCAAAAATATTTTGATAGGCGGTTTTTTTATCTAAAAATCTACCGATGATTTTAGTGCGACTGGCATGCGCACAAACCAACACAAAGGGCGTGTCTTTATTGGGCACAATTTTTGATAAATCACGCAACCATCGCTCTATATTGTATTTGCCATTTTTATCAAAAAAAGTGAGTTTATGTGCGTTAGGAATAACGCCATATTGCTCATATTCATCTTGCCTACGCACATCAATAATGACAAGCCCTTGTTTGATTTTGTCTCGTACTTGCTCAGTTGAAAGGGTTTTAAAATCTGCCTTGGCAAACGCAGGAAGTAGCACAAGTAGTATTAATGCAATTTTTTTCATCGTATTTATATATATTATATTATTTGAGACCTTTGCATAAATATGAATAATCATCAAAACGCCATTTTTCGCCAACTTGACAATTTTATAAAACACAGCCATAGCTTTGCTATGACTATATTTCATAAAATCACCAAGTCGGCAAAACTTGTCATTTTGCTAATCATCCCTACTTATGCAAAAGTCTCTATTTTTCTAAAAAATGATCCAATAATCATTCTCTAGAAAAATAATAATCACACATGGGTAAAAGGAAGATAGCGTCACATGTGATTATTAAAAAAACGCCTAAGAAGAAGTTAAATTACCACCAACCAACTTATCACATAAGCCTTTTGGTAGGGCGATAAAAGCGTCTTTTTGCCCATCAGCATTCGAAGAGCCTGCACATGATGAGGTCTTAGTAGCGCAGTCATTTTGACCTGCCTTAACCACGCCATAGCATTTTTCTTTAGTTGCTGCATTAGTATCAGCTGCTGCACTCGCGTCCATAACAATAAAGTTAGAGCCTAGCAAGGTTAGACCCGCCAAAGTTAGTGTTTTTATTTTATCCATTTTTTTCCTTATTAAAGTTCAATAAAAGTCATTGAGTAATCAATCACATTATAATTATACGGTACACCTTATTAATAAGTGGAGAATTCAACCCATAAGTGCAACACTTCCATTTAAAAAATAGTCCTTGCCAGTCATCTTGGCAAAGACCTCAAATGGGGTCTTGTACCCCAAGCAT
>NZ_FQTR01000105.1 GCF_900128535.1 bacterium endosymbiont of Bathymodiolus sp. 5 South | reverse complement strand
ATTTCCGTGAAGTGGAAATTTTAGGTAAAAATTCAACTTTATTAATAGATTCTGGCGCCCCAGAGCCCCTGAAAAATAACGCTTGGCGTATTAATAGAGAGATTGCCGATAGCAGTGGTGCATTTACCGTTGGCGATGAAATTAAAGTAACGCTGCTTTTGGATGAGTCGGTTATCTTGGCAAATATTGGCAGCAATAAGATCGTTGTTGCTGGCAAGGAATTTCTATTAACAGGCGTCAATGGTGAACACACTGATGCATTAGAGTTTGTTTACACCGTGAAGGTTGACAATAACGTTAACGCTGAAGATTTTAATATTGATAGTACAAAAGACATTGTGTTAACCGATGTTAAAGATGTGGATGGCAATAGCATTGATTTTAGCGCTATCACCGACTCTGTGGCACTCTCAAAAGCATCGTTTAATACCGATCTTATCATTGGGGGTGGCAATAAAATACGCCATAGCAATGGCGTTTATGAAAAAATCTCTGGTGCTGGCTGGAATGCCGATGTCGCTTCTTCCAAAGGGTTTGTTAATGATGGTTATGTTATTGCCAAGATTGATAAAATTGGCAAAAGGGCGATGCTTGGACTTTCGAGTGCCGATGCCAATGATTCTTTTAATACGATAGATTATGCTTTGTATGCGGACTCAGGTGTGGGTAATAAATTTGTCATCTATGAGAGTGGACAGCCTCAGCATAGCACAGGGGTTACTTATGCTGCTGGCGATTATATGAAAGTCGTTCGATCAGGCACTACAATCAAATATTACCATATCAAAGCCAGTGAAGGTGTACTTGCCAAAGGCACTTTGCTTTACACCTCAAACAAAACCTCAAACGCAGGAACTAAATTGTTTTTAGACAGTTCTTTTTATGATGTGGGTGCTAAATTATCAGATATGCGTATATATAGTGGTAATTATTCGGCACTTTCAGTCAATATGTATGCACCAGAGCCCACTGCTGATGCTTGGCATATAGAAGGTGCGGTGAATCTCAAGGGGGTATTTACGCTTGGTAGTGAAATTAGAATAACATTGACACTAGATGAAGAAGTTGTCTTGGCAAATGTTGGCAGTAATAAAATTGTTGTTGCTGGCAAAGAGTTTCTATTAACAGGTGCCAATGACGCTGTAACCCGCACCTTAGAATTTATTTACACTGTTCAACCCAACGATAAAACCAATGCTGATTTTTATATTAACAGTAAAGACGACATTGTTTTAACTGGCATTCAAGATACAGCAGGCAACAGCATTGATTTTGGCGATATCTCCAAGGGTCTAGACATTAGCCCCAGCAGTCAAAACCTTGCCCTAAGCAGTAAAGGGCTGGCGACCATCAGTACCAATGTTACTCATTGGCATGCCAATGGCACCGCTTCCAATATTGCAAGAATGACTGACGGCAATACCAGTTCAAGTGGTGCATTAGATTATGCCGTACACCCATTGGATGCTGATGGAAAATACATTTTGTTTGACTTTAAAGGGGTTCATTACAACAACGGCAGTTTTAAACTTTTTAATCGTAAGGGGATTATTGATAGGATTAACGGCTCAACCGTTGATTTCCTTAAAGAGGGCGTGGTGGTTTCAACCCGCACTATTGATGAGGCAGGTGAAATTGTTGAAATCATCCCAGAAAGTGATATTGTTTTTGATCAAGTCAGACTTACTTTTAGTGGCAATGCGCAAAATTTCCGTGAAGTGGAGATTTTAGGTAAAAATTCAACTTTATTAATAGATTCTGGCGCCCCAGAGCCCCTGAAAAATAACGCTTGGCGTATTAATAGAGAGATTGCCGATAGCAGTGGTGCATTTACCACTGGCGATGAAATCAAAGTAACGCTACTTTTGAATGAGTCCGTTACTTTGGCAAAGGTTGGCAGTAATAAAATTATCGTTGCCAACAAAGAATTCTTGTTAACAGGTGCTAATGGGACAATCACCGACACATTAGAGTTTGTTTACACTGTAAAGATCAATGACAATATTAGCGCTGAAAACTTTGATATTGACAGTAAAGAAGCCATTGTGTTAAGCGATGTTAAAGATGTGGATGGCAATAGCATTGATTTTAGCACTATCACCGACTCTGTGGCACTTGCCAATCTAGCGCTGGATACAGAGTTTAGCATTGGTGGTGGCAATAAAATAAGCCAAACCAAGGGTGTTTATGAAAAAACCTCTAGCAGGGGCTGGAATGCTGCTATTACTTCCACCAAGGGTTTCTCTGGTGATGGTTGTGTGATTGCCAAGATTGGTAGTAACAATAAATATTTAATGGTTGGACTGTCTACCGATAGTAACAATAATGAAGGTAACTATCACGCAATAAATTTCGCAATCTATGTACATAATTCTGGCAATATTGTTGGTATTTATGAAAACGGTCGTAGCGTCAAAAATTTTTCTGAAGATCAATATCCTTATACGGCAGGGGATTATTTAAAAATAGAGCGAGACGGCACAACAATCAACTACTATCTTGTTAAAGTTGGTGATGATCCAGCCACTGAAGGTACCTTGCTTTACACCTCAAGTAAAATTTTAAGTGCAGATACCGAATTGTTTTTAGATGGCTCTTTTCATGATGTTGGTGCCAAATTATCAGACATACAAGTATTTAACAATAAGTTACCACTTTCGGTAAGTGCCAAATCGATAAGACAGGTTTCAACAACGGGGGATTTGGAAAAAAACAATGTGTTTGACCAAGTATTTAATGAGCATCAGTTTAACAACGACGATGAAACAGGCATCTCTTCGGATAAGGGCGAAAGCACTACCAATAACACCAATACCACCAATAACACCACCATTACCAATAACACCACTACCACTGACAACACCCAAGAGACTGAAGAGCAAAAAACCAACAAGGCAGAAAAATGGTTTAATAGCAAGGTCAATCAAAAATTTTCTCAAGGTTTGTCATTTTCTCAAACCCCTAAAATTCTTATTATCACTGAACTCTCAAATGAAAACTTTGATTTGGCACTTAGTCTTAGAAAAAATAACGATATTATCGTTTACTACAATGCACAAGAGAATGAAATAGAATATCTATACGGACAAGAAAACGATATTAGCGTAAGGCAAATAGAATATCGCATTATTGCCAATAGTAAAATCATCAATACCCTAGTTGAAGATACCACCAGTGGCGACTACATAGTAGATATTGATGACGACCCAGAAGACGATATCGACATACAAGCTATCGTTGCACAATTACAACAAGTCATCACCCTGCAAAGAATCGCCACAGGCTTGCGTAGAAACTGGTTTACTCGGCACAGTTTCGCAAAAAAAGAATTGGCATTTGACAGTTTATTTTTCACCTTAGAGCAAAACCCCAGCCAGCCCGATACTCAGCCTGTTGTACACAAAACTTCCAAATATCAAAGTAACCTGATCGTCCAAAGCAGTGATAACCCTATTGTCATTGAAGCCGCTAATGCCTTATTCAACAAACACCCTGATAGCAGTGTCCTTGTCAAATTTGATCAAGACGGTAATCTTGTTACCCTAAAAGGCGAGGCTTACACGCCAACAGGCGACACCCGTGTTAATTTTGTCGGTCATGGTAACGATTTAAGTCAAGAAGGTGCACAGTCATTAGCAAACAAGGTAAAGATACTCCAGCAAACCTACGGCAATGACAGCACCGACATTAGGCGTATCGCCTTAGTCGGCTGTGGTACTGATGGTGTTAATCAAAACCTCACTCAAGACTTTGCCAGAGCTATTTATAACGACACGCCTACACTAAAAACTGCCGAAATAACCGGCAGAAAAGGCGACATGCAAATCAACCCTGATGGCACTAAAACCATGGAAACGGGCGGTAAAAAAATGATTTATCAGTGGAACGATGACTTAAATATTGTTACCCAGCAGACTGAAGAATCCAAGCGTGCGGGGGAGGTATTAGAAAATTTGAAACTGGGTTGTGTGAGTTCTAAAGACTCATCTGATACGGGCACTGATACTGATACTGATACTGACACTGATGCTATCGATATAGGTATCATTCCAGATACCTTAACCAATGCACATATAGACTTAGATAACGCTGTTGGATCGGGCGCATTTAAAGCTGCTTACAATTTAAAAGGTCAACCTGATTTATTGGTAGTGTTATTAAAATCAGGCTATCAAGCCACCGAAATTAAAAAAGAAATAGGATACTTAAAGCAACTAGAAGCGCTTGGTATAAAAACACCTAGGCGTTATAAAAAAATCACATTTATAGACACATCTATGCCCAAGTCTAATGTTAAACGACACGGGATAGTGATGCAAAAAATTAAAGGTGCACAAGATGTAAAGTTATCGCTTAGAAGTTGGATTCCAGAAGGGGATTCTCTATTAAAAATACTTAATAATAGCAATGATAAAACCTTAGAAGACATTGAAAATTTGCGAAAAATATTTGCAAAAAATTCCAATTTTTGTGTATCCGATTTTCAAGGTCTTATTGCTGAAGACGGTCAATTCTATGTTATGGATCCACAGGATGTTGATCTCCATACAGGCAGTATGCGTAATTTTTTTGAGTTAAACGCTTTACAGGGATTCAAACAAAATATTTTAGAACACCACAAGCGCTTTACCGACAAAACACTCAATCACATTGTCTACATTGATAAGGAACTTTGGGACTCACCCGATGACGCACTCAAACAAAAAATACTAAGTGATGCAGAAAAAAATAAGAATAAAGTTATTGTTGTTTATGATTCTGCAACAGGTGAAAAAAATGTTATTCGCCAGCCAAGCAACAGTCAAAGTCTAGATTTCGAAACTGTTGAAGTTATTAGCCGTGACAATATAATTCCAAGTGCTGATTTAAAAAATAAATACCTTGATTTTTCCAAGCAACATGGCTGGAAAGAAAGTAGCAACTCTGTTTTCCGTGTCAACACCGCTGAGGGCTATGAAGCCTTAAACCTAAAAAGCAATGGTAAAAACAAATACAACATTATCTTATCCATTGGCGAAGACAAGGTTACCAAAGATGCCGCCAATGCATTGTTTGAAAAACACCCTGATACCAGTATTATTGCGACACTTGATGAGCAAGGAAAATTGGTTTTTCCAAAGGGCAAAGCATTTACGCCTGATTCCAGTGTACGGATCAATATTGTTGGACATCCAGAAGTATTGGAACAAGTGGGAGCGACAAAGTTAGCAGATTACACCGATCAATTAGCGCGACACTACAAGATAGATTCGATTGACACTCAAGCCTATTTGAATCGTGCTGCTTTGGTGGGTTGTAATAACGAAAGACTCAGTCAAAGTTACGCTAAACAGCTTTACACTCGAAAATATTTAAGAAACACTAGCGTTACCGGTAGATTGGGCGATATTCAAGTGAACGAAGATGGCTCTAAAACCATGAATGACAAGGATCAAAAAATCATTCATCGTTGGAATTACGAACTTGAAAAATCTACCTGGACAACGCAAAGCTCTAAGAATATTGGTAAAGTTTTAGAACATCTAAAATTGGGGTTAGATGATGAAACAACGCCAGATTCATTGACGCATAAGGATATAGGTGTACCTATTGGTCGTGGTTCCATGAAAACCGCTTATATCTTAAAAGACCACCCTGATTTGTTGTTTTTACAACTAGATGAAAGATTAGAGGATCCGTCTTCATTTCGAACATTAAAAAACGAAATTGAGTGGATTAACAAATTTAGAGAAATGGGTATTAAAACGCCAAAATATTTTAAAACTATTTCCATGTTTGGTAAAGATAATCAAGAGCACCATGGTATTTTGGTTGAACGCATTCATAGCTCAGTATTAGTAAAACCAGGGAGGCTATCTATTCTAAAGGGGCGCACAACAGCCAAAACGCTAAGCGATATTCAAAATTTATTACAGAAATTTGATCAATATCCAAATTTGGGTATCGGTGATTTTCAGGTGTTATTAGGTAGAGATGGACAGCTTTATGTTATTGACCCGTTAAACATTCATGCGCCATCGTCTGAAGTTTTGCCTTATCATTCACAGGTAGACAGGAAAAAGAACATAAAAAATTTGCAAGAGTGGAGAGATACATCGTTAAACACCCTAAAAGAATTTAACCAAAATAAAGGCATGCACGCCATTTTTGTTAGCAAAGAGATGTTAGATTGTGATTCAGAATTTGAAGAAAGTCTATTAGAAAAAGCACAAAAACAACAAGACCTTGTTGTTATGAGTTACGATTCAGAAGGCACAA
>NZ_FQTR01000104.1 GCF_900128535.1 bacterium endosymbiont of Bathymodiolus sp. 5 South | reverse complement strand
TTTCTTTAACCAATCTATCAAGCAAAATATGGCAATTAATCTGCGCCAAAGGCTCACCCCCAGTGATACACACAAACTTGGTGTTGTACTTTTTAATCTCGGTAAGTATGACATCAATACTGAGTAAATTATTACCCTTAAAGGCATACTCAGTATCGCAATAACTACATCTGAGTGGACAGCCTGTGAGGCGTACAAACACGGTAGGCAAACCCACTTCTCGCGCTTCGCCCTGTAGGGAATAAAAGATTTCGTTAATATTAAGTTCGGTATTCATAATGTGCGTGAGAATTTTCTAAAAGATTTAACCATTTCGTAAATGAATACAACTTGTAATATTTTATAAAAGAAAAATAAATATCTATCTATATCACTTACAAAAGTAAATATCTTATCAATATCGTAACTTAACGGTGAGGCAAAATTAACCATAGTTTTTGCATCGTAATTAAAGCCGTTAATCAAAAAATAAAATAACATAACAATAACAACAAGGCTTATTATCGAGCGAATAGTACTCGTTCCAAAAGCACTTACCCAAGATTCAAAGGTTAAAACCAATTTATCTGATAAATTTTTCGTTGTTTTATTTTCTCTTAACGCTTTTAAGTGAGATTGATATTCTTGTGCGTGAAATTCTAGGGCTTTAATTTGATCATGTTGTTTAAGGGCAACATTTTTAAGGGTTAAAAAGGTTTTTCGATTATCTGATTTAAACTCTACATTACCATATTCTATCCTATCAATAATCGCATGCTTTAAATCAATGTCGATGCTCTTAACACCTGAAAAATTCAATACATTGTTAAATATGGCACTAGTAAAATCAACTTTTTTAGAAAAGCGAGTAGCAATAAAATCAACCCTATCGTTAAATATTGTTTCAACAGAGTTAACTTTACCATTAAATTCTGTACCACCAAAAGCAACATTTTTGTTAAATTTTGCAAGATTAAAACTAACCTCATCATTGAATTTTGCTGTAGCAAAGCTAGCATATTTAATAAATTTAGCGCTATTAAAGCTAACCCCATTATTGAATTTAACCCCACCAAAATTACCTACCTCATTAAATATTGCACCATAAAAAGTAGCATCTGAAAATGTTTCACCATGAAAATTTGTATTTATTAAAAAAATACAATATTCAAACTTATCGCTTTTTTCATTGCGTCGATCTCTAATTTGTTGACCATTTTCAATTAAATAATAAACGCAATCGTCTTTACATATCTTTCTTTCTCCTTTATCTACACCTAATATATTATCTAAATTACCCACATATGTTGTACAGGTTTTTGGTTTGCCGGTAGTGATTAGATATTCTTGATAAGAATTATCATTATATTTAAAACGCAGATATTCTGGGTTGTCTTTTGTTATTTCAACACTTGTTAATATTCTAATCATGATAAAAACTGCCCTTGCTTAAGCGCTTTAATTTGGTTACGCACATCAGCAGCTTGTTCAAATTTGAGCTCTTCTGCAAATTGATACATTTGTTTTTCTAAGGTTTTAAGTTCTTTTGCAAGCTGTACAGGGGTTAATTTTGCTACCGTTTGTGTGTCGTATTCCCCTTCAGAATCTGCTGCTCTTGCGTCGGTATCTAAAATATCAACAATTGGTTTAACCACGCCTTTAGGTGTAATATTGTTGGCTTCATTATGGGCTTGTTGTTTTTTGCGCCTTCGAGTGGTTTCATCCATTGCCCTTTGCATTGAATTGGTAATTCTATCCGCATATAAGATCGCATGACCATTGATATTTCTCGCAGCACGCCCCATGGTTTGAATCAAAGAGCGCTCAGAGCGTAAAAAGCCTTCTTTATCCGCATCTAAAATTGCCACTAAAGACACCTCAGGTATATCCAAACCCTCTCTAAGTAAATTAATACCTACCAATACATCAAACACACCTAGGCGTAAATCACGAATAATCTCTACCCGCTCAACGGTATCAATATCAGAGTGTAGATAGCGCACTTTGACATTGTGCTCATTGAGATAATCACTGAGCTGCTCAGACATTCGCTTGGTTAAAGTCGTTACCAAAACGCGCTCACCCACTTGCACACGCTTGTGGATTTCACTGAGTAAATCATCCACTTGCGTCTCAATAGGACGCACTTCAATCTCAGGGTCTAACAAGCCTGTGGGACGCACCAACTGCTCGGCAATCACGCTGGAAACCTCCAACTCATATTGCGAAGGTGTGGCTGAGACTAAAATACATTGATGAATTTTATCTTCAAACTCACTAAATTTTAATGGACGATTGTCCAGTGCTGAAGGCAGCCTAAAGCCAAACTCAACCAGCGTTGTTTTACGCGCCCTATCGCCGTTATACATACCGCCAATCTGACTTGCACTCACATGTGACTCGTCCAAAATGACCAGCGCATCTGCAGGCAAGTAATCTAGTAGCGTCGGTGGTGGTTGCCCTGCTTTTCTACCTGAGAGATAGCGTGAATAATTCTCAATACCATTGCAATAACCCAGCTCACGCATCATTTCAATATCCATATGCACTCGCTGTGTTAGGCGTTGCTCTTCAACTAATTTATTGGCTGATAGTAACTCCTTACGACGCACTTTAAGCTCGTCTTTGATATCATCCAACATATTTAGAATTTTAGACTTAGGTGTAACATAATGTGTTTGTGGATATACCGTTATTCGTTGTAACAGTTTAAGTTTTTCACCCGTGAGTGGGTCAAACCAATAAATTGCTTCAATCTCATCGTCAAACATTTCAAGTCGTAGGGCTTGCTCTTGCGAATCTGCAGGAAATATATCAATCACCTCACCCTTCACTCTAAAATGCCCGCGTGTCAAACTCACATCATTACGCGTATATTGCATTTGCGACAAGCGTGACAAAATTTCACGCTGGTTGATGACCTCACCTACGCTCAAATGCAATAACATTTGCATATAACTCTCAGGGTCGCCCAAGCCATAAATTGCCGACACACTGGCAATAATAATCACATCCTCTCGCTCTAATAGAGCCTTGGTGGCTGAGAGGCGCATTTGCTCAATTTGTTCGTTAATTGATGAGTCTTTCTCAATATAGGTATCGCTTGCTGGTACATATGCCTCAGGCTGATAATAATCATAATAAGAAACAAAATATTCCACCGCATTATTTGGGAAAAATGCCTTCATCTCGCTATACAGTTGCGCTGCAAGGGTTTTGTTGGGTGCCATAATCAAGCTTGCTCGTTTGGTTTGCTTAATCACATTTGCCAAGGTAAAGGTCTTACCTGAACCCGTTACACCCAAAAGTGTTTGAAACTTTTCGCCAGCATTAACGCCATCAACCAAAGTTTTAATTGCTTGTGGCTGATCCCCCATTGGAGAAAAATTAGATTCTAGTTGAAATTTTTTACCCACTACGCTGATTTTTGATTATCATAACCCATCAATTTTAAAACATTTAAAGCATTATGTCTAATCAACTCTCCTCTCGCGTTCAAAAAGTTAAACCTTCTGCCACTCTTGCTGTTAGTGCCAAAGCCAATGAATTAAAAGATCAAGGCATACAAATCGTACCCATGGGTTCAGGTGAGCCTGATTTTGACACACCTGAAAATATCCAACAAGCAGGCATTAATGCCATTAAAAGTGGACAAACGCGCTATACAGCAGTGGATGGCACGCCTGCATTAAAAGCGGCTATTATCAGTAAATTTAAGCGTGAGAATGCTCTGGATTACACGGCTACCGAAGTCATGGTGTCATCAGGGGGCAAGCAAGTTTTTTATAACTTATGTCAAGCCGTGCTTAATGCTGGCGATGAAGTGATTATCCCATCGCCCTATTGGGTGAGTTACCCTGATATGGTGATTTTGGCAGACGCCATACCTGTTATTGTTGAGACTGGTTTAGAGCAAGATTTTAAAATCACACCTAAGCAATTAGAGGATAACATCACTGAAAAAACCCAACTGTTTGTTATCAATAGCCCTTCTAATCCAACAGGTGCGGTCTACTCTAAGGCAGAATTACAAGCATTGGCAACAGTGCTGAAAAAACACCCTCAAATTTTAATCATCACTGATGATATCTATGAGCATATCCGTTGGGGTGATGATAATTTTATAAATATCGTCATGGCTGACAATGACCTAAAAGAGCGCACCATTATCCTAAATGGTGTTTCCAAAGCGTATGCAATGACAGGTTGGCGCATTGGTTATGGCGCAGGTCCAGAAACTATCATCAAAGCCATGAAAAAAATCCAAGGACAATCCACTTCAAACCCTTGTTCTATTGCTCAAGCAGCAGCGTTAGAAGCATTAAATGGCGACCAAAGCATTATCAATACCATGATATCTGCCTTTGAGGAGCGTCACGATTTTATTGTGGATGCACTTAATGCCATTGATGGCATTCAATGCCCCAAATCCCAAGGTGCCTTTTATTCGTTCCCGCGTGTTGAAGGTTTAATCAAGCGTTTGGGCTTAAAAGACGATGTAGAGCTGTCTACTTATTGTTTGGAAAAACTGAATATTGCCTTGGTACCTGGCTCTGCCTTTGGTGCACCAGGTTATGTGCGTTTTTCATTTGCCACCAGTATGGACAATATTAAACAAGCTGTTAAAAGGTTGAGTGCGCTTTAAAAACTATTTGGAAAATTCAGGCGATCTACTCCTAAACGCCAAAGCAATCTTTTTAAGGAATTATATTGAGAGACCTTTGCATAAATAGGGGTGATTGGCAATCCACTTATTAGTTAGCAACAAAAAGCCAATAATCACAATAAATCTAAAACTAGAGTGCGAGTAGTACAACAACAATGATGTTACTGAGTTGGCAAGCATCCTGTGGCAACGATGATTAAAGTCACTAATATCCTCAAATGCCATTGAGAGGGAATTTTAAAGTGGAGACCAAGTAGCATTAATAGAGACCTTTGCATAAATATGAATAATCATCAAAACGCCATTTTTCACCAACTTGACAATTTTATGAAACACAGCCATAGCTTTGCTATGACTATATTTCATAAAATCACCAAGTCGGCAAAACTTGTCATTTTGCTAATCATCCCTACTTATGCAAAAGTCTCTAATAATAGCATTTAGCGGGTTTAAACTCAGTGGCTCAAACAACAAAAAGAAAGACTGTGAACCATGGCAAGAAACATCTTAAAACTACCACACACTTGACAAACTTAGCAGTAGAATAAAAACTTTAAATAAAAGAGACCTTTGCATAAATAGGGATGATTAGCAAAATCCAATTTTTACCCAATGGGTGATTTCTTTAAACCTTGTCCTAGCAGGGCTAAGGCTGGGTTTAAAAAATCGCCAAGTGGGTGAAAAGTGGGTTTTTGATGATTGTTCCTATTTATGCAAAGGCCTCCATTAATAGCAAAAATAAGCACATATTCAACACCGCGTTTTTTTTCTGTGGGTTAACACGGTGAAAGAAAGTCCGCACTTAAAGACTTATTAAACACCAACACAACTCAAAGACCTCTATTAACCTATGTTATCAATGCTATCAACTTAATATCATAATCAAAAGAAGCCCAATATCATTGGCAAGCTAAATTTTCACAGTCTTTATGGCTTTTTATTTTGAAGCCTAAAATAACCCTGCGCTTATGGCATAAAAAATCAAGAGCAGCCAGCCATCCTACGGGATGACTGTGTCAAAGGACAATGTGAAAATCAATACCTTAGGGCAGTTTTTTCAAGGCTAAAAACCCTTTTACCTTCTCAAGGTATCATGCTACACTTAATCCTTAACGCAACGAACACTAAATCCGTTCGCAGGATTAGAATTGTGAACGAACTGCAACGGCGTCATGTCCCCTCCCCCTACACGATTATCAAGAATGGTCAAACTATTCTTCTCCTTATCATTAACCCACATAGCAACTAAGCTACCCTGACTCGTAAGCCGATATTTATTTACGATATTTTTGAAGCCAGCAGCTGGGATTGCAAGGAAGCTATTGAAGGCATCGTCTACATTCTTAACACCAGCACCAGTAGTCTCTGCCTCTAGCGTTTTCCAACTTGGCATATCAAAGCCGAACGGACAAGTACCAATTTTTTTAGCTTGCTCAAGCTTGTAGTATCCTCCATCGGCGGCCACTTTTTCTGCACCTAGGTTTCTATCAAGCCATACTTTTTTTGTGTAAGGTGAGACAACCTGTTTATAAGTTAGTCCTTTAAACGATATCGCTGGAAGGGGAAGAGGAAGGGGAGGAGGAGAAAATCTTTTAATTTCTATTTCTGGAGGAGTAGCAGAAGTTGGAGTTTTAAAAGTTCCTCTAATAACAAGATCAGCTTTGATATCTTTAGCGATTTTTTTAGACACATCACTTATAACCAGATAAGCTTTCTTCGTT
>NZ_FQTR01000103.1 GCF_900128535.1 bacterium endosymbiont of Bathymodiolus sp. 5 South | reverse complement strand
ATAAATAGGAACAATCATCATAAACCCACTTTTCACCCACTTGGCGATTTTTTAAACCCAGCCTTAGCCCTGCTAGGACAAGGTTTAAAGAAATCACCCATTGGGCAAAAATTGGATTTTACTAATCATCCCTATTTATGCAAAGGTCTCAACTTAATGATTTTTAATCTTTAATATTTATAAGACTCTGGCTTAAATGGACCATTTTTTGGCGTGTTGATGTAATCAGCTTGTTTGTTGGTAAGTTGGGTTATCACACCACCAAAACCCGCTACCATATCACTGGCAACTTCTTCATCAAGTTTTTTAGGCAAGACTTTTACATAAATCTCACCACCTATATCAGCAAAGGCTTTTTCATATAAATACATTTGCGCCAATACTTGATTGGCAAACGAACCATCCATAATGCGACTTGGGTGGCCTGTGGCATTACCGAGATTTACCAAGCGACCTTCGGATAATAAAATTAAATAATCATTTTTATCATTGCTTTTAAACACACGATGAACTTGCGGTTTAACTTCATCCCAAGTCCAGTTGTCGCGCATATATTGGGTGTCAATTTCATTGTCAAAATGTCCAATATTGCACACCACTGCACCTTGTTTAAGCATTTTCAACATTGCGCTATCACACACATTGAGGTTGCCTGTGGTGGTAACGATTAAGTCAGTTGTGGCTAATAAGCGTTTGTTAATATCCTTAGTTTCGCCCGTATTTTCACCGTTTTTATAAGGAGAAACAATCTCAAAACCATCCATACAGGCCTGCATCGCACAAATTGGGTCAATTTCACTAACTTTCACAATCATGCCTTCTTGACGAAGAGACTGTGCTGAGCCTTTGCCAACATCGCCATAACCAATCACCAAGGCTTTTTTACCTGCCATTAGCATATCTGTGCCACGCTTAATTGCGTCATTAAGCGAATGGCGACAGCCATATTTGTTGTCATTTTTTGATTTGGTAACAGAATCATTCACATTAATAGCAGGTACTTTAAGTGAGCCTGCTTCCAACATTTCCAATAAACGGTGAACACCCGTTGTGGTTTCTTCACTAATACCATGAATATCTTTTAACATTGCTGGATATTTTTCGTGCAACATTTGTGTTAAATCACCGCCATCATCCAACACCATATTGGCGTTCCAAGGCTTGCCATCGGTAAGGATGGTTTGCTCAATGCACCATAAGAATTCTTCTTCAGTTTCGCCTTTCCAAGCAAAAGTAGGGATATTGGCAGCTACCATTGCGCTAGCTGCGTGGTCTTGCGTTGAGAAAATATTGCAACTTGACCAGCGAACCTGTGCACCCAAGTCAACCAAGGTTTCCATGAGGACGGCAGTTTGAATAGTCATATGAATACAACCCAAAATTCTTGCATCTTTTAAAGGCTGTGTTGCACTGTATTTAGCTCGAAGTGCCATTAATGCAGGCATCTCAACTTCTGCCAGTTCGATTTCTTTACGACCAAAATCAGCCAAAGTCATGTCAGCAACTTTGTAGTCGTTATTGTTAAGTGTATTGTTACTCATTTTATGCTCCTAAAAAGGTTAAAAAATGAGCGTCGTTTTGATTTTACCAAGCCTGATTGAAAAATATTTTTCAATGCAACGCCCCTTGGTATGTTGCATATTTTACTTGATTTTTTCCCAAGTAATGTTATCTTCTGTGCGACCAAAATGTCCGTAAGCAGCTGTTTGCTGATAAATAGGGCGTTTCAAATCTAGCATTGTGATTAAGCCTTTGGGGCGTAAATCAAAATTTTCATTGACAAATTTTTCAATTTCTATCATCGGTACTTTTGCTGTGCCAAAGGTTTCAATACTGATTGAAGTTGGCTTTGCTACGCCAATGGCATAAGATACTTGAATTTCACATTTGTCAGCCATGCCAGTAGCTACAATATTTTTTGCCACATAACGAGTTGCATAGGCGGCACTTCTGTCTACTTTTGATGGGTCCTTGCCTGAAAATGCACCACCGCCATGTCTTGCCATACCACCATAAGTGTCCACAATAATTTTACGACCCGTTAAGCCCGCATCGCCGACTGGACCGCCAATCTCGAAAGCCCCTGTTGGGTTGATGTGGTATTGTGTTTTATCACTTAACCACTGCGCAGGTAAGATAGGTTTTATAATCTCTTCCATTACTGCTTCTTTAAGCGCTGCTTGAGAAATATCCCCATCATGCTGTGTGGATAAAACCACCGCATCAACACCAACAACTCGCCCATCTTGGTAAACACAAGAAACCTGTGATTTTGCATCAGGGCGTAACCATGATAATTGCCCGCTTAGCATTAAATCTGCTTGTTGCTTAACCAAACGGTGTGCGTAAGTAATCGGTGCGGGCATTAAAACATCAGTCTCATTACAAGCATAACCAAACATTAAACCTTGGTCGCCTGCACCTTGTTCATGGTCGTCAAATTCATCAACGCCCATAGCAATCTCGGGTGATTGTTCACCAAGTAAGTTGGTGATTTTGCAACTGTTACCTGTAAAACCGTATTCTTCTTTGGTGTAGCCAATATTATTGATAGTTTCCCGCACAATCTTGTCGTAATCAACGCTAGCAGTGGTGGTAATCTCGCCTGCCAATATAACATCGTTGTCTTTAACCAAAGTTTCGCAAGCCACACGGGCGTTCGTATCTTGCGTTAAAATCGCATCTAATATAGCATCAGATATTTGGTCGCAAACCTTATCAGGGTGTCCAGCAGAAACGGACTCGGAAGTGAAAATCATTTTTTATTCTCCTATTTAAAAACTTTTAATAATCATCAATAATTATTAAAAGTTTTCATTAAAAAACCCCACAAAGTGGGGTTTCAGAAGAAATCCTACTTTAGCTTGTTTTAGTTTACCTTGATGGGCAACAACGCTAGCAATCGGGACAAATCAGCGTACGCACAAATTATAACAGAAGTGATTAATTATTCTAAACTTATTTTTAGAGACAGTGCACTAATAAACGGCGCAAGCATCAAGCTTACCACTAAGATTGTCGCTAAGAAATACAACTGAGCACTAATATCTAAGCCAGCAGATACTTGAGAAACCGCAGAGGAGGCAAAGATAAGAATTGGGATATACAGAGGTAATATTAACAAGGACAATAACATTCCTGAGTTTTTAATACCGACAATGAGCGAGGCACCAATGGCACCAATCAAACTCAGGCTTGGCGTGGCGAGTAGCAGGGTGAACATTAAGACTTTAACTCCTTCGTTGTCTAAGAACAAAAACAAGCCAAGCAAGGGCGACAATAAAATGATGGGAATGCCAGTCAGTAGCCAATGAGCAGTGATTTTGGATAGAATGAGCAAGGGCAGTGAATGGTGAGAGATAAGCATTTGCTCAAGCACCCCATTCTCAAAGTCATGATGAAATAATGAATTTAGCGATAACAATACAGCCAACATACTGGCTACCCAAATAATACCAGCAGCAATTTGTGACAATGTTGTGGCTTCTGGGCTAATGGCTAATGGGAATAGTGAGACAGAAATCACAAAAAACAATAAAGGATTAAGCACACTTGATGGATTGCGAATTGCCACATTTAAGTCGCGTTTAAGTGTTTGCAGGTAGATATTCATTGTTATAGCGCCAATACCTTTTGATTTTTTAGCGCTGAGTCTTGATGCGTGGTGAATAAACACAGCCCACCTTGCTTGCAGTGTTTGCTGATGCGCTGCTCAATGATTTTAACACCTTGAGGGTCAAGCGCGGTAAATGGCTCATCTAGTAGCCAAACTTTGGCATTAGAGACAAACAACCCTGCCAAAATCACACGGCGTTTTTGCCCTGCTGAGAGTTTGCCACAGTATTCGTCTTCATAGCCTTGTAAACCGATTTGATTAAGGGCATCAATTAATTTTTGTTCATCGGTTGACTGATTCAGTGCGTTTAAATATTTAAGATTTTCAAGGCAACTAAGTTCAGCGCTAAGTGCGCTCAAATGACCTAAATAAAAAACTGCATTTTGGTACTCTTCTGATTTGACAGGGTGATCGTCCAAGTGAATGGTGCCTTGTTCTTGTGTATTAAGTCCAGCCAAAATTTTTAACAGTGAGGTTTTGCCACTGCCATTGGTGCCAGTAATACGCAAAATATCCCCTGAATTAACCACTAACGACAAGTCGTCAAATAAAAGGTTGTAACCCTTTTGGCAACTTAGATTGTTAAGTGTAAGCACTGAGGCAGTGTAGCGTTGGTTATTTACTAGAATTTATATCAAGGTTTGTTTTTTCTTTCAATTCCTTGGTTTTATTTTTTTCTTCCAGCTCTTTAGCTTTTTCTTCTAATTCCTTGGCTTTGTTTTCTTCTTCCAGCTCTTTAGCTTTTTCTTCTAATTCCTTGGCTTTGTTTTCTTCTTCTAGCTTCTTAGCTTTTTCTTCCAACGCCTTAGCTTTGATTTTTTCTTGCTCAGCGTGTTTGGCTTTTTCTTCAGCAAGGCGCTTTTCTTCTAATATTTTAGCTTTTTCTTCAGCAATACGAGTCTCTTGTAATTTTTTTTGTTTGTCGGTTAGTTCTGGCAAGGAGCTAATGCCATCAGTATTGATATTGACTAATTTGACTCCTTCAAACTTCAGTATTAAGCGATAGCGAATAACTTCGCCAGAGCCCATCATTGAATGGTTGATATAATCCCATTGATTGTTGTGGAATGGGTCAATGACACTGGGGGTTCCAATGAGTTCTTGTACTTGTTTTTTTGACATCCCAATTTTTAATTGGTTAATGCTAAGACGGCTTAATACGGTACCTTGATTGATATCAGCTTTATAAGGTTTTATCAATGACAATGTTGGTACCTCGGGCACATAGTCTGAAAAAGAACAAGCGTTTAAAAGTAGAGATAAAAATGTAATTAGAATTAATTTGTTCATTTTTTGGTTAAAATAAAATAATTGTGAATTATTAATTTTACCTTAAGGAGAATGCAATGGACGCGCAAGATTTAAAAAGTGCAGGGCTTAAAGTTACCTTGCCAAGGCTTAAAATTTTAGAAATTTTAGAAACCAGTGAAAATCGTCATATGAGTGCTGAGGATATTTATCGTGCACTGATTATGCAAAACGAAGAAGTCGGCGTGGCAACAATCTACCGTGTGTTAACTCAGTTTGAAACATCTGGTATGGTTAATAAACTTAATTTTGACAACGGACAAAGCGTATTCGAGTTGTCTAATGTTGAGCATCACGACCACTTGGTGTGCGTCAAGTGTGGCAAGATTGATGAGTTTACAGATGAAGTTATTGAAAAACATCAGCACGATGTTGCTGAAAAATATGGCTACCAACTTACCGACCATTGTCTATATTTATATGGGTTGTGTAAGCACTGTCAAAAATAGCTGACTTAAGGAAATAGTGGAAGATTTTATTTTTAGAGCGCTTTTAGCAGCGATTGGCATTTCAATTATTGCAGGTTCTTTAGGTTGTTTTGTGATTTGGAGACGCATGAGTTATTTTTCCGAATCCATTTCTCATTCAGCGCTGCTCGGTGTGTCGTTAGGCTTGATAAGTGGTTTGGATATTCATATTGGATTGATTGTTGTTGGTGTGCTATTTGCCACTTTGATTGTTGCTTTACAACAAAAAGATTTTTTATCTAATGACGCTATCTTAGGTATTTTTTCACACATTGCTTTATCACTGGGTATTGTAGTTTTAGCATTAGTGGGCGGTACAAATACTGATTACTTCTCATTGTTGTTTGGTGATATTTTGTCTATTAGCAATCAAGATATTATTTGGATTTATACCATTCTTATCTTGGTTGGTGTTTTACTGAGTGTCTTTTGGCAACGCTTGTTATTACTCACACTCAACGAAGAATTAGGAGTGGCAAGTGGACTTAATCGCTTTGCATATCAATTATTGTTTATGTTGATGATTGCACTCACTGTCTCAGTTTCCGTACAAATTGTTGGTGTGTTGCTTATCACTTCGTTGCTTATTATTCCGCCAGCTGTTGCTAGAGTATTTGCGGGTAGTCCCGTTCAAATGGTATTTTTATCTATTGTCGTTTCAATCATTGCTGTTGTTGTTGGGCTAAATAGCTCAATATACTACGATGTGGCAACAGGTCCGGCAATTGTCATCGCATTGGGTGTTTTGTTCGGACTTTCTCAGTTGTTCACCAGTAAAACCCTGGCTTGACTTTTTATTAATAGAGACCTTTGCATAAATAGGGATGATTGGCAAAATCCAATTTTTGCCCAATGGGTGATTTCTTTAAACCTTGTCCTAGCAGGGCTAAGGCTGGGTTTAAAAAATCGCCAAGTGGATGAAAAGTGGGTTTCTGATGATTGTTCCTATTTATGCAAGGGTCTCTAATATTCTAAAGGGCATCATTGAGTTCGCTTAGCTGGTTGGTTTGTTGCTCAACGATGAGTG
>NZ_FQTR01000102.1 GCF_900128535.1 bacterium endosymbiont of Bathymodiolus sp. 5 South | reverse complement strand
ATAAGAGGTATTTTAGCAAAAGTTGGTTGATTTGTCTATGGTTATTGTTGGTTTTATTGTTATAAATCAATTTGTTGTGTGGTTTTTAAGGGTTGACTAAATATTGGGATAAATAATATTCTTCTCGGGTAAACATTATTTTCGCCCACTTTATCGTTAAAAATCCGATGTTATTAAGGGTAAGTCGGAAATAAGAGGAATAAGCAATAAGAGAATAAAGGAATAAAAATTAAAAAAAGGGTAGCGTCCCTATATCTCTTTTTATAAATTGTACTGGGAATTTTGGCTGGCCTTTTTTATAAACTCACATTAAAACTTCCATTGAATAACACCTTCAATACCATCACTATGCGCTTTATTATTGGTAGATTGAATGCGCTCATAACTAACAGAAGCGCTGGTGTTGTCTTTTTGATAATCCAGCCCCAGTTTCACGCTCACTTCTTGCTCGGCATTTTTGCTAAGGTAATCGCTAGTATCACGACGAATATCGGATTTGTATTCCACACTAACAAAGCGATTGAGCTGTCCACCTCGATAGTTCACTTGCTTATTAATCTCAATACCAAGGGCAATTGCCTCATTGGTGTTAGTCTCGCTGCTGGTAAGTATATCATTCGCCTTCATCTTAATACGGCTGATGTCATAGCGAATGAAAGGCGATAAATCGACGCCCTGAGCCTGTAAATCCGCACGGTAAGCAATGCTGGCAAAAAATCCATTGCTGTTGTCTTGGTCGGCGCTGTTGCTGATGTTGTGCGTGGCTTTGGCGACGCTTAGTACTGCCTCAATACTGCCTTTGTCATTGAGTTCTAATGCGCCGTAACTAGACAGTGTGTATTGCGTGGTATCCACATCGCCTGAGAAATCATTGCCTGTGGCAGTGCGATCTTGCTTGCCTAAGCTAAGGGCAAAGCCGATAATTTTATCTTTGGCTATGTGTCTATCCATACCCATATTGAGGGATTTAAGATTAAACTTAGTCTTATTTGCCCCTGTCCCGTTGCTTTTACCAATCACCACTTTGGCACTCGTCCAAGTATCCCAACGCTCAATCTTACGGCTGGAGGTGGGGATGACATTATTCAGCCCGTTGGCACTTAGTACATGGTTGATAAGGCTGTTGGTTTGGCTATCGGCAAAACTGACCTGAATACCGCTAACAAAACCATTGGCACTAGATCTGCTCTTTTGTTTGTCTTTATGGCGAATATGCGATAAGCGCCCCATCAATGTTTTTCCGACTTTAAAGAGTAAGGCTTTACTGGCAGTTTTGCTTTCTTTACGCACGGCTTGGGCAGCCATTCTGACAGCCAACACCCTAGAAGCGCCGACACCAGTCCTTGTAGACGCTTCTACGGTTACAGTGAGGATTTTTTCAGTCGTATCATTACCCTTGGTGGCTTTGATATTAACCTGATAAGTGTTATCACCAGGGTCTTTAAAGCTGGTGGCTTTAAAGGTAAGTGTCTTACCGCTAAGGCTGAATTTAGCCTGATTTCTGCCACCAGTAATAGAAAAATTTACACCCCTTTGGCTGGCAGTAAGCTTGATCACTTTGGCTACATTTTCTGGCGTAGAAACATTAGCCGTGGTAATGACAAGCTTTTTTGTTTCTTCTGTAACTTTGATAGAAAATTCTTGATTGGCGCTCTGGATGCCATCGTTAACAGTGACGGTGATAGTCATATCACCAATAGTATCGATGAGACGCTTGGTTTTGAGTTGGTTACGGTTGACGATTTCAAAATCAGCGTTGTTGGTGATGGTAAAAATGAGAGCATCAGCAGCAGTATCTATATCGGTAGCACTAAGGGTGCCAACCACGGTGCCGGCGGGCTGACCTTTGAGAAGGTTAGTATTGCTGATCTGGATATTGGTTGGGGCAACATCGTTTAGGTCGGTAACCGTAACAGTAATGGTTTTGCTAACGGAGGATTTATCTGCTTCACTGGCAGTAATTATCACCGAGTAGGCATGATCGCTTCTAGCTTCAAAGTCGGTGGCAGCAAAGGTAAGTGTGTTGCCACTAAGGCTAAATTTAGCCTTATCTGCACCACCGGTAATAGCAAAACTTACATTACTTACATCACTTCTGTTGACAGTAAGAACAATCACTTTATCTGCATTTTCTGGCGTAGCAACATCAGTCGTGGTAATGACAAGCTCCCCTTCATCTTCTAAAGCTTCTATAACTTTGATAGTAAAGTCTTCCCTGGTGTAATGGACACCATCACTAACTCCGATGGGGACAGCCATATTACCAATAGTAACGATGCGACGCTTGGTTTTGAGTTGGTTACGGTTGACGATTTCAAAATCAGCGTTGGGCGAGGGCTGAAAGAAGGGGGCATCAGGGTCTGTGGTGGTAAAAATGAGGGCATCAGCAGCAGTATCTGCATCGGTAACACTAAGGGTGCCAACCAAGGTGCCAGCGGGCAGATTTCCGACAAGGGTAGTATTGCTGATCTGGATATTGGTTGGGGCAACATCGTTTAAGTCGGTAACTGTAACAGTGATGGTTTTGGTGACGACTTCGTTTTCAGTGCCTATTCTTCTACTGGCAGTAGTTTCCACCGAGTAGGTGTGATCGGTTCTGGCTTCAAAGTCGGTGGCTTCAAAGGTAAGCGTGTTACCACTCAGGGTGAATTTACCCTGATCTGCGCCACCAGTAATAGAAAAATTTACATCAACATTTTTGTTAGCATCTTTGTTGGTAGTAAGACTAATCACCATGTTTGGGTTGTTTTCAGGCGTAGAAAAAGCATCAGCCGTGGTAATCTGAAATGACACCCCTTTGAGTACGGTTACAGTAAGTTCTTTGACAGCCGTCTCGGGGACTCTATGGCCATTGACCATGATCACCCTAGTGGCTATAATACTAACACGATAAGTGGCGTTCTTTCGGGCTTTAAAATCCGTGGCTTTGAAAGTTAATTTCGTACCATTTATACTAAACTTATCCTCATCACCACCCAAAATAGTAAAAGCCGCGACGGTTTTGTTAGCGGTAAGCGTAATCACCTTGTCTACATTTTCAGGCGTAAAAAAAGCATCAGCCGTGGTAATATGAAGTCTCCCATCAAGTACGGTTACAGTAATGGTTTTAGAGATATGGTCTTCGCCTGTTTTACTGGCAATAATTACCACCGAGTAGGTGTTATCGCCTCCGGCTTTAAAGTCGGTGGCAGCAAATGTAAGTTTGTTGCTGCCCTTAGGAAGGCTAAATTTATCCCGATCTGTACCACCACCAATAACAAAACTTACATTATCTTTGTTGGCAGTAAGATCAATTACTTTAGCTACCTTTTCTGGCGTAGAAACATCAGCTGTAGTAATGGCAAACTTAGGAATTGCTTTAGTTACTGTTATATGAAAAAGTTTATTTTTAGATTTGTTACCTTGTGGATCAGAGGCAGAAATCGAAAAATAATAATCGCCTTTTTGTTTTTTATCAACCTTTGCCTTAATGCTTAACTCACCCTTTGAATTGATTGAAAAATCTTTGTTACTAGTACTACCTTCGAGATGGTAACTAAGTTTTGTGCTGTCGGTACCGGCATCCTCGTCAGTGGCAGTCACTGTACCAATCACGGTACCACTGGCGCTACCATCTTCGATAGTTTTATTACTGAGTTGAATATTTTTAGGTGCTTCATTTACATCCAAAATTGTATACTCAAAATAATAGTATATCTTGTATCCGTTAGCGTTAGGACGCTCTATGCTAAACCTAATCCAAAGCTTTTTCGTGTTGTCAAGAGCCTCATAATTTTGAGGTTTCATTTTTACTACATTATTGCTAACTATAAATTGATCTCTATCACTACTACTCAAAACTGTTAAGCTCTTAATCTCATACATAAAGTTTACTACTTTCTCGTTATTCTCATCTAGGGTAAAGAACCCCTTTTTAAGTTCAGCCAATGCTTGGAATGATGACAACAACAGTACACTTATAATAAATAGTTTTATAGTTTTCATAGAAACTCCCCTTAATAATTATTTTACTTCGCTGTTTCTAAGTAACAGCGAATAATTGGCAAGATGTGGTTTTACTTTGCCTGTATAAATCTAATGACTGGCATAAATCTAATAACTACTTTAAAAGATGAGAAATCTTTATAGTATTTTGATACGCCCCCATGCATATTATAAACATAAAAATAGATGATTATGTACGTTTTTTTATTTATTGAGACC
Source organism: bacterium endosymbiont of Bathymodiolus sp. 5 South (assembly GCF_900128535.1). Taxonomy (GTDB): domain Bacteria; phylum Pseudomonadota; class Gammaproteobacteria; order PS1; family Pseudothioglobaceae; genus Thiodubiliella. The sequence continues at coordinate 2,234 of NZ_FQTR01000102.1, read as the reverse complement.
TTTGTATAAATAGGGATGATTGGCAAAATCCAATTTTTGCCCAATGGGTGATTTCTTTAAACTTTGTCCTGCAGGGCAGGACTAAGGCTGAGTTTAAAAAATTACCAAGTGGGTGAAAAGTGGGTTTCTGATGATTGTTCCTATTTATACAAAGGTCTCTTATTTATGCAATTTGAGACCCCTATATGAGTTCTCTTAAAGCTATTAACCAGAGCGACGAATACCTACAAGAATCTAGCTGATCATTCGGAGATAATGTGTCTGGCTTGTTCCACAAAAATCGCCTTTTCTCTTTCAAAAATATCTGCAAAAATACATTCAGGCTGATTGGTTAATTTGTGCCGAGGGTTTTTAGGCATCCTTTTTATAAACCCATCAAAACTTCCATCGAACAGTACCTTCAATACCATAACTATGCGCTTTATTGTTAGTCGATTGAATGCGTTCATAACTAACAGAAGTGGTGGTGTCGTCTTTTTGATAATCCAGCCCCAGTTTCATAATCACTTCTTGCTCGGCATTTTTGCTAAGGTAATCGTTGCCATCACGACGAAGGTCGGATTTGTATTCCAGGCTCACAAAGCGAGTGAGTTGCCCCTCTTCGTAGTTCCCTGTCTTACTGATGTCAATACCAAGGGCAATTGCCTCGTCGGTGGTAGTCTCGCTACTGGTAAGTATGTCATTCGCTTTCATCTTGATACGGCTGATGTCGTAGCGAATGAAAGGCGATAAATCAACGCCCTGAGCCTGTAAATCCGCACGGTAAGCAATACTGGCAAAAAATCCATTGCTGTTGCCTTGATCAGCGCTGTTGCTGATTTTGTGCGTGGCTTTGGCGACGCCTAGTACTGCTTCAATACTGCCTTTGTCACTGAGTTCTAACGCACCGTAACTAGAGAGAGTGTATTGCGTGGTATCCACTTCGCCTGAGAAATCACTACCTGTGGCAGTACGATCGATGGCAAAGCCGATAATTTTATCTTGGGCTATGCGTCTGTCCATACCTATATTAAGGGATTTAAGATTAAACTCAGTCTTATTTGCACCTGCTCCGTTGCTTTTACCAATCACCACTTTGGCATTCGTCCAAGTATCCCAACGCTCAACCTTACGACTGGAGATGGGGATAACATTGCTCAGCCCGTTGGCACTGAGCACACGATTGATAAAGCTGTTGGTTTGGCTATCGGCAAAACTAACCTGAATGCCATTCACAAAACCATTGGCACTAAAACTGCTCTCTTCCTTGTCTTTTTTCTTATTTTTTTTATGACGAATATGCGATAGACGAATATGCGATAAACGCCCCATTAATGTTCTTCCGACTTTAAAGGCTAAGAATTGACCGGCAGCTGTGCTTTCTTTGCGTGTAATTTCTCGAATCACTCCGACATTATCGTCTATCACGGTTACAGCAAGGATTTTTTCAGTCGTCTCGCCATCCTTGGTGGCTTTAATATTAACATAATAAGTGTTATTATCACCCTGATCTTTAAAGTCAGTGGCTTTAAAGGTAAGTGTAGCGCCACTAAGGCTGAATTTATTCCCATCTGTGTCATTCCCGGTAATAGAAAAACTTACCCCACTTTTGTTAGCAGTAAGATCAATCACCTTGTCTGTTTTTTCAAGCGTAGAAACATTAGCCGTGGTAATACGCAATTTTATTGCAATGTACGGCGTATCGTCGGTTACGGTTACAACAAGGGTTTTTTTAGCCACCTCATCGCCCTTGGTGGCTTTAATATTAACACGATAAATGTTATCACCACCATCTTTAAAGTTGGTGGCTTTAAAAGTAAGTATATTGTCACTAAGGCTGAATTTAGCATTCTTATCGGCAATAAAAAATCTTACCCCACTTTTGTTAGCAGCAAGCACAATCACTTTATCTGCATTTTTTGGCGCAGAAAAATTATCCTTCGTGGTAATGATAAGCGCGCCTATTTTTTCTACAACTTTGATAGTAAAGTTTTTATCAGTACTCTGGATGCCATCACTAACAGTGACGGTGATAGCTATATCACCAATGGCAGTGATGGAGCGCTTGGTTCTGAGTTCGTTACCGTTGACAATGTTAAAATCAGCGCTGGTGGTGGTAAAAGTAAGGGCATCAGCAGCGGTATCTGTATCGGTAGCACTAAGGGTGCCAACCACGGTGCCGGCGGGCTCACCTTTGAGAAGGTTAGTATTGCTGATCTGGATATTGGTTGGGGCAACATCGTTTAGGTCGGTAA
>NZ_FQTR01000101.1 GCF_900128535.1 bacterium endosymbiont of Bathymodiolus sp. 5 South | reverse complement strand
ATAAATAGGGATGATTAGCAAAATCCAATTTTTGCCCAATGGGTGATTTCTTTAAACCTTGTCCTAGCAGGGCTAAGGCTGGGTTTAAAAAATCGCCAAGTGGGTGAAAAGTGGGTTTCTGATGATTATTCCTATTTATGCAAAGGTCTCTTATTAATTGTTTAGCTTTATAATTTTGTCTAGTCCCTGACAATCATACATCGTATTTTATAAAAAATATCGGGCTTGTTCTTGTCTTTTTATAAAATTATAATAATTTAAAAACTTTGTTGGGTGTTTTGAATGCGTCAATATCCATCCTTTCTTAACAAGGCGTTAAATTTTTTTTCTATTGTTGAAATAATGGCATTTAATGGTATTTTTTTATTTAATATCGTTCTTGTTATTATAGGGTTTTCTATGCTGTTTTACTAAATTGCAACAAAGTACACATTGTGCTTATTTTGCTAATAAATAGGTATCATTCACATCATGAAAATTAAAGTTTTAATGACGGGCGGCACGATTGATAAAGTCTACAACACTTCAACAGGTGAGCTAACCTTTGTCAAAACGCATATTATTGATATGCTTAATCGTTCGCGCTCAATGGTTGATACCTTGTCCGAGGTGTTATTTTTGAAAGATTCATTAGAGATAACGCAGGACAACAGAGCCTTGATTTTATCCAAATGTCTTGAGTCTGAAGAAGATTCTATCTTAATCACGCATGGGACGGATACTATGGTGGAAACTGCTCAATTATTAGGGGCAAATATTAAGAATAAAACCATTGTCTTATTTGGGGCAATGCTACCGTATTCGGTAAATCAATCAGATGGTTTGTTTAACTTAGGTTTTGCACTTAGTAGTGTGCAAAATCAGCCGCTTGGTGTTTATATTGCTATGAATGGTCAAGTATTTGATTTTGATAAAGTACAAAAAAACACCTCGCTAGGTATTTTCGAAAACATCTAGGCATTATAATACCAATCTAATGAGCAAAAAATTACTATCGCACAGCGTTAAAATACTTAAGCTAGGTACTTGGATTGGCGGTATTTTGGCGGCACTTGTTGTGTTAGTTGTCGCCGTTGTGATAATATTTCTTGTACTGATTCAAGAGCCTCTTGAAGCGCAATTATCTGAACTTAGTGATTTAGATGTTAAAATAACTAAACCCTATTTTGATTTTAAGGATGGCGATTTATTTCTAAAAATAGATAAATTGGAAGTGTTCAATATTGGGTCAGTGCCAAACAGCAATCCTCTGGGAGGACAGAAAAGTCTAGTTGTGGCTGTTGATAACTTAAAATGGGATGCATACTTATACTTGTACTCATTATTCACGGATATTTACAATCCTAATAAGATTTCTATTGATGTTTTGACGCTTGATTTAAATGCTATTCAAAGCAACATTGAATTTGGTGCTAATCAAGTTCAAACTTTGGCAGCGCTACCGAATTCAGAGATATTTGAGTTTTTAAAGGTATTAGATATCAAAAAAATGTTTGTCAAAGGCGAGCAAAATATTGAAATTGCGCCGATATTAATCACTGCTAATAATAAGCAACTTACGCTTAAAATTACTGGACAGAGCCTAAATCTTGGGGTATTAGAATCAAATACGAGCAAAGTAGATATTATCGCTACCATTTCTAATGCTCAATCTGCAGATGTGCTGTTAAATTTACCAATCTCAATTAGTAATGAAGAATTATCGATCACAACGAATGTTAAATTTACCAACCAAGCGGGGGACAATGTTGTTGAGTTTGAGAGTTTTTTAGCGCAAATTCCAGCCAACAAACTTATCAATTATTTGTCACCAAAATTCGTAGGTGATGATGTTTACACTTGGATAAAACAGAGCTTTCTTGCTGGCACATTGCAAGATTCAAAACTTAAAATTAAGCAAAATCTATCAAAATCAAGCGATGCACAGGTGCAATTTAGTAGTCAATTAAAAGCATTAGAGTTGAAGTTTGATGCGGATTGGGAACCCCTTAAAAAACTTAATGCCAGTTTGGAGCTGGATGGCAAAAGAATGACAGTGATGGTGCATGATGGCAAACTTAACGATATGGCACTCAATGCGATAAAAATTCAAATTGATGATATCAGTCAACAAGAGTTAGATGCCAAAGTTACTGGCAAAATTAATACTCAGAGCGAGCGCTTGGTTGAATTTTTAAAACGCGCACCACTTGATGAGTCAGTGCATGAAGTGTTAAATAGTATTAATTTATCTGGCAAAGTAAATGGCGATATACGCTTAGTGGCTCTACTAGATGAAAGAGAGTCAATATTGGATATTGATTTAAACCTGAAAGATAATCGTTTGTCTGTGCTAGATGACAAAATTGTGATTAAGGGCTATAACTCAAAGCTGGCATTTCATCATAATAAAATTACTGCCACTGGTAGCGGCAAGATTCGTGGCAAGCTATTTGACATTCGTATCAATCCTAACAACAAGGCTGATGACCATGAGCGTATCTTTGGGGTGGAATTGATTGATAGTAGTAGTGGCTTTAAAGCGTACATAACGAAGCAACTTGATCAATCTTGGCGTGGCAGGATTGAATCCAAATCAGTTAAGGGTAATGTGGCAGTTTTTCCAAATGAAAAGGACATTCCGAATGTTAGAATATTAGGGTTGCAAGTGACAAGTTTAGATACGATTAAAAGTGACTGGGAAATCACACCAAAAGATTTTCCTAGTATGCATTTAAATGCTACAAACATTCGTATTAACGAAGATATTTTTCCAGACTTTAGTGCCGAGTTGGTTTCTAAAGATAGTATACTTTCGATTAACAACCTGGAGCTTAAGGGGCTTGGTGTTAGCAAGAAATTACTTAGTTTTCAAGGTGCTTGGGATGGTAAACACACACAACTTAGTGCTAAGGCAAAAGGCAAAAATTTGGCTGAATTTTTGCAACGGTTGAAAGTTAAAGAAAGAGTTATAGGTGGAAAATTTGATTTTGATGCGAGCCTTGCTTGTGAATGCGCCCCATGGAATATGAGCTATCAAGATATCACTGGTTATTTTGATATGAGTGTTAAAAAAGGCGTATTCACTGACCAAGATCCTAATATTGGGCGAATTTTGTCACTGCTCAATATTAAATCAATTGCTAAGCGCCTGAGTTTAAATTTTTCTGATGTTACCAACAAAGGCTTTACTTATGAGCATATAAAAACACAGGTGCGCCTAAAAAATGCAGTGGCTAAGATTGAGAATTTTAACTTAAAGGCTTTATCAGGCAATATTGTGCTGACAGGGCAAAGTCATATTATTGATAAGCAATATGACTTAGTGGCAAAAGTAACACCTGCCATCAGCAACGCTGTACCTATCGCCACCTATCTTGCAGGGGGTGGGTTGATTGGATTGGGCGTGTGGGCAATAGACAAAACATTATTTGACGGTAATTTAATTAATAAAGCCGCAGTGTTTAAATATAAAATTACCGGAGCATGGGACAAACCTATTATTAAAGAACAATGATTGAACAACTACTAAATGAAAATAACTTAAACCAAGACAAAATTGAGGGGCTACTTTCCGATTTATTTGCCAAAGGCACTGACTATGCAGATTTGTATTTTCAGCATTCAATTGCTGAATCATGGTTTCTTGAAGAGGGCATTGTTAAATCTGGTACTTATAGTATTAGTCATGGTGTTGGTACGCGTGCAGTAAAAGGCGAGCAGACGGGCTTTGCTTATTCAGATGATTTAAACATTGATGCCATTCAAAAGGCCGTTGATTTCGCCAAAGGCATCTCTAAAAACCAAGCACCACAAAAAATTCAGACTTTACAGTCAATTCCTCATGTGGCTAAGTACAATGGCATGAGTCCATTAGAGAGTCTGAGCTCAGCAGAGAAAGTTGATTTACTCAAACGCATTGATAGCATCGCCAGACAAGAGCCTAAAGTGAAACAAGTCAGTGCCTCACTATCAGGTGCTTATACCGAAGTGTTGATTGTTTCAACCGATGGTGTTTATCAAAAAGATTATCGCCCCATGGTGCGCATCAGTGTTAGCGTGATTGTTGAGCATGATGGTAGAATTGAGTCAGCCTCTAGTGGCGGCGGCGGGCGTTATGATTATCGGTATTTTATCGATCATAATTTTGCTGAAGTCTATGCCCAAGAAGCTATTCGTCAAGCCTTAGTCGCACTTGAGGCGCAAGACGCCCCCGCTGGCAAACTACCCGTAATCTTAGGACCAGGTTGGCCAGGTGTGTTACTGCATGAGGCCATCGGGCACGGCTTGGAAGGAGATTTTAATCGCAAAGGCACCTCAGTTTTCACAGGCAAAATCGGCGAACAAGTCGCCAGTGAAAAATGCACCATTGTTGATAACGGCACTTTAGCCAATCGCCGCGGTTCTTTAACCGTTGATGATGAAGGCACGCAGACACAAAATACCACCTTGATTGAAAACGGTATTTTAAAAGGTTATATGTTTGATAAGATGAATGCAAAATTAATGGGTGTTGAGCCAACAGGTAATGGACGACGCGAGTCTTACGCACATATCCCGATGCCAAGAATGACCAACACCTATATGCTAAACGGCGAAGACACATTAGAGCAGATGATTGCCTCCGTTGATGATGGGCTCTATGCTGTGAATTTTGATGGCGGTCAAGTTGACATCACCTCAGGTAAGTTTGTGTTCTCAGCCAACGAAGCCTACCTGATTAAGAATGGCAAAATCAGCCACCCCGTCAAAGGCGCAACCCTCATCGGCTCTGGCGACGAAGCACTAAAAAAAATCTCCATGGTTGCCAACGATTTAAAACTCGATAGCGGTGTTGGTGTTTGTGGTAAAGACGGACAAAGCGTGCCAGTCGGCGTTGGGCAACCCAGTCTTAAAATTGATGAATTGACGGTGGGTGGTACGCAAGTGTGATGAATTCCATCAAAAGTTATTAAACTTTTTGGTGGTAAAATCCAGCATTTACAAATGATTATAAAATTAATTCAGAATTTAAAAGTAGTTATATTATGAATGAAGCGCAAACAATTACAGATATTCGTACTACCAAAAATGCAATTAAAGAAGGCATAAAAAAAGTAGATACTACGAATTATCAAGGAGAAAAATTTGGTAGCGAGAGTGAGTACACTTACGAAGACTTGCTTGAGGGTATAAATAGCCTATTAACAGATATTGCAACTTTAATTAAAGCACCTGTGCAATTTTCAAAATTATCAACTTATGGAGAAAGAAAGGAAATCCTTGACAGTCTAATAAAGATTAAATCTGGTATTAACCATCCCCATAATTCATATTCATATCCATCGTTAGACCAATCGTTAGACCAATTGAAACAATCAATTCGTCCTTTCCATATTCGTCATACAAAAGAGAGGTTGATTGAATTTAATGATGAATTTAATGATGAATTATCTGAGTTTGTGAGGAAAAAACAAGAATTTGCTGAAACTTTAAATAACTTACAACAAGATTTAGAATTAACAACGAAAAATAAAGTTGAAACCAACAAGGTATTAGTCTTGTTACAAGAACAAAATAGTGAGTTAGAAAGTAATATTAAATCTGGTAAAGATAGGCTAGATGCTCTAAATGAAAAGATAAGTAATATAGAAAATGATGAAGAGCGTATTTCGGAGATAAAAAATCAATATGATAAGCAGAAAGAACAGGTTGATAATTTCGTAAAAAAAATTATCAAGAGAGAACAACAAATAGAAGATCAGACTGAAAAGACCAATGTCTTTAATGTACTATTAAAGGAATTTACCACTCAAAGAGATGAGTTATTAAAGACGGCACAAGCACTTATAAAAGAAGCCAAAACTGCTTTAGGATATAAAAAAGCGGAAGGTATTAGTGGTGCCTTTAAGGCACAATTAGAAGAAAGAGATGAGGGAAAAAAGTGGTTGTGGTTTGCCGGTGCTTTTATTATGATTGCCATAGGTTTAACTATTATGTTTATTTGGAAGACTCAATCTGTTGATTTAAATACAACATTGGCGCGAATTTCCATTATTTCATTGCCTTTTTCAGGAGCGTGGTTTTGTGCTGGACAATATACAAAACTTAAAAATATTGCAGAAGATTATGCTTATAAAACTATGTTGGCACAGTCTATTATTGGCTTCTCTGAACAATTAAAAAGCACGGATGATTCTGACACTAGCTATCAAGATTATATGAAAAAAATGCTGGATGAGATTCATCAGCACCCGCTTAAAAATCATAAAAGACAAGAAAAAGTAAATCCATATAAAAAAACATTAGACGATTTTAAGAATTTACTTTCTAAAAATAACAAAAATAAAGCATCTGAATGACCAGCATTCTAAATATCAAAAAACCAATACTAAGAGACCTTTGTATAAAGTAGGGATGATTGACAAAATCCAATTTTTGCCCAATGGGTGATTTCTTTAAACCTTATCCTAGCAGGGCTAAGGCTGGGTTTAAAAAATCGCTAAGTGGGTGAAAAGTAGGTTTCTGATGATTGTTCCTATTTATGCAAATGTCTCACTAATAGGGTGTTAATGTCCTGCCAACCACTCTACGCCATAACCCCAAAAAATCCTTCACTGGCTGCACAAATCAGCGAAGCAACACCAAGTCTTGGATTGATTGAGGCGGGGAAGTCAAGTCACCATAACTTCGCAAATAAAATCAAATTCAGCGACATTGGCAATTGAGGGCAATATGTTGAGTAGCAAAACGACCAAGAAATAAGAGGTATTTTAGAAAAAGTTGGTTGATTTGTCTATGGTTATTGTTAGTTTTATTGTT
>NZ_FQTR01000100.1 GCF_900128535.1 bacterium endosymbiont of Bathymodiolus sp. 5 South | reverse complement strand
TATGCAAAGGTTTCATAGAATTTCTTGTTCCTGAAGTCTATTTTTTATATTGAGCCAATAGTTTATTAATAACGGGTGTCATTTTCTTTTTAACACTTGCCCATTTTTTTAATGAGAAGGAAGCAACTGCTCCTATATGATACTCAGCATAACCAATTCTTTTGTTCTTTTTAAATAAACGAAGTTCTGCATGTGATAAGTAAGGCGTAAAGTCCCATGATCTTAATGCAGTATAAGTTAGTTTATACTCGCATTTATTAGGCACAGGGGCGTTATACATTTTAGTTGTAATGCCATGGTCTTGAAAAACATCTGCTACTATGGTTGTAAAATTAGCAACAATTACTTTAGGGTTATTTTCAATACATACATGGGATATATTATGTATTTTACTTACTGGGCGAACATCAACAGATGCACACCCTGCTAATATAGTTAGGGGTAAAAGAGCAATGGTATATATTGTTATTTTTTTCATAAAGTTAAATTCTAATCAGGCTAAGATATTAAAGTATACACATTTGTATTGTTAGTTATCGCATAAAGCGTAAAATTTAACCCATCATTTTTATTTTAGGATTCATCGTGAGTTCAACTGATTTTTCTTCATTAAGTTTAAAACCTGATTTATTAAAAAACCTTAGTAGTTTAGGTTATGAATCAATGACCCCTATTCAAGCACTTAGTTTGCCCGCTATTTTGTCGGGTGAAGATGTTATTGGGCAGGGTAAGACTGGCTCAGGGAAGACAGCGGCTTTTGGTTTGGGTCTGTTACAAAAATTGGATGTTAAGGCTTTTAGAGTGCAATCGATAGTCTTGTGCCCAACGCGTGAGTTGGCAGATCAAGTGGCAAGTGAGCTTCGCAGACTTGCAAGAAGTATTCATAATATCAAAGTGCTGACGCTTTGTGGTGGCGCACCTTTTGGTCCGCAAATTGGTTCATTAGAGCACGGTGCGCATATTATTGTTGGCACACCAGGGCGCATTGAAGAGCATTTGCGTAAAGCCACATTAAAACTTGAATTTGTCACTATGCTGGTATTGGACGAAGCAGACCGTATGTTAGATATGGGTTTTCAAGATACGATAGATAGAATTATTGAAAAAATCCCCAGTCGTCGCCAAACCTTATTATTTAGTGCGACTTATCCTGATGAGATTGCCGATATCGCCTGCCGTGCACTCAAAAATCCTACGATACTTGAGGCACCTGCTGTGCATGAAAAAGATACGATTAAGCAATATTTTCATCTAACCAATACAGACGATGAGCGTATGAATGCACTCAGATTATTACTTGCTAAGCATAAGCCCGAGTCTGCATTGGTATTTTGTAACACCAAAAGTGATACGCAAGATGTGGCAGATGAGTTAGCTCATTATGGATTTTATGCACTTGCTATTCATGGCGATTTGGATCAAAGAGAGCGTGACCAAGCACTTATTCGCTTTTCAAATGGCAGTGTTTCTGTGCTGGTAGCCACTGATGTGGCAGCGCGAGGTTTAGATATCAAAGATTTAGATATGGTGATTAATTTTAATATTGCGCATGATGCAGAAGTACATATACATCGTATCGGTCGTACTGGTAGAGCAGGGCAGTATGGTGTTGCTTGTACGCTTTTTAGTGATAGAGAAACGCGCAAACTAGAAGCATTAGATATTGATTTATCTCATATTAATGACCCACTACCCGGCGCTACTTATTTAGATAAGCCGATTAAAAAACCGGTGATGACCACGCTAAAAATCGATGGCGGAAAAAAACAAAAACTTCGCCCAGGTGATATCGTTGGTGGGTTGACAGGCAAGGGTGGACTTTCAGGGGATAAGATTGGTAAGATTAATGTCGCTAGTAATTGGTCTTATGTGGCAGTGAGTTCAGAGTTGGTTAAGACAGCGCTTAAAAAAATTCGAAATGATAAACTTAAGGGTAAGACTTTTAGAGTTAGGATTCTTCAATAATTCTAACGCTAAAATCTTCCCAGTTTACAGTATCGAAAGTGATATAAAAACCGTGCAACCTCCCAGAGGCTTGTACTTTTAGTTCATCAGGCAGTTGCCAAACACGATTGCATTCTTGAAAGCCTGTAATATTCATAAAGTTATTGGCACGAATAACATCTTTTTTACTGAGTTCTAAATTGGTGAAAGTGGTAATCACTTCGCTGATAAATTCAGGCTTAGCTAAGTTGTAATACCCCATTTTTTCATACTTCCTAACCATCTCAATACATTCTTGTATGTGTACGGTGACCTTGTCAATATCGTAATATCCTTGAGTCAGAGAGACGATATTGTCGTTTTCAATAACAACATCAGTAATCTCTGGAAAGGCGGTGATTTTTTCGATGCTCATATTTTTATTTTAATGGGTTTATAGGATAGGCGTAAGAGCAACCACCACAAACTAGTGTTTAAAATGACGCATACCCGTAAATACCATAGCAATACCATACTCGTTTGCCGCCTCAATCACTTCTGCATCACGCATTGATCCACCTGGTTGAATAATGGCTTTGATACCAGCTTGTGCTGCAGCATCAATACCGTCTCTGAATGGGAAGAAAGCATCGGATGCCATTACCGCGCCTTCAACTGTTAGCCCTTCATCGGTGGCTTTAATATCAGCGATTTTTGCTGAATAAACGCGTGACATTTGCCCTGCACCTACACCGATTGTCATCTGATTTTTAACATAAACAATGGCGTTTGATTTAACCGCTTTGGCCACTTTCCAAGCAAATAGTAGGTCTTTGATTTGTTCGTTTGTTGGTTGCGTGTCGCTAACGCATTTAATATCGTTTTCATTGATAACACCTAAGTCTTTGTCTTGCACCAATAAGCCACCAGTAACACGCTTATAGTCCAGTGATGGTTGTGCTGCGTTCAAGTCTCCACATTCTAAAACACGAACATTTTGTTTACTTGATAGGACTTTTTTAGCCTCGTTGTCAACATTTGGTGCAATGATAACTTCAACAAATTGGCGTTCAATAATGGCGTGTGCTGTTTTTTCATTTAAGTTGCGATTAAAGGCAATAATGCCACCAAATGCTGAAGTTGGGTCGGTTTTAAAGGCATCATTATAAGCATCAAAAATGTTAGAGCACACAGCAACACCGCATGGGTTGGCGTGTTTGACAATCACACAAGCAGGCTCGTTAAAACTGCGTACACACTCAAGTGCGGCGTCAGCATCTGCCATATTGTTATACGACATTTCTTTGCCTTGACACTGCCTTGATGACGCTACGCAAGCCTCAGTAATGTTTTTTTCAATATAGAAAGCAGCTGATTGATGTGGGTTTTCCCCATAGCGCATTGACTGAGTTTTGTTAAATTGTAAGTTGATGGTATGAGAAAAACCATCCTCTTCTTGACCTAAATAATTGGCAATTGCACCATCATATTGCGCCGTGTGTTCAAAAGTTTTAAGGGCCAATCTAGTGCGAGTTTCTAGTGTTGTGTTTCCTTGTAAGGTATTGATTTCATCTATTACAGTTTGATAATCTGTGTTATCTACAATTACAGTAACATCTTGATGGTTTTTTGCTGCCGCTCTTAACATTGCTGGACCCCCAATATCTATATTTTCAATAGCTTGCTCTGGTGTGCAATCTGCTTGTGCAATAGTCGCCTGAAAAGGATATAAATTTACAACTACTAAATCGATAGGCGGAATATTGTACTTCTGCATTACTTCAAAATCTTGTTCCCTTCTAGCTAGAATACCTCCATGTACTTTTGGGTTAATAGTTTTAATTCTACCGTTCATCATTTCAGGGAAGTTGGTATATTGCTCAATATCAACTACTTCTACTCCATGTTCGTTTAAATGCTTTGCTGTGCCTCCTGTTGAAAGAACTTTTATATTCTTTTCTTGCAACTTTTTAGCAAAGTCTACAATCCCTGTTTTGTCTGAAACACTGATTAGAGCGTGTGTTATTTTTTCTAAATTTTTCTTTTCATGCCAGTATAGGAAAGGCTTGTCTGATACGACGCTCTCCATACTTTCTTGAAACCCTTTAATGTAGGTATAGACAGAAACTATTTGATCGTCTTCAATTAAGTTACAGCAAATATCAATAGAACTACTTAATTTTGTAATTTCAAATTTTTTATTATAAATATGCGATTCATTAAGTAAAGAAAATATACTGTTAAGGTAATTTTTTACTTGGAAGTTAGGAATATTTGTAATTAAATGAGGGATGGAAAATATTAGAACCTTGATTTGATCAAGATCAGTGATATGAATTTTGTATTTAAGACAATAGGCGTTAATATTGTCTAGTGAACAACCAAGAGAGTTTTTATATTCTTCGTAATATTTATCTTCAATACAACTACACTGCACCAAAAACTCAAAAGAGTCAGCACAAATAGATTGAAAATTTTCGCTTGTTAAAGAAAAACTCAAAACAACTAAACTAACTAATTTTTTTTACGAAAATTTTGAAAATAAAAGTCTATAAATGGTGAGCGATGGTTATCCTTTAAGGTTTGGCTTTTATTTGTCTTTTGATTTTTATTAAAACGACTAATCATTACATCAATCGTTTCCTTCTTGTTTGATACCATATTTTTTTACTTTAGTTAAAAAAGTGTATTTGAAATAAAATAATTATACCTATAAGTATATTTGTGAAAGTTTTTTTTATTTAAGTTTGTAAAGTTCAATTTTTTTCTTTAAGGTGCCACGATTCATACCTAGGATTTTGGCTGCCTCGCTTTGATTTTGCTTAACTTTGTCTAAGATGAATTTAATCGTAATGGCTTCACTTTCTTGTACGACCATTTTAAGTACGCCAGAGGCTTTTTCACCATCTAATTGCTTAAAATAGCGATTTAGTTTTGCGTTAATACAGTTTGGTAGATCAGTTGAGCTCATTGATGCAATTTTTGAAGTGTTGATATTGTTTGTTAGAGTCGTCAATTTTACTAATTTTTGCCCAGCAGGTTTGAGGTTTATTTGTAAAATGTTGTAAATACCAAAGAATATGCTTTCTGGCAATACGCACACCAAGCCCTTCGCCATAAAATTTGTGAATTTGCTGAATGTGCTCAAGTGCGGTTCGTTTTTTTGATTCAGCTGAGTGTGTTTTGGCGTGTATACCAGTTTTTAGATAATGATTAATCTCGCCAATAATCCAAGGATTGCCCTGAGCGGCTCTACCAACCATCACGCCGCTTGCACCTGTATCATCCAATATCTGTTTGGCTTTTTTTGCAGAAGTGATGTCACCATTAGCGATCACCGGTATTTCAACTTGTGACACCACACTGGCAATGGTGTCATATTCTGCCTCACCCTTGTATTTGTCTTCTTTAGTTCTGCCGTGTATGCTTAGCATTTGAATGCCAGCATCTTGAGCGATTTTTGCAATAGTGAGTGCATTTTTGTTATTGCGACTCCAACCTGTACGCATTTTTAAAGTAACAGGCACATCAACACTACTGGTTACAGCAGTAAGAATATCCTTAACTAAAATCTCGTCTTGCATGAGTGCTGAACCTGCAGCTTTATTGCAAACCTTTTTGGCAGGGCAGCCCATATTAATATCAATAATATTAGCCCCAAATTCCACCGCTTTTTGTGCAGAAAGCGCCAATTCATCTACTTCTGAGCCAGCAATTTGAATACTAATCGGCGCTGATTCTCCTTTAAAGTCTAGGCGATATTTAGATTTATTGGTATTCAATAAATGTTGTTGTATGACCACCATTTCAGAAGTAGTGAGCGCTGCACCTTGTGCTTTGCATAGCATTCTAAAGGGCTTATCGCTAGTGCCTGCCATCGGCGCTAACAACACTTGAGATTTTAATTGATATTGACCAATTTTGATGAACACTAAATTCTTAGTAAATTTAACCTATATGAGACCTTTGCATAAGTAGGAATAATCATCAAAACGCCATTTTTCACCAACTTGACAATTTTATAAAACACAGTCATAGCCTTTGCTATGACTATATTTCATAAAATCACCAATTCGGCAAAACTTGTCATTTTGCTAATCATTCCTACTTATGCAAAAGCCTCTATATAAGAGATTTCTGGTAATATAGATTTTATTTTAAAGTTTTGCTTAAACTAAATGCACCGCGAACTTGCCCCAAACTATAGCCAGTTGCTTTGTCATGTGGATAATGCATTTGTATTTTTTTCTTAACTTCAGCACTGATGTTTTTACCGTGACATGCCAGGCAAACTTTAGCGGTACCTTGCGCCTTTAAAAATCTAAACTTTCCATCAATTACCTCGGCAGCAAATAGCTTATTTGCTTTTTCACCATTGGCAACACGCTGGTCAAACTCTTTTAATTTTGCGCTCTCCCAAGCGTCTAAAACCATATTGGGATTACGATTTTTCAAACTAATGCGTTTTACATTCCAATCTTTATTTTCATTGTTAATTTGCTTGGCTACTTGGGGTGCTACGACAGCGCAAACACTAACAGCGTTAACAGCACCACCTGATTTTAAAGCGCTTTTTAACTGTGGTTTCAATGTAGCACCAAACTTCTTAACAATACTCATTGCTTCACTTTTTAATAAGGAGATATCCACTGTTGCTTGAGGAGTGGCGTAAGAAGCTGCACTTAATAAAGTCGCTCCAATGAATGTGATTGTAATTTTTTTCATGTTAAATGTCCTTTTTTGTTGAAGTTAGTGATAAGTAAAAATAGCGTCTCATTATACTGAGACCTTTGCATAAATAGGGATGATTAGCAAAATCCAATTTTTGCCCAATTGGTGATTTCTTTAAACCTTGTCCTAGCAGGGCTAAGGCTGGGTTTAAAAAATCGCCAAGTGGGTGAAAAGT
>NZ_FQTR01000099.1 GCF_900128535.1 bacterium endosymbiont of Bathymodiolus sp. 5 South | reverse complement strand
GGCTTGAAATGTGTTTAACTAAATTAGGCTATTATTTCAAGCCAAAGGTGTTATAATATGTGAGACCTTTGCATAAATATGAATAATCATCAAAACGCTATTTTTCACCAACTTGACAATTTTATGAAACACAGCCATAGCTTTGGCTATGACTATATTTCATAAAATCACCAATTCGGCAAAAATTGGATTTTGCTAATCACCCCTATTTATGCAAAGGTCTCTATGTATATCAAACGCAGGAGTCGCATTAGGGGCTGGGTGTTTGAATTTTTAAAATAAACATAAACATAAACATAAACTTAGGAGCAACTTACCGATGTCAAATCTTTCAACATATATGGATTTTTACAATAATACACCTTATACTTTAAAGCTTAAGAGTACAACTGCGGTGCATGGCAGCTGGAAGGTGTCGCCACCTCCTGCCATTACCCCTTCTCAAAAAGATGCTTCATTTTCTATGCAAGACCCTTCAATGGCTGCTGCAGGGTCGGAAGGAACTGTCACATATCATGTTGTAGTTCCTAGTACCAATGAAGAGGGCGATAATTCTACTACCGATGTTACTTTTCTTGCTAGGTTTTGTGACTCGTATTCTGTCGGTAATAACTATTGTTATTTTAGTACTTCTCATCCCGAATTATTCGCAATATATTTTGAAGCTGAAATTGATAATCATGGTTGGAATAAAAATTATTGTCCAGATAGCGGACATCCACTTCATCTAAAGTTTTTTGTGCACCCAGTTTTATAAGCAAAATATATTTATATTATTTTAAACTCACAAGGATGGTTTGTTGTGATTTTTCTAGCACCGTTTATTTAGTCAATAATACTTTGTTTGAATTTAAGTTATCTGCATCAATCAGTGATGTATGGTTGAGTTTGCCTTGCAAGACCCAATCAAGTTCATCTCTAAGTGCAGAAAACACGCCCATATTTGCCGTATAACCCGTTGAAAACAACAACGCTTTTTCCTGCCTCGTATAATTAGCCAACGCTTCTTCTAATGCCTGATGTGCGGATGTATGCCCGCTAATCAAGTGCGATGCACGCCAGCACCAGAGCTAAATTTATCAATCCCTTGTTTGAAGGCTTGTTTGATTTTTGGGTGCTTGGCAAGCGACAGATAATCATTTGAACAAAAATTTATTAAGGATTGCTCATTGATAATCAGTTGCGTATTTTCAGATATTTTTCTTGAGCGATACAGATGACTCTGTTTAAGGCTTGATAATTTTTTTTGAAAAATCCATGTATCCATGTATCTATTTTATAGTTTGCAGGGTAACTTGATAGCACAATATAGAAGCCCCCTGCATTACCCTCCAAAACTAACCTCAAAAAAACTTATTTTTTTTCAACAAAAAAACCAACAAAAACCCCTAAGTTACCATTAGAGACCTTTGCATAAATAGGGATGATTAGCAAAATCCAATTTTTGCCCAATTGGTGATTTCTTTAAACCTTGTCCTAGCAGGGCTAAGGCTGGGTTTAAAAAATTGCCAAGTGGATGAAAAGTGGGTTTCTGATGATTGTTCCTATTTATAGAGACTTTTGCATAAGTAGGGATGATTAGCAAAATGCCGACTTGGTGATTTTATGAAATATAGTCATAGCAAAGCTATGACTGTGTTTCATAAAATTGTCAAGTTGGTGAAAAATGGCGTTTTGATGATTATTCATATTTATGCAAAGGTCTCTTATACAAAGGTCTCCATTAAATTCTTATAAACATTCGCTTACCCTAGTGAGATTATAAGCAATGACTCATTGCCTTTCCTTTAGGGGTTTGACACCCGCTCAAAAGACAGTTCAATTGAAAAAAGTGGCTTGAAATGTGTTTGACTAAATTAGGCTATTATTTCAAGCCAAAAGTGTTAGAATATATATCAAACGCAGGAGAGTCGCATTAGGGGCTGGGTGTTTGAATTTTTAAAATAAAAATAAATTTAGGAGCTACTTACCGATGTCAGACTTTTCAATATATATAGAATTATACAATGATACACATTCTACTTTAAAGTTTAAGAGTAAAACTGAGACGCGTGGTTGTTGGGAATCTATGCCGCCTTTGACCATTGCCCCTTTTAAAAATGTTTCATTTGTTATGGAGAAGCTCTCTTCAGATGTTCCTTCAGGGTCGGAAGGAACTGTCACATATCAGGTTGCAGTTCCTGATACCAATGAAGAGGGTGATAATTCTACTACCGATGTTACCTTTACTGCCAAGTTTTGTGACCCGTATTTTGGTAATAACTATTGTCAGTTTAACACTTCTCATCCTAAATTATTCTCAATATATTTTCAAGCTAAAATTGATAATGGTAACTGGAATAAAAATTATTGTCCAAAGAGCGGGCATCCAGTTTATTTACGACTTTTTATAAAAGAGATTTCATAAGCAACATATATTTATATCATTTTAAAATCACAAGGATAGCTTATTGTGGGTTTGTTGACCACTGTTCGTTTAGTCAATAATACTTGGTTTGAATTTAAGTTATCTTCAGACAAGTTAGATTGAGAGTATTGGGAAACTCTCCACTCGGATTGCTCTGTCCTAAAATATCAAGTAAGTTTGTTGTGAAAGACACTTCTGGGGCTACGACTGGCTCGGAAGGTAGTGTTACTTATAGTTTTGGCGGTACTGCTATAGGTATGAAATTTTGTGATTCTTACACTTTAAGTGGTAATTATGCCACTATAGAATTTCAAAGCGAAGGTTGAGAAAAAAGCATGAGATACAACTTAATTTTACAGCACAGGTAAAGGGTGGCAAAAAGCATCATAATTACTACCCATCCAGCGGACACTCTTTGGTACTTGCCTTTGAGATAAATTCAAAATTCCCACATTTTTTAAATGATGAAGAATTTAAAGTGGCACAAGAAGAGGAGCCAAATATTAGCCAAGATACATTTCTATTGCCAGTGAGGTTAGCCTTAAAGTCACTACTTACAATCCATAAATCTATTTTATAGTTTGTAAGGTAACTTGATAATACAATATAATCAAGGTCTTAATATTATCTAGAGACAGCATGAAAAAAACATTCAACTTTTCACACCCCAAAAAACAAAGACCCAGAGTGGTTGAAGCCATCAAATACGAGCTTAAAAAATACATTAAGCGTGAGCGTAATAAAAAACGACCTGAAGAGGTAGATTTTTGGGACTTTGATTGCCGCTATGGCGCTAACGAGGCTTCTTGTGGCGTGATTCATGTTTCTGAAATTAATAAAGTAATCTCAGAGGCTGATGCAGAGGGTTTGGATTCTTTTTTCTTGGAGGTTTTATCTAAGCCTGGTGTGCGAGCTAAAAAACCTGAAGCAGAAAAAAAGGAAGAAAGTTTTCTAGATTAAGAGACCTTTGCATAAATAGGAACAATCATCAGAAACCCACTTTTCACCCACTTGGCGATTTTTTAAACCCAGCCTTAGCCCTGCTAGGACAAGGTTTAAAGAAATCACCAATTGGGCAAAAATTGGATTTTGCTAATCATCCCTATTTATGCAAAGGTCTCATTAAGTTTTGAATTTATAAGCGATTGTTTTTAAGTTTGTGCTTTTTCTTGCGTTTATTTGCTTGCTTTTGTTGACAAAATTGTTTTTAACTGTTACAGTTAAGTTTCTTAATCATTATTTTTTTGAAAATGAAAAACATAACAAATACACTAAACAAACTAACTAAATTCCTTGCAGTTGCCATCATGTCAGTCTCTTTGAATGCTTTTAGTATTGTGCCAGCTCCACACATTACAATCAGTATCAATCATGTTAGTGCTACTGTTGGCGCTGCTATTACACCTATTACCATCACCAATACAGGTGGTGCTGTTTCTTATTATTCAATTTCTCCTGCTGCTCCCAGTGGCTTATCCCTTAATACAAAAACTGGAACCATCTCTGGAACACCAATTGTTGTCTCTGATCCAGTGACTTATGTTGTAACAGCAACTGGTCCCTTTAGTAAGGACACTGCAACTGTTGTTATTGCTGTTGATATTGTTAATCTAGCCTTTGGAAAACCTGCCACACAATCCAGCACATATCTATACCACTCTATCAATCCTGTTGCTGGCTATGCAGTGGATGGTAGCACCGATGGCTATTTCTTAAATAAGAGTACAACCCATACTGAATATGAACAAGGTGCTTGGTGGCAGGTTGATCTAGGCAGTCAAAAAAATATCAAGCAAATCATTATCTACAACCGTACTGATTGCTGTGCAAATAGACTAAGCAACTACCAAGTTAGTATTTCTAATAAAGCAGACTTCAGCACCCACATCTATCAACAAGACTTTCATGTTGCGCCCAATCCCAAAAAAATCATTCAATTAGACGCACCAAGTAAACAAGGTCGCTATGTTAGAATCCAGTTGCTTGACAAGGGCTTTCTGTCTCTAGCAGAAGTGCAGGTTATAGGTGTTGATCCTTTGCATTTTGCTAAGGTGAATTATTCTAGTGCTCGGAATGATTTTGGTGGGTTTAATAATGTGCCAAATTATGCTAATAAGACGGCTTTTGCTGCCATTCAAGACGACGCTTCAATCGTGGAGTGGGGTATTCCAGATCCTGAAGACAAAAAAGCACCCACTGATAGTGGCTACACCAAGATTTATTCAAATGAATATGCTTTTGCCGCCCTCAAAGCCGATGGTTCAATCACGGCGTGGGGTAGCCTATATTCTAGAGGCGCAGATGCACCTTCTGGCAGTGGCTATACCAAAATTTATTCAACTGGATATGCCTTTGCCGCCCTTAAAGCCGATGGTTCAATCACGGCGTGGGGTGCCTCATATTCTGGAGGCACAGGCGCACCTTCTGGCAGTGGCTATACTGAGATTTATTCTAATAGAAGGGCCTTTGCCGTCCTTACACACGATGGCTCAATCAAGGCATGGGGTAACTTATATTTTGGAGGTACAGACGCACCCAATGTACCCACTGACAAAGGTTATACCAAGATTTATTCAACTGATAATGCCTTTGCCGCCCTTAAAGCCGATGGTTCAATCACGGCGTGGGGTGATTTGGATTATGGAGGTTCAGGTGCGCCCTCTGGCAGTGGTTATACCAAGATTTATTCAACCAAGTATGCCTTTGCCGCCCTTAAAGCCGATGGTTCAATCAAGGTGTGGGGTAGTTCAATTTCTGGAGGCGCAGACGCACCCACTGACAAAGGCTACACCAAGATTTATTCAACTGATAGTGCCTTTGCCACCCTTAAAGCCGATGGTTCAATCAAGGCGTGGGGTGACTCAAATTCTGGAGGCGCAAACGCACCCACTGACAAAGGCTATACCAAGATTTATTCAACTGCATTTGCCTTTGCTGTCCTTAAAGCCGATGGTTCAATCAAGGCGTGGGGTGACTCAAATTCTGGAGGCGCAAACGCACCCACTGACAAAGGCTATACCAAGATTTATTCAGCTGAGTGGGCCTTTGCCGCCCTGAAA
The DNA here is from genome assembly GCF_900128535.1 of bacterium endosymbiont of Bathymodiolus sp. 5 South. Classification (GTDB taxonomy): domain Bacteria; phylum Pseudomonadota; class Gammaproteobacteria; order PS1; family Pseudothioglobaceae; genus Thiodubiliella. Next base: position 1,370 of record NZ_FQTR01000099.1, on the reverse strand, counting down.
GCCGATGGCTCAATTACAACATGGGGTGGCTTAGATAATTGGTCGTGGGAAGTGCCAAAGGTTGAAATCATAAACACACCCACTGACAAAGGCTATATCGCGATTTATTCAAATGCATTTGCCTTTAGCGCTGTTAAGTCCGATGGCTCAATCAGGACATGGGGTAACCCAAATTATGGAGGCGCATATGCCTCTGGTCATAATCTAGCGCTTGGAAAACCTGCCACACAATCCAGCACATATCCACGCGACCTTCTTACTTTTGCTGGCTATGCAGTCGATGGTAATACCAATGGTAAATTCGGAAATGCTAGCACAACCCATACCAACAATGAACAAGGTGCTTGGTGGCAGGTTGATCTAGGCAGCAGGAAAAAGATCAGTCAAATCATTATCTACAACCGCACTGATTGCTGTGCAGATAGACTAAGCAACTACCAAGTTAGTATTTCTGATAAAGCAGACTTCAGCACCCACACCTATCAACAAGACTTTCATGTTGCGCCTAATCCCAAAAAAATCATTCAATTAAACGGATCAGGCAAACAAGGTCGCTATGTTAGAATCCAATTGCTTGACAAGAACTATCTGTCTTTAGCAGAAGTTCAAGTTATAGGCGTTGATCTTTAAGAGACCTTTGCATAAATAGGGATGATTAGCAAAATCCAATTTTTGCCCAATTGGTGATTTCTTTAAACCTTGTCCTAGCAGGGCTAAGGCTGGGTTTAAAAAATCGCCAAGTGGGTGAAAATTGGGTTTCTGATGATTATTCCTATTTATGCAAAGGTCTCTTTAAATAAAAAAACCAGTAAAAGTGTTTCAGTTGCTGCTTACTTAGGTTGTAATGCGCTAGTGGTTAATCATTCATTTTGAAGAAAATATATTTGATATCTTTAAAGCTGAAAAAAATTACACAATTCAGTCTCTTAATAAATTAGGAATGATGTAAAGAGCGCAATACTTAGATTCACATCATAAGTGCAACACTCAATTAGTCGCTCAAAGGGTATATTAACCACTCTTTAATCCGACAAGAAAAAGGAGTGAAACATACAAAAATATACGCAATTGACCTGCGAACAAAGATACCATATTTACCTACTAAACAAACAAGGATACAACCAAACCTTTATTGCCAAATCAATGGGTAGAAACAAATCAACTATTTCTAGAGAATTATCTCGCAATACTGGTAAAAGAGGCTATCGCCATAAGCAAGCTAACAGGCTTGCTGACGAACGACATCAAGAGAAAAATAAGGTCATCAAACTCACAGATTCCGTTAAAAACCACATTAGTGAAAAGCTAAAAGAATATTGGAGTCCTGAACAAATCATGGGACGCTTGGAATTAGATAAAAAGATTAAAAT
>NZ_FQTR01000098.1 GCF_900128535.1 bacterium endosymbiont of Bathymodiolus sp. 5 South | reverse complement strand
ACTTTTTAAATTTTGAAGTTGATGTAGAATCTAGTGTGAATTTGACAGATTTTGACGGCAATACCCTACAAGAAAAAATCTTCGCTCAACGCCATAACTTAGTTGGTGCTACACCTGTGCTGGCTTTCTTTGATTTAAATGGTAAACGAGTCGTACGCCACACAGGTTTTGCCAACAAGAAAGACTTTTTACTGCTGGCAAATTATTTTGTTGATAAGTCCTACAAAAAAGAGCCCTTCATACGCTATAAACGCAAACACAAGTAATGCAAGATGAAGTCTTTACTCATTATTTGGCTGTTTTTATCATTTTCCACACAAGCACTGGAATTGCCAAATCCACTAACATTGAAGCGTACACTAGAATTGGCAACAACACAAAATCTTGAACAACAGCAACTCTCTATCAATATAGCGCTTGATAAAATTGAATTAGAATCTTACCAAGACGGTTATAAAACAACAGTTGACTTAGATTTACAGTTAGCTAGGCGTGATAATGAAAAATTAGGCCATACTGATTACTCTCATGCCTTTATTAAAATCAACAAAGTACTATACGACCAAAATGTAGAAATTAATCAAAACGCCGCCAAAAGCAATGTCAAAAACACAGAATTTGCATTACAACAATTTAAAATTGATAAAACCACGCAAGTGATGCAAGCTTTTTTTAATGTTATATTGGCTGATATGCGTCATGAAACCGTATTAGAACGCTTAGCAATTTCTGCCATTCGTGCAAATCGCATTCAAGATAATTTTGATGTACAAGATGCCTCTGAAGTAGAATTATTGGAAAAACAAACACTAACACAATTCGATGTTGTTAAGCGTATTGAGGCCGAAGCAGCGCAAATCACCACGCGTGCTAAACTTGCTCAACTGCTTAATATGACTTATGAAAATAGACCTGATGATTTGGTTAAACCTGATTTAACCCATTTTTTCAAAAAAGAATTAGATGAATTTGAAATTTGGCAAAAAAAAATACAATTGAGTAACCTAGAATTGGGCGAGCTAAAGCGTATGCTTGCTAATTTAAAACAGCAAAGAAATCTAGAAAAAAACAACAAAGAAATTGTCATTAGTTCAAACATTAGACTGGGAGGGCAATCTTACGATAGTAGTAAAAATGGCAATTGGCGTGCTGGCTTCAACTTTGTTATGCCTTTTGGTCAAAGCCGGCGTCAGAAGAAAAAAACCTCTGAGCTTTTAGTAAAAATCAAACAACAACAATTACGCATTGAACAACGCGCTCAAGCGCTAAACCAACAAGCCTTATCGTTGTGGCTTAAGTTAAAAACACTCAAACAGCGCCACCAAGCACTAACAACCGAACTTGACTATCGAGACCTGTATCTTGAGCTTGCTCGTGCCAATTACGAAATGGAAATTAAAAGTGATATTGGCAATGCGATGGGCAATCTAACTGACACTGAATGGAAATTAACAAAAAATGAATTTGACTTTGTGATTGTTTATACACAATTACAACAATTAGCAGGAGAAGACTATGCGCTTTAAATCATTAGTTTGGCTAGCAATATTGTTGCCATTATCTACTTTGGGATTAGAAATCTATCCACAAGTATCAGGTACAATTATAGAAATAAAACCGGTCAAAACCCAAGTGGAAAAAGGTGATGTTATTGTAAGACTTGACGACAGACAGTCCAAACTTGAACTGCAATATTTAAGAACTTTGCAAAGCATCAAACAACAAGATTTTGATGACAAAAAGTTAGAACTTCAACAAACCAAAGAGCTGTATGAGCGTTTGGTGAATTCTCATCGAGATTTAGAAATCGCGCAATTAGCGTTTGATGCGACAAAGCGGGAATTAGACGCACATAATCTTAAGGTTAAAATCGCGCAAATTGAATTAGAAAAATACACTATTACCTCACCGATCTCTGGCGTTGTTAAACACTTGCCAAATCAAAGAAATGTGGTCAATATAAATGCGCCTAAAGTATTAATGATTATTGAATAAGTCTGGCGATAGTGTGGCTTTATTTTCTAGTATTTTGCTCAATACGCAAGACAGCCAACATAATCACCAACAACATAAATATTGCTAGCGCTTCCCACATCATAGAATAAGCAGATTTTTCTATTCTCAACGGACCTATTTGTAGAAAATTTCTCTTATCTTTTTCTTTGATTTGTTGGAAAAAGGACTGGTCATGCCATTTAATAAGCTCATCCATATTAACTTTAGCATCTACGATTGCAACTTGATTGGTTAATTTTGCTAAAGACTTGACATAAGCCACAGACACCGATTGTGGCTGTTGGTTTAATTTAACTTTGCTTGATATTTTAACTTTTTGCTTAAGATCAGTTTTGTCAATAACCTTATCAGACAAACCACTTAATGCGCTAACAATATCATCAATATAGGCATTAAAAGTCTTGTCAAAACGCTGATTATTATCTAAGTTTTTACCAATCTTTGCTTCTTGATTGCGTATGAATTTTTGATAATCAGCAAATTTCACCACTGGGGTATCAATTTTATCATCAGTCTTGACATCGACCTTGTTGTAACTCATAATAACTGCCATAACCAATATGATAGTCGCAAACAATAAGCCTAAAATTTGTGTAATTTTAAGAAAACTTTTTTCGATGAATCTAAACATATTTGGCTACCTTGTTTTAAATAAAATCGCTTATTTTAATTCATTTTAGAATTTCTCGTGCACCCATCTCAATTAGTGTGTCTGCCAACTGCACGCCTAATGCTTCAGCAGCATCAACACTACCCGATACTTGATGCTTTAAAATCACACCAGAATCTACATTACCCACCAAACCTGTTAGTGTAATTTGCGCACCATCAATCGTTGAATATCCTGCAATGGGCACAGAACAACCCCCTTCTAAGCGTGCATTCATAGCACGCTCAGCGCTCACTCTATAAGTAGTTTGTTTGTCAATGAGTGGTTTAATTAAATCTAGTATCATTGGGTCATTTTCTCGAATTTCAATACCGACTGCACCTTGCCCAACGGCAGGCAATGATTGTTCAGCAGGTATTTGTTGCTTAATTCTATCTTCAAATCCAAGACGAATAAGTCCTGCACACGCTAAAATAATACCGTCAAATTCACCCTTGTCTAGTTTTTGTAATCGAGTATTAACATTACCACGCAAATCTAGTATTTCTAAATCTGGACGAATGGCTTTAAGTTGCACAATACGACGCATTGAACAAGTGCCTACTTTTGCCCCTTGTGGTAAATCATTAATGCTCTCAAAATTATTAGACACAAAAGCATCGAATGGATTTTCTCGCTTAAGTATCGCACCTAATTCAAAATCTTTTGGGATTTCATACGGCACATCTTTCATTGAGTGCACCGCAATATCTGCTTTTCCTTCTAGCATACCGACTTCTAATTCCTTAATAAATAAACCTTTCCCGCCAATTTTAGACAAGGGGGAATTTAAAATCTGGTCGCCTTTGGTGGTCATTTTGACCAACTCAACACTTAGATGGGTATGGTATTTTTCTAGCTGTGCCTTCACATGCTCTGCTTGCCAAAGTGCTAGAGGACTTTTGCGTGTTGCAATTTTGATTGTTTGTTGCATTAAATTGATTTAAAATCGTAGTAGATATGTATTTTAACAAAAAACCATGAGGACTCTAACGGCAAAAAACCTTTTTCAAACAAAACAACAGGCAAAAAAGGACAATAAAAATATTTTGCTGTTGATGCATCTAGAAGATTGCTCTTGGTGTCATTTTGTTATCAGCGAAGTGATAGACCCAATGATTGAGCTCAAAGAATATACCGATAAACTCATTATTGCTCAAATACAGATACACGCAGGGCTTAGCATGGTGGATTTTAAGGGCGCGAAAATTGAGAATAACGACTTTGCAGATAGGTACGATATAGATTTCTATCCAACTTTGTTGTTATTTAATGCACAAGGTGTGTTGTTAGAAAAGATTGTTGGCGTTGCCAGTGAAGATACTTATTGGACAGATTTAGATAATAAATTGGAAAAACACGGCTAAAACATTATGAATAAAACCAACCAATCTTGGGGCGGACGCTTCAACCAACCAACCGATGAATTTGTTAAAATTTTTGGCGCTTCGGTATTTTTCGATAAAATTCTCGCCCCTTATGACATTCAAGGCTCAATTGCACACGCCACAATGTTGCAAGAAGTTGGGTTATTGACTGAGGATGAAAAATCACAAATTATTGATGGTCTAAATACGATTCTTACTGAAATTGAAAAAGACAAATTTGATTGGTCGCTTGATTTAGAAGATGTGCATATGAATATTGAAGCGCGCCTAGTAGCGATGATTGGTGATGCGGGCAAAAAACTACACACAGGACGCTCGCGTAACGACCAAGTGGCAACTGATATTCGTCTGTATTTGCGTGAGCAACTTGACAAAATTAATGATGAAATCAAGCGTTTGCAAGTAGCATTACTTAATTTAGCCGAACAAGAAGCAAGCACCATATTGCCAGGATTTACTCATCTACAAGCCGCTCAACCTGTGAGTTTTGGTCATCATATGATGGCGTATTTTGAGATGCTCTCTCGTGATGCTGAGCGTCTAATCGATTGTCGCAAACGACTCAATTCAATGCCACTTGGTAGCGCCGCATTAGCAGGCACGACTTACCCAATTGAACGCGCCCGCACTGCTGAATTGCTAGGTTTTGAGTGCATTTGCAACAACTCGCTTGATGGCGTTAGTGACCGTGATTTTGCCATAGAGTTTTTATCAGCAGCCAGCATTATTATGATGCATTTATCGCGTTTTTCTGAAGAATTAATTCTTTGGTCAAGTGCACAATTTGACTTTATTGAATTGCCAGATAGCTTTTGTACGGGCTCATCTATTATGCCACAAAAGAAAAATCCCGATGTGCCAGAGTTAGTGCGGGGTAAAACAGGCCGTGTGTATGGTAATTTAACGGCCATGCTTACCATTATGAAGGCACAACCACTCGCCTACAATAAGGATAATCAAGAAGACAAAGAACCCCTATTTGATACGGTTGACACCCTTAAAGCTTGCTTACGCGTATTCGCCGATATGGTGCCAACCATTCAAGCAAAGCGTGACAATATGTATAACTCTACTAAGAAAGGCTATACGACTGCCACGGATTTGGCAGATTATTTGGTGAAAAAAGGTTTGCCATTTCGCGATGCACACGAAGTAGTGGGTTTATCGGTTGCTTATGGACTAAAGATACAAAAAGATTTAAGCGAGTTAAACTTAGAAGAGTTGCAAAAATTTGATGCTCGGATTGAAAATGATGTGTTTGATGTACTGTCGTTAGAAGGCTCACTGTGTGCGCGTGACCATCTTGGTGGTACTGCACCAAATCAAGTCAAACAGGCTATCAAAACTGCTCGCAATAACCTAACATAGAATGAGAATTGTTTTTGCAGGCACACCTGAATTTTCAGTTGGTGTTTTAACGGCACTTATTGACGCTGGACACAATATTGTTGGCGTCTATTGCCAACCTGATCGTCCCAAAGGTCGCGGTCGTATATTAACGGTCTGTGCTGTTAAAGAACAAGCCTTAAAGCACAACCTTTCAGTCTTTCAACCAGAAAGCCTAAAAGATGATAATGCTCAAAAAACCTTATTTGCACTCAATGCTGATGTTATGGTGGTAGTGGCTTATGGTCAACTATTACCAAAACTCGTCTTAGATACCCCTAAGTACGGATGCCTTAATATTCACGCCTCACTATTACCACGCTGGCGAGGCGCTGCACCTATTCAACGCGCTATTCTAGCAGGTGATAAAACCACGGGTGTGTGCATCATGCAAATGGATGAAGGACTGGACACAGGCAATATTTTATTAGAAAAAACCTGTGATATTACTACGACTGACACCGCGCAAACCTTACATGACAAACTCGCCACACTGGGGGCTAAAGCTATCATTGAAGCATTAGAAAACTTTGACAATTTATCCTCTACAAAACAAAATGAAGAAGGGGTAACTTACGCTAAAAAACTTAAAAAAGACGAAGCGTGGATTGATTGGCGTCAATCTGCTGATAAAATCAACCGTCAGATTAGGGCATTTAACCCCTACCCTATTGCGCAAAGCAATGCCACAAGTGATAAATTTGAATCCAAAGTATTACGCATTCTATCTGCCAATATTGTGGAAAAAACATCTCATGAAAAACCAGGGGAAGTCATTCAACCTTCTACCAAAGGCGCTTGTTACATCGCAACAGGTAATGGCATATTAAGTTTAGAGCAAGTGCAATTATCAGGCAAAAAAATCGCACACATTAAAGACTTTAACAATGCTTATCAATTACATAAACTAGGATTGTAATACCACTTAAGCGCACAAACCTTGCCTTGTCTATACTTTAAGGTTTTAAACAGTTTAATTGACACTCCTTTTTCTACCCAAGAACACCTTAAAAAAACCCGATGATAGTACCAATCTTTTTCTGCCTGTTTGTCGCATATGCAAAACATCATTCATGGAATTAGCCATAAAACCAAATACATAGTTGCATTTAGTCTTAAATTCTTTTGTAGTGGGATTTTGATGGATTTATTTTGTTAAAAATTATTGGAGACCTTTACATAAATAGGAATAATCATCAGAAACCCACTTTCCACCCACTTGGCGATTTTTTAAACCCAGCCTTAGCCCTGCTAGGACAAGGTTTAAAGAAATCACCAATTGGGCAAAAATTGGATTTTGCTAATCATCCCTATTTATGCAAAGGCCTCTATTGATTTTTTTTGTGATTTTTGCTTTGATTTACAAAATTTGATGTATTATTATCAGGGACTAGGCATCTACAAAACAACAACGGAAAGCGAATCATGACTACTACAAGAACAATAGCATTTGTGCCAACCATAACGATTACAGGCAGTGGCGGTATGGGCAGTGGCGCTAACAAAATTACATTTAATTTTAACAAAGCCATTCAAGACGGGTCGTTTACCGTGGATGATAT
>NZ_FQTR01000097.1 GCF_900128535.1 bacterium endosymbiont of Bathymodiolus sp. 5 South | reverse complement strand
GCGATTTTATTTAGCAGAAAAGGGCGACTTGCCAAGCCTGATAAATAATGATTGTCGCTAATAAATTTAAAAACAAGTGCGCTATCCTGCTCACCCAGTTGTTTTTTTAACATTGATTGAATTTGCGTTGAATTAAAAGGGAGAATTTCCATAGCACGATAATCCTGTTGTGCGGAATTGTCCCTACCTAAGCCACGAAAAAAACTACTTTGCGCTTTTAAATCCTCAAAATGATGGCTGCGACAAGAGAGAATTATTTTAACTTTTGAATCCCCAAGATGCACTGTATTGGGGAATACTCGCATCAATTCTGTTAAAAACTGCTGACGCATATCCTTAGTATAATGCACCAATTTTTCATCCAAACCATCAAAGATAAAAATCAAATTGCCACTTTGTGCTTGCTGGATGAAGGTTTGTGCATCAGTGGTTACTTCTTGTCGCCTTAAAACACTCTGTATTATCTCTTCTAAATACGGTTGACGCACAATATCTTTCTCGGTAATAAAAGTAGGCGTATCACGCAAATCAATATAAAACGGCTTAATAGCCCCTTCTTCCTCCGTGAGTTTGGCGGATAAAATGCGACAACTAAAGGTTTTCCCCATGCCATAATCACCCAGTAGGGCATAGATAGATTGTGGGGAGTTTTTAATCCAGTCTAGCATATCGGTGATTAAATTGACTTCGATGTTTGTGGCCGTTTTAATGTTTGTGGTTGATAACGCTTCACTTTCGGTGGACATTTGCGTGAGTTTTGCGGAACTAGGTTGATGGTATTCTTCAAGGTATCTTTTATCCAGGCTAGGGCTTATTTTGTCTGTCTTTTGTGTTTGCGGTAGACTGTCTTTGGGTTTATTGTTGTACATTGCTTCTAAGCCTTTAATAACTTTATCAACAAAAGCATTTTTCCTCTCAGGGGTAGAGCAATCAACAAAAAAATCACCCGATCCATCGTCTAAATAACACACTTGTTCTTGCAAAATTTTTGTATTATCTTTGTTTAACTTTTTATTTACTTTGCTAAAAAAATCATCAACACTTAAAGTATTACCATCTATTCTTTTATCTAAGCCAAATAAAAACAAGGATTTTTGTTGTAAAAAGTGAGGTATTTCCTGTGTTGTGATGTACTCACTTTGTAAAAATTGTTGCGAGAGCGCGCCAAAACCAAAATCAGATTTGTTTAAATTTTCTTGAATTTGTTCGTCAAATGATGAGCCAGCAATCAACTGATTCATTGTCCAAATAACCACTTCTTTGCCATCAATAACAGGCTTTCTTTTTTCAAATAACTGTCTAAAATATTGAGCGTCACTTTTATTGTCTTTGCTGTAACTAATAAAAACCCTAATCGCATTTTCATCAATAGGCTTATGGGTATCTTTAGCGATATTGGGTTCAAAATTTTCGTCCTCATATTGTCGGTTTGCCAAAGGTTGAATATTTGCTGAAGAATAACCCACTTTTAGTTGCAATTGAGCTTTCCGTATCTTGTTAGCCTTGAGTGCGTTTATTTCAATTGACTTGAGTATTTTTTCAGCTTCAGAATTCGCCTCAGAATCCTCAATAAGCCTAGCAATTGCATCTAATGTTCGTTTAATGAAATTACGATAATTCGCATCTGCATCAGCCGCTGTTACAAAAATTTGCTCTAATATCGTTTGCTTATCAATGTGACCATTCTCATCCATCATTTGTAACAATCGATTTATATTTTTAGAGTCTGTTTTACCTAATTCATTTTGTTTTAAAAAATAGTCAAAACCTTTTATGATTTGTTGTTGCATTTTTACCTTCTGCCTTCTAATTAATTGCTTCAAATGATACCATAAATAAATTATACATTTGTAAAATTTTAATTTAAACAAGAAAGTTTCACTAAGTTTTAGTATAATAAATACCATGATTAATCAAGTAAAAACCTATTTATTAGCATTGCAAGCCGATATTTGCGCGCAATTAGAAGCCGTTGATACTGAGGCAACCTTTATTAAAGATCAATGGGAAAAGCCCGACAACAAAGGTAATGGACTAACCAGAGTACTCACGAATGGTAAAGTATTTGAGCAAGCAGGGGTCAATTACTCGATTGTGCATGGTGATGATATGCCAGCGTCTGCCACTGCACTTAGGCCTGAGCTAGCAGGGCGTCGTTTTACGGCTTTAGGGGTGTCGTTGGTGATTCATCCACACAATCCTTATGTGCCGACTTCGCATGCCAATGTGCGTTTTTTCTTAGCAGAAAAGGACGGTGAAGACCCGATTTGGTGGTTTGGCGGTGGTTTTGATTTAACCCCTTATTATGGCTTTGATGAAGACTGTGTGTTTTGGCATCAAAATGCTAAAGATGCTTGCACACCGTTTGGTGATGAGGTGTATTCAAAATATAAAAAATGGTGCGATGATTATTTTTATATCAAACACCGTGATGAGCAACGCGGGATTGGTGGTTTGTTTTTTGATGATTTAAACAAAGGTGGTTTTGAGCAGTGCTTTGCGTTTATGCAAAGTGTGGGCAATAGTTATATCAAGGCTTACAGACCCATTGTAGAAAAACGCAAAGATAGCGAATATGGCGAGAGAGAGCGACAATTTCAGTTGTATCATCGTGGTCGCTATGTGGAGTTTAACTTGGTTTACGACCGTGGCACCTTGTTTGGCTTACAAACCGGAGGGCGTACCGAATCTATCTTAATGTCTTTACCGCCTTTGGTGCGTTGGGAATACCAATATCAGCCAAAAGCAGGCAGCCCCGAAGCCAAACTATACGAATACTACCTCAAACCACAGGACTGGATTAATGCAAACTAATTTAGATGTTAAAAGATTGCTCTGCCCCATGCCCGTCATTCGATTGGGGGAGATGATTGAGAAAATTGAGATAGGCGATACCATTCAGATAATTGCCACCGATCCTGGTGTTTTGCATGATATACCTGCTTGGTGCAAGGTGCATGGGCACAAGGTGCTTGCTTGTGATGAAAAAACTGACGAGATTGTTTTATTGGTAGAAAAAATATAATTCTTTTAGAAGGCTTTACTTTAAGAGACCTTTGCATAAATAGGGATGATTAGAAAAATCCAATTTTTGCCCAATGGGTGATTTCTTTAAACCTTGTCCTAGCAGGGTTAAGGCTGGGTTTAAAAAATCGCCAAGTGGGTGAAAAGTGGGTTTCTGATGATTGTTCCTATTTATGCAAAGGTCTCTTAAACCTAAAAAAGATTGTTGACATGAAAAATAGCGGGTAGAATTGGAAATTAGTGTCCAGTTTATTGGGGAAACTTCATAATATAAAATCCCAGCGTAAGTAAAATATTTATAGAGTTTTGCTTGGAGTTTTTAAAAAAAGAGCCTCTAAAGTTATCTTGACTCTTTTTTAATGTTTTATTTTTAATGATGTATTTTTTTTGGAGAAGGAAAAATTATGTATATACCTCATACGGGTAAATTTTTTAATCGTGCTTTATTAGTAATAGCATTTTTCACTGTTTTGTTTGCTACCGTTCACGCCGCTGACATCAATCTAGCCCTTGGAAAATCTGCTACACAATCGAGCAATTACAACACCACTCTTTATCATGCTTCACAAGCAGTTAACGGCAATACTCAAGGCGTTTGGTACAACAATAGCATAACACACACCCAAAAGGAACAAGGCGCTTGGTGGCAGGTTGATTTAGGTGAAGAGAAAAATATCAATCAAATCCTTATCTACAACCGCACCGATTGTTGTAAAGATAGACTCAGCAACTACCGAGTCAGTATTTCCAGTACAGCAGATTTTAGCACCTACACCTATCAACAAGACTTTCACGGTGCGCCTAATCCTAAAAAAAGCATTAAATTAGGTGCGCACGACAAACAAGGTCGCTATGTTAGAATCCAGTTACTTGATAACAACTACCTTTCTCTAGCAGAAGTTCAAGTTATGGGCGTTGATATTGATATTTTGCGTTTTTCTGAGGTGGATTTTTCTAGTGCTTATAATGATTTTGGTGGGAGTAATAACGCATTCAACGAATTTAATTCTGCCGCCTTTGCTGCCATTAAAGGCAATGGATCAATTATAGCGTGGGGTGACTCAAAGTATGGAGGCACTGGTGCACCCACTGGTAGCGACTACACCAAGATTTATTCAAATAAGCATGCCTTTGCTGCCCTTAAAACTGATGGCTCAATTGTGGCGTGGGGTGATTCAAATCTTGGGGGTACAGGCGCCCCTACTGACAGTCGCTATACCAAGATTTATTCAACTGATGATGCCTTTGCTGCCCTTAAAACCGATGGCTCAATCACAGCATGGGGCGACTCAAACTCTGGAGGCGCAAGCGCACCCACTGACAGTGGCTATACCAAGGTTTATTCAAATAGGTATGCCTTTTCCGCTCTTAAAGCTGATGGCTCAATCACAGCGTGGGCGGGGTGGGGTGGCCTAGGGCTTGGAGGTATAGCGCCTACTGATGATAGTGGCTATACCAAGATTTATTCAACTGATGCAGCCTTTGCCGCCCTTAAAACCGATGGCTCAATCACGGCGTGGGGTCACTACGATTTTGGAGGTAAGGGTGCACCTGACGACAGTGACTATATCAAAATTTATTCGACGAGGTATGCCTTTGCTGCTCTTAAAGCTGATGGCTCAATCACGGCGTGGGGTGACTCAAAGTGGGGAGGTAAAGGTGCACCCACTGACGGTGGCTATACCAAGGTTTATTCAGCTGAGTATGCCTTTGCCGCCCTTAAAACCGATGGCTCAATCGTGGCGTGGGGCCACTCAATGTATGGAGGCATAGGCGCACCCATTGACAGTGGCTACACCAAGATTTATTCAAATGCACTTGCCTTTGCTGCCCTTAAAGCCGATGGCTCAATCATGGCGTGGGGCGGCTCAACGCATGGAGGCTCAGGTGAACCCACTGACAGTGACTATATCAAAATTTATTCAACTGAGTATGCCTTTGCTGCCCTTAAAGCCGATGGTTCAATCACGGCGTGGGGTAACTCAAAATATGGAGGCATAGGCGCTCCTACTGACAATGGTTATATCAAGATTTATTCAACCAAGTCTGCCTTTGCTGCCCTTAAAGCCGATGGTTCAATCACGGCGTGGGGTCGTTCAGGTAAGGGAGGCACTACACCCACAATATCTGATTAAATACAGACAACTGACGACTTAAGGCTTGACTAATGCTACAATAATAGATTTTTTAATCTCTAGTAAGTAAAGATGAAGATTATTATCAAACAGTCGCTTTTTTACCAATTTAATCATTCTATAACGCCAGTTTTGGCTGTGCATTTATCGCTTGGTAGTCACACCTTGTTTACCAATAAAGACTCACCCCTTCAAAATTTTATTATTTTTAGAAATATTTTTGGGTTTCTATGGGCGGCATAGTAGATGTATTTGAGTCATTTGTTGATGCAGTTGTTGATACAGCTGAGTCATTTTCTGATGCAGTTGTTGGTGTAGCAGATACAGTTGCTGATACAGTTGTTGATGTAGCAGATACAGTTGCTGATACAGTTATTGATGTAGCAGATACAGTTGCTGATACAGTTATTGATGTAGCAGATACAGTTGCTGATACAGTTATTGATGTAGCAGATGCAATTTTTGATACAGTTGATACAATTTTTGATGCACCTGAGTTAGTTTTTGAGAAAATTGCTGATAGTATTGTGTATTTTGTTACAGGAAGTTACGAAGGGGATGAGGGGGACAACACACTTTTTGCTACGGGTTTAGGTCTGTGGGGTAGCGGTGTCAAGATGTATGGTGGCAATGACACGGTGTATGCCGCCAGTTTGGATTTGGATGTTTATGATACTTGGGGGAATCTGAGTGTTTACGGCGGTGCTGGCTTCATGGATATCAATAAAAGTGCTTGGGGCAATATGACTGTTGCTGGTCTTGCTGGTACAACAAATTTGCAGCATATTGGACGAACAGGTAATATTAACTTTGGTGGTGCAGCAGCAAGTAATTACATATATCGCCGAGGTTATTCTGGGAATATTTCGTTTAAAGGCGGCGGTATTGCCAACCGAGTGATTAGCGAAGTAGAATACGGCAACATTAAATTTAAAGGCATTGGTGCCTCTAATATTGTGAAGCGCAAAGGAGGAGTGCAGGGCAATATTCGTTTTACTGGTGCTGGCGCCTCTAATGTTGTGGAGCGTATAGGGGGTGATCAAGGCGATGTTCGCTTTACTGGCGTTGGGGCGTATAACAAGGTAAGCAACAGTGCAAATAGAGGCAGTATTTATTTCGAAGGCGGCATTGGGGCGCATAACAAAGTGAAACGCCGAGGTGATTCTGGGAATGTTGTATTTGCAGGTGCCGGCATATCCAACCAAGTGATTAGTGAAGTAAAAGACGGTAATATTTCATTTACAGGCATTGGTGCTCTCAATATTGTGAAGCGTATAGGGGGAGATCAAGGCGATATTGTCTTCAATGGTGCTGGTGCAGCTAATCATGTTGTTAATACAGCTAAGTATGGTAATACTAATTTTACTGGTGGTGGCGGTGGTAATATTATTGATCATTCTACCAATGGCAATATTTCGTTTACAGGGGTAGGTTTCGTTAATAAGGTTACACACACAGGTGATTATGGCGATATAAACTTTGTGGGTGGCGGCTTCGGTAATATTATTACTCGTTCTGGAGTAAGAGGCAATGGAGATTTAACCATATTAGGTGGTGGCAATGTTGTTACTTGGTCAACAACAGGGGAGTTAAAGGCAAAACTCGGTGGTTTGATTTTAAACCGATTAAAAAGAGATGGTAGCGGCAATACCAATCTAATATTGGCTTCATTAGGCAATATTGTTGATGTAGAAGTTTCCAAAGGCAACCTTAATTTAACTGGCATTGGTGCGGCAAATATAATCAACTACAAGGCACAAGGTATCTTAAACGCTAATTTGGCAGGCGGTGCAAACAAAATCAACAAAGAGGGTTCTGGCAATTCAATTCTGTATCTCTTAGCAGGTGCCAATGTTTTCACTGATTCTTCCATAGGCAATGTCAGGGGCTCCTTATTTGGCGGTCTGAATATTGTCACTAAAAATGG
>NZ_FQTR01000096.1 GCF_900128535.1 bacterium endosymbiont of Bathymodiolus sp. 5 South | reverse complement strand
GCCACAGACCTAAAAACCATCCTCCCCGAACACCCACCACGCAAAGTATCCGTTACCGGATGCCATTCAGATAAGTGTGGCAACAACGGTAACAGTTTTGTGTCAAATTTGAAAGAAAGTTTACAGAACAAGGGTATACCTACTGAAGTCGAGGGTCATAAAGGATATGTTGGTATGAACGATGAGGGTGTATTAATGGAAGGTGATAAAGTGCCTGAAGATAGAAGAATGATGGAAAAAGGAGATACAGGGGATACGGCAGAACAAGAAAAAATAGATTTAGAGGCAGAAGGTATAAGGTTAAAGAAAGAACAAGAAAAAGCAGAATTAGAGGCAGAAGGTATAAGGTTAAAGAAAGAACAAGAAAAAGCAGAATTAGCAGAAGGTACAAGGTTAAAGAAAGAACAAGAAAAAGCAGAATTAGAGGCAGAAGGTACAAGGTTAAAGAATGAAGAAGAGAAAATAAGAAATGAGCAGGCGGAGGATAGGAAAGCATTAAGGCTTTTAGAAGTCGAGTTGGAAAAAACAAGAAGTAAGCGGCTAGAGGATCATCGTTTGCTTTATAAAAGTATTGAAACACTAAGCAAAATAGATGAAGACATGCTTGATACTGACATAAATACAAGGATGCTGGATGCAGCTAAAGAATTTGAAGCATCGGGAAAAAGTCGAAATTATTTTGCTCAACAAAACATGCTGAGAAAAAAAACAATGCAAGAAATAGTTGTACAAAGGGAAACAGAAAGAGCAAATGTAGAAAAAGTAAACACCTTGGATCAACAGTTGACAGATAAATTCAATGAATTGATGATCAAAAGAGTGCAACTTAGAGGAACTATACATAAAGAGGCAGAAAATACCCAAAAGAAGTTAGAAAAAGTGCGTGAAGATATAAAAAAAGAAGAAAAGCAAACGCAAGGATTGTCAGCGGAATCAGATAAAACAAATAAAGAAAAATTAAAAGCAACATTGCACACTCTAGAAAAAGAAATGGAGGTTATAGAGCAAAAGAGACAAGCATTGATGAAAGAAAATTTGTTAATACAAATGATGGATGCACAAAGAACACATGTAAACGATGAATTGATAAAAATCTTGTTTGAGGAAATAAAAAAGTACAGAGAAGAAGAAGTAAAAAAATGGACAGACAAAAAGAACGCACTCTCAAAGGTATATCTTCATGCACCCACTAAGAGTCGATCAAATAAGGTTAAGAAATTAGAAGATGCTATATTACATGAAGAAGCCCTGCTACGCAAACTAAAAGGTAGACCACAAAGGATGTTAAGCAACTTGAAAGACAATCTAAAAAAAGAGCAAAAAAAGTTAGCATCAAAGGAAGGTATGGAGCAGGGTATCGAATTCATATCTAGTTTCATAGATACTGCAACCCATGAAGTGAGGCAGTTAGCAATAGAGGAAATAGAGGAAAAAACAAATCAAATAAAAAATAAAGAATCAGTGTTAACAAAACAAAATAAAGAAATGGACGACTTAGAAAAAGACTTCCAAAACATTACAGCCAATAAAGAAGCACAAAATACAGACCATGACAACAATACTTTGCGTGAAGCAGCACAACAAGCAATCATAAGGCAAGAAGAAAATGAAGCCATAGACGAACTGTTAGAAGATATCTCTACAGCTGAAAAGAATAAAGCCATAGCCCTAAAAACAATTAAGAAATATGATGAGGAAATAGCAAAATCAAACACAGAAGAAGCGTCTAATATCCTCAAGCAAGAAAGAGAACGACCAGTTATTCTACAGCTAAATGCCGATCAAGAGCAATATGAGCGCATTCAAACAATTAAAGAGTTAAAAGAATCTCTAAAAGAGCCGTTAACAGTAGAAGGTTTTTCTTTCCCAGAGCGTAAGAGCAAACCAGAAGAAGAAAAAAGGCTTGAGGCAATAGAAAAGGCCAATTTAGAGTTTGCACAACATTATATTAAGAAAGAAGGTATTCTGCCAGATTTAAGTGCACAAGATATGCAACTTGATGCCCTTAAAAGATTGGCTATTACGGAATTCGAAGAAAAATATACTGAAGCAACGGTAGACAAGATTTTAGAGGAAATATGGATGTCCCCTGTGGACAAAGAGCTTTATAAGAATCTGATTCTGAACACTGATAGCGATATTTCTAATCGCCTTGATGTGATTTCTTGGGTAAAAAAAATGCTTGAACGGACAGTTGCATTCAGGAAAGAAAGAGCAGAAGAGCGTGGCGTCGGCCCAAAAGACCTAGAACAAAAAAGAGCACATAAAGAAAGAATATTACAAGACAAAATTGAGAGGGAGGAACGCAACAAAGTAGCAGCAGCAACGCGACAAAAAAGGCGGCAAGGTTTTAAAGAAGAGAAAAAAAGGTTAGCACAAGAGCGTAAAAAAATAGCGCAAGATGAGGAAAGATCAGCAAAAGAAGAAAGTTTAGCACGAGAAAAGGAGGCATTAGCGCAAAAGGAGAAAGCGTTAGCGCAAGAAGAAATCTTAGAACAAGAGGAGGAAAGAACAGCACGAGTGAAGGAAGCATTAGCGCAAAAGGAGGAGGCATCAGAACAAGAGAGGGAGAGATTAGCACAAGAAGAGGGAATTTTAAAAGTAAAACAACCAGAAACTACAGAGGAACAAGAAGAAAGAGTAAGAGCGACAAGAGAAGAGGCGGGAGCAACGCTTATGGAGCAATATAAAATAAAAGATCAGGAGTACATAAAAAAACGCAATGAGAATCAGATTGAGAAACAACGACAAGCACAAGAAAACATGTTGGCTGAAGAAGAAGAGTTGAACCAACCTGTTAATTTTGAGAAATACAAGTTAGAATATAACAACATAAAGGTTAAGACTTTTAGTCAAGCAATGATAAGAGCAAAAATACCAATGTCATATGGCGGAAAACATGCTGCTTATCACAGAATGGTAGACGGGAAAAAATCAAGTTACGCTATGTCTTTGCACCCAGGAACACTTATACAACCTGTCTATATCAAAACATTACAGGATAAGTTGAAACTTAATATGAGAACCATGAAGTCACTTGGCGTGGTATTTAGACCCCTTACATCCGGATCTGCAAAAAAACAAGCCAGTGCCTCTTCAGATCTACAAAAAACTCACAGGAAAACAAAAATCCAACAAAAAACAAGCGACAAAGACATAGGTCAAGCATCAGGCGGCAAACCAAAAGAACAATCTTCGGTAAATAAAAACAGCGGTGCAGTGATCTATCAAGTAGGCACAGACAATATTATCACAGAAGCCACCCAACACCTCTCCAACAGACTTAAACTTAAACATGGAGAAGACAATGTAGTGGTGGTCACAAAAAACAAAAAAGGCTTATTAAAAATACAAGGCGACACCAATAAACTAAAAGAAGGCTATAAAGTCAAAATAACCGGACATATCAAAGGTAAAGGCAACGGAGCCACCATGGAAGGCAACACCCCGAAACAACTTTCCGAAGACCTGGTAACCGTCCTCCCCAAAGGCAATTCACCACGCAAAGTATCCGTTATCGGATGTCGTTCAAGCAAGTGCGACAATGGCAATAGAAGTTTTGTATCAAATTTGCAAGAAAGCTTACAGAGCAAGGGTGTGACTACTATAGTCAAGGGTTATCTGGGAGCCGTTAGCATTAATGATCGGGGTATAGTACTGAAAGGTGATAAAGTGCCTGCAGGTAAGCAAATGATGGAGGAAGGGGGTACGGAACAAGTATCAGATGAAGAAAGAAAAAGACTGAATGAAAAACAACAGAAAGAACAACAAGAAAAGCTGAATGAAGAATTAATAGATCTGGTACTCAAGTTGCAAAAGATAGAAAAACAGCGGAAAGCTGCAGAAATTCCGCATAGGGAATCCTATCAAAAATTAGAGAAAGTAACAGGTCGATTATTCCAAGTCAAATTAGATGCAACGGAGGCACTCGGAAAACCAAGACTTGGTAGTCAATTCAATGAAACAAAAAACAGGCTATTGGCAGAACAAAAAGAGCAATTGGAAGTGTTCGACGATATATCAAAAAGGAAAAATAAGATAGAAGAAGAATTACAAAAGTTTGAAGATTTGTTTAGCAGTAAATACGCAGAAAAATTAGGGGGAATGAAGGTTCTAATAAATGATGCAGAAGAAGAAGAAAAAAATATTCAAGAAAAGTGGGAAGAGGCAAGTAAAGATATAAAAGAAAGTAAAAAGCCAGCAGTAGAATCAGGTGAAGAAGGTCAGCAGAAAGAAAAATTGCAAACAAAATTAGACAAGCTAACAGCACAGAAAAATGCAATAGAGCAGAAAAAAAAGGCGTTATTAATAGAACGGATGACAGTAGAAATGGAAATGACTCAAGAACGAATAGCGAAACTTGAAGTAATAATTGATGTAGCTACAAAGGCAATAAATAGAAAAAAAAGTGAGTTGGATGCGCTAAATATTAAAATAAAAAAAGTACAGAGTTTACAACTGAGGTATAAGAATGAGGTTGCTGCATTAAATAAAAAAATAACACAAATTACACAAAGTCAAAAATCTAAGAGAGAAAAAGACTTGCTAATAAAAAATGCAAAAAAAGATTTAGATATTGCAAAGATCAAAGAACAAAATATCAATTCAATGCTTGGTTTAATATCGAAAGACAAGGAAGTTGTGCTAAGTAAGGCGCAAAAACTCTTAGCATTAGATTCCCAAGAGACAATGGCAGAAATTGGGGAAGAAAGAGACAAAGCACTAGAGCTAGAAAAAACATACCAAGAAATTACAGACAATACAGAAAACTCCTTGTTTGATATAGCCCAAGAAAAAATAGCTATCCAAGATGCATTCACCAGAATAGAAAACTTATCACACAGTATTTCTGAAACTGAAAAAGACAGACAAGACGCTTTAAGACTGATCAAAATACTTGATGAAAGAATAGCACAACCCGAATTAAAAGCCAATAAAAAAGCCGATAGTGAGGCACTCAGAAAAACAAAGATTATCTATCAATTGAACGCCGATCAAGAACAGCGTGAGCGGATTAAAGAATTGAGAAACATAAGAGAATACTTAGAAAATCATACAACAACAAAACTCTCCGATAACGAAGCACTAAACAAGGATTTTGATCAAATACTACAAGACAGTGCAGATTTTACAAAAACCTATATAAAAAGCAAAGAAATTGTTCCCAATCTCAGAGATAAAGGCACCGAAGCCCTTGGAAGACTGCTTGCAGAGGATTTTGAAACAAATACGATTGAGAAAATCAACATTCTTTTTGATCGAGCGCTATTAAATGCTAGTGCACAAAATTGGTATAAGGAAATGCTTCTGAATGAAACACTCCCCATTTATAAACGCCTTGAAATATTCTCTGATTTGGAAGAGGAGGCCACTAAAGCGAGTCTAAATAGGGAAAAAAGAGCTAATAGACGCAATGGCATTGGACTGACGATCAATGAACTACGCGTAAAGAAAGAGCAGGAAGAAGTTTTGAAACAACAGGAAAGAGAAACAAGGCGAATTGTCAAAGACGCTAAAGAACAAGAACAAGAGGAAGCAAGAAATAGAATAGTAGAAGAAAATAAAAAAATAAGAGACAAACGCATTGCAGCGAAAAATGCAGCGCTATTCGAACTCCGAGCAAAAGAAGATGCAAATGTTAAACTCAGGCAGGAGAAAGAGCAAGCATACAAAGAAGAACAAAAAGAGAGAAAGCGTGCACAACTAGAAGTTTCGAAGAAGCTCAATGAGGCCGAGAAAGAGAGGCAAAATCAACCCGTTGACCTTAGTAAATACAACCTAACTTATAGACAAGTAAAGTACGGGAACTGGAGGAGGGCACTTAATCAAGAGGCAATAGAAATAAGATACGCAAGAGGCAGTCATCACAGTGTAAGAAAAGAAGTCGAAGGAAAATTGGTAGTCATAACATTAGATCTAAGAGCAGGCAATGAAATAAAAGCCTCTGCCATAGAAAATATGAACTTAAAATTTCAGCTTAACAGAGGCACCTTGGAGGCTCTTGGTGTTATTATTAACGAGATAAGAATACCAAACAACGAAGATACCGATCAAGCATCAGGTGGCAAACCAAAAGAACAATCTTCAGCAACTAAAAAGGGCGGCGTGGTGATCTATCAAGTAGGCACAGACGATACCATCACAGAAGCCACCAAGAATCTCTCCGACAGACTTAAGAGCAAACATGGCGCAGACAATGTAGTAGTGGTTACAAAAAACAATGGCTTATTAATAGTAAAGCCAGGTGACATAGACAAACTAAAAGAAGACTATAAAGTCAAAATAACCGGACATGTTAAAGGTATAGGCGACAACGCCACTATGGAGGGCAACACCTCGAAACAACTTTCCGAAGACCTAGCAATCATTCTCTCCAACTCCAAAGACAAGCAAGCAAGCAAAGTATCCGTCGTTGGGTGTGGTTCAAGTCAGTGTGATAAAGGCAATAACAGTTTTGTATCAAATTTGGAAAAAGATTTACGGAGCAAGGGTATGACTATTCCAGTCGAGGGCTATCCAGGAATTGTTGGTGTGAGTGCTAAGGGTAAAGTATTTGAAGGTGAACAAGTGCCTGTAAATAAGAGAATGATGGAAAAAGAAGGTGCAGAACAAGTATCAGAG
This sequence comes from bacterium endosymbiont of Bathymodiolus sp. 5 South, assembly GCF_900128535.1. Classification (GTDB taxonomy): domain Bacteria; phylum Pseudomonadota; class Gammaproteobacteria; order PS1; family Pseudothioglobaceae; genus Thiodubiliella. Next base: position 547 of record NZ_FQTR01000096.1, on the reverse strand, counting down.
GAAGAAAGAAAAAGGTTGGGCGGGAAAAAACAGAAAAAAGAACGGGAAGAAAGAGCACAAGAAAAGCTGGATAAAGAATTAATAGATATGGAGCCCCAACAACAGCTGGGCATCTCTGAAATACCACAAAGACTATGGAAAAAAGTTAAAACAATCTCTTGGGATCAGGGGGTAAATGAGCTAAGGGGTGGTATGCGCCATGGATGGTTAAAAGATCTTTGGCTTGGCGAGGCTCACGATAGAGCATCAGGGAGAAAGTTGTTTATAGATCTATTTACCGATGTTATTGAGATTTCCAATGTTATTTTAGAGGATATCTCAAATAGACCTAGATATAGCAGACCTCCAGCTTTTGTTGATGATATAGATCGGTTAAGAAGTTTTTTTTCGACAATGCTTCCAAGTTTAGATAAAAGAGATCTAGAAGAATTAGCGCAATCGACCTCCTCTATGTACAAGTTAATAAGCAGTAAAAAAACATTCCTTATTGCTAGAGATGCTTGGAAAGATCATGTTCAAGAGCGTGAAGAAATGCAATTAGATAGAG
>NZ_FQTR01000095.1 GCF_900128535.1 bacterium endosymbiont of Bathymodiolus sp. 5 South | reverse complement strand
AGACTGTCCAATTAATAGTGTTGGCTAGTTGTATTAAAGGGTCTTTGACATCTAATTGAGAAAAGAGCTCTGAATGAAAAAGATTTGATTGGGTGGATATTGGGCTGGATTTAGTTAACATTTTTTTTAAGCAAAACGACCAAGAAATAAGAGGTATTTTAGAAAAAGTTGGTTGATTTGTCTATGGTTATTGTTGGTTTTATTGTTATAAATCAATTTGTTGTGTGGTTTTTAAGGGTTGACTATTTAAATAAATTACACTCTTGTGGAGGGTAAAGTAGGGGTACTATCCTTTTATTCTGACATTCTACTTTTTAAGATAGAGGATCCCCACAAGAACTTCCGCTATATAGCTCTATTTTCCAACCTCGTTGAGCATAATACTCGTCCTTGCTGGCATAAAGTCGAATTCTCTCTATATTTTTCTCTTTATATGATTGTGCTATATAATCCAAGAGGGCCGACCCCCCTCCTTTGACAGTCGTTGTTTGAGCTACTATCAACCCTTCAGGATTTGCCACAATTGTATCAATTTTAGGTACTTGCATTGCTGGATTTTCCATATAAGATATGGATTCTATATTGCCTTCGTAAATGGCGACATGAATTTCTCTTGGTAGTAAACTTTTATTCAGATTTCGTTCAATATTCCACTCTATACGCGCTGATAAATGTGAGGCGAAACTAGATTCAGTCTCGGGTGATGCCACATTTATTTTCCATTTGAGCAACACAGGTTTAACTTCTGCGTTATATAGATCTATGTCAGTCTGTAGTGTTAAATCGTAAGTTTTAAATTGAAAATTATTCTGCATATCGATGACTTTAAGTAAATCATTGGTTCCTTGAACCCTTTCAAAGAAATAAGGAGAAACTGATCTAGACTGATAATTCTGCAAATCAAGATACATATAAGAGGCATAAAGAGTGCCACTGTAAAATATAATCGTCAGTAATAAGGTTTTAAAAAAGCCAAAAAAAATATTTTTAAATTTCATTCATACGCCTCCAAACTTTCAATGCGATTTAGGTAATACAAAAGTCAAAACATCGCTCCTATTTGTGCAAAAATTTCAAATAAAATTGAGAACAAAGACACATCAACAAAAAGGCGACTGAATGCTGTTTGAATTCATACGAAGGCATGCATTCATTATTTCAGCAGCTTCAGTAATTCTTTACCTGAAATCTTTTCGGTTTTACCACCTTTATAAATACCTTGTTGCAATTGCAGTTTCTTCTTTTGTAATTCTAAAATCTTTTCTTCAATGCTGTTTTCAATAATGAGTTTATACACAAATACCGCTTTAGTTTGTCCAATACGATGTGCTCTATCTGTTGCTTGATTTTCAACAGCGGGATTCCACCATGGATCATAGTGAATAACGGTGTCTGCCTCTGTAAGATTAAGCCCAACGCCGCCAGCCTTCAGGCTAATTAAAAATACATCTGCCTGACCAGAGGTAAATTTTTCTATCACTTCTTCGCGCTTTTTAGTAGCGCCTGTTAACTTAGTGTAGCTGATATTTTTTCTCTCTAATTGATCTTGCAAAATACTCAACATTGAGGTGAATTGTGAAAAAACCAATATTTTTCTATTTTCAGACAACAACTCTTCTAACAAATCTAAAAACAATTGTAATTTGGCAGATTCTTCTACTTTTTTTGCCATCTCTATTTTAACCAATTGCGGATCACAACAGACTTGTCTGAGTTTTAATAAGGCATCCAGTAACATAATGTGTGATTTTGCCAAACCCTTTTGTGCAATTGCTTCTCGCACTTTTGCTTCCATAGTGATGCGAATGCTTTCATATAAAGCCGCTTGTTTTTCATTAAATTGGGTGTATTTAATAATTTCAGATTTGGCTGGTAATTCAGGCAAAACTTCGGCTTTGGTACGTCTTAGCATGAATGGGCGTATGCGCTGATTAAGCATTTTTTGTTTGTCTTGATCTAAGTGTTTTTCAATTGGTGTCTGGTATTTCTTTTTAAAAGCAGTTTGATTGTGTAAAAAACCAGGCATTAAAAAAGAAAAAATTGACCACAATTCACCCAAATGATTTTCAATTGGCGTGCCACTCAATGCTAAGCGAAAATCACTTTTAAGAGATTTGATGGCGACAAACATTTTGGTTTTTGGGTTTTTAATTTTTTGCGCCTCATCCAAAATAATATAACTAAAATGGTATTCGGTAAATTTATCAATATCACGATAAATAAGTGCGTAAGAAGTTAACAAAATATCCGCTTCTGCTATTTTTTCAAAGGCTTCAAAGCGTTCTACTCCACCATATAGAGAGAGTAAATTTAAATTGGGTGTAAATTTTTTTACCTCGTTTTTCCAATTGGCAATCAATGAAGTTGGTACCACAACCAGTACAGGTTTCTTTAATCTTTTTTGCGTTTTTAAACAAGATAAATGGGTAAGTGTTTGCAAAGTTTTGCCCAACCCCATGTCATCTGCCAAAATGCCAGAAAATTTAAACTCAAATAAAAAATTCAACCAATTAAGTCCTGTTTTTTGATAATCTCTAAGTGTGGTATGTAGATTTTCAGGCACTTTTACAGGGGCAATTTGGTTAAAATTGTGTAATTTTTCTGCAAGTCTTAAAACCTCTTTTGAGCCACGCCAAACAATATTTTTATCGATATTTCCTAATGTATGCGCCTCGTATGCATCAACTTTAATGTCTTGAGATTGCCCATCATAAAGCTGTAATATCACCTGTAAAATTGGTTTAATTTGTTCCGTTTTAATGCGCACAAAATAATCAGCATGCACTTCTAAATTAACATATTCTCTGGTTTCATTTTGATCAAATTCTGTTATAAACGAACTCAGTAAAGGTGCTAACGGTAGCTTTAGTCCATCAAATTCTAAATTAAATGACAAAGAAAACCAACTATTTTCCGTCTCACTTTCTACCGCAACTTGGGCGTTATTAGCAAAATTTAGCGTCCAACTTGGGTCAATCTCAATCACAAAACCTTGTTGCTCTAACGCACCCAAACTTTGTTTAAATTGGTGCCAAAAATCTAAATATTGTTGCCTGTCTTTGTTTTCATAATAAAAATATAACTGCTGTTTTGAAAAATTGCTTACAAAGCCTAACGCTTCAAACTGCTGTTTAATCTGATTCTCAAACACCAAATCACGCTGAATTTGATACTGTATATCCCCCTCTAAAATAATGCTTATTTGCTCTTGTGGGGCATAATTTAACACCGCCTCATCATAGATAAAATTCAACATTACAACAGCTTTATTTTGATTGCTTAACTTGATTTTTGGCGTGGCAATGGCGTTGATTTCTTTTTGCTCAAAATCCTCTGGAATAACAATATCAACCTCAGTTAAATCCTGCTTGAGTAATTGATACATCGGAATTATTTGCGACTTGAAAACCGCAGGTGCATTCAGTATTTTCTCCAAAGTATCGTGACTAATGCCTTGTAAGGTGGTGGCTTGATTATTGGCAATAATAACAACGGGATCAGAGGCAACAATATGCACATCTTGTGCTAAATTAGTGGCTATTTTATAATAATTTTCTATCTTTTTCCAACTCAATTCTAAAGTGATTTGGCTTTTCGTAAATTGCAATGGCTGCTCACTATCTTGATAAAAACAACGATTGGTTTTTATCATTTCAAGCAAAATACGATAACCCAATTTACCGTGAATATTTGTTTTATAATATGAATATTGTGGAAAAATACCTCGACACATTGTAATGATATCCTGGTCTTTTTTGGTAATTATGTGCTGATGGGTGTTTGAGTATAAAAGTTTATCCATATCAATCTTATAAAAACGAAGTTCGTTATTTTTAAGTTGCTTAACCCTGACAAACTCAATATCTTTGCTATTGTAACCATGTTCACCAAACAAACGATAAATCATATATTCGTTGTTTGCTTGAACTGGATCCTCTTGTACAATTAACTTTTGGAAATCATCTGCCCACATCTTAAATTTTGACTGAAAATTTTCATCTTGTGAAGTTGCGCTTGGTTTTTTCATATTGGCAAAAGCAATGACCGCTGTTACAACATGCTTACAATTATAACCAACAGGACAATCACATTTTCCAGTAATAATGGTGTATCGACCATGAAGAATAGTGGTGGTTTGCGTATATAAATTGTTACCGTATACTTGAGAATTTAAGACAATAGAGCCAGAATCTTTATGCTTAACTTCTAAACTCTCAAGCGCATCATGGCGATAATATTGAAAACCCCTATCAAAAGCACCGTTATCCTTAATAGCCTGTTTAATCTGCTCTAAACTTAGCATTTGACAAATAACGCAATAGACTCAACATGGGCAGTTTGTGGAAACATATCCATCACTCCTGCAGTTTCCAATTGATATCCAATATCAATTAATTTTTCAGTATCTCTTGCCAATGTAGCCGGATTACATGACACATAAACCAATCGTTCAACGCCTAATTTTGGCAGCCATTCAATGATTTCAATCGCACCTGAGCGAGCTGGATCAATCAATGCTTTGTTATAAATTTCCCCCCGAAACCACTCAAAACCCGCCACTTCTTTAAACAAATCTGCCTTATAAAAATCCACATTTTGAATGTCATTTTGCTTTGCATTTATCTTCGCACGCTCAATCAGTCCCGAACTCCTCTCAACACCAACCGCATGCCGTACATATTTAGCAATCGGCAGCGTGAAATTATCCAAACCGCAAAAAAAATCAATCACTTCGTCACCCTTATTAAGTTCCAGTAAATCAATTACTAATGATACCATTTTTTGATTCAGTTTAAAATTCACTTGGGTGAAATCGGTCGGCAAAAATGCCATTTTAATATTATGCTGAAGATGGGTATAAGTTAAAGAAACCGCTTTCCACAGCGGTTTAACCGTTTCCTTACCGCCACTTTGAGTATAAAACGAAATCCCCAGTTGATTAGCACATTTTAATAACGCACCCTCATCTTCTGCATTAAATGGCTCGAGATGTCGCAAAATTAACACGGTGAGACCTTTGCATAAATAGGAACAATCATCAGAAACCCACTTTTCACCCACTTGGCGATTTTTTAAACCCAGCCTTAGTCCTGCTAGGACAAGGTTTAAAGAAATCACCAATTGGGTAAAAATTGGATTTTTCTAATCATCCCTTATTTAAGGTAATTTGTGTTTGTTTTTGTCAATCATGCCTTGGTTAATTTAATCGGATCGATATATTTGAGCGGATTATTGCCCACATAAACATACAAATTCAAACCATCAGCCGCCTCTGCTGCATCAGGGCTTCAGCCAAGAGCACCGTAGTAGGGCAAACCACTGCTGTCGTCTCTTATGGCGGTGCCCCATAGGGGTAATGGTGTTCATAGCCGAGGGTTTGGACTTTGTCGTCCAGCTCTAGGGTGTTGGATTGTAGGTGGCTGGTGAGTTGGTAGCGGGTTTGGCGATAAGCCTCTAGTAAATTCATACGACCGTACTTCTTCTTTGTGGTATCGGATGTGCAGCTTTAGGGGCAGATAGGTCGGCTAATTTCATTGGTACCTCCTCTATGACATCGCCAAATATCTCTCTCATAATATCTTCTGGACCATGAGCTAAAAAAATATCTCCTTTCGAATCGTGCTTGCCCTCAACCCATACACCAAAATCAGGTGTTGCGGATGTTCTAAGAATATCAAAATCGTCAACACACCTATCAATCACACTTTTGGGTGTTGTAGCGATACTTGGGTTTTCACCCATATATTTAAAAGCAGGATATGCTTTTGGGTTCTCATCTTCATCCGGTCTTATATTTGTTATCGTATGGAGTGCACCAACCAGAACGAGCGAACTTCCTTTGAAGTTTCCCCTGCTTCGCATTCTTTCATATTCTGCTTTATCACGCCAATAATTTCTACCAATAAAATTAGAGTTAAGGGTTGTCGCTAGAATATCTATATTTATTGCTGACTCTGTTAATTCTTGGGCCTCTTTAGGTGTTAAGTGCGGAAAGTGCGGATATGGCTTTTGAATTTCCTCTTGTGTATAGAAAGCGCGGATATGTTCTAGATTTTGGATGGGTCTGTCGTTGACATCAGCAACAACTGATTCCATTATAAAATTTTGAAATTTAATTTCAGAGTTTAAATTCATTACTAAATAATTTCCTTGCGGTGTATCGTGCGCTTCTCCAACCCAAATATCCAACGCTCTTTGATTTGCCTTATAAGCGTTAATGTCGCTCACAAACCGACCCCAAGATATAAGCGGAAAATGCCCTGTTGGATCCCTATATTTAAGCGGGTTATTCCCTGCATAAACATACAAATTCAAGCCATCAACCGTCCCTGCTGAATCAGGACTTATCCACCTCGTTAGCCAAGGGGCTAGGTATCTGGCACCGTAGTAGGACAAGCCACTGCTATCGTCTCTTTCTTTGCCTGTGTAGCGGTAGCGTTTTTGTTGCACTTGGGCTTTGTCTTTGCCAGCAATGAGAGTAGTGCCACCATAGGGGTAGTAGTGTTCATAACTGAGGGTTTGGGCTTTGTCGTCCAGCTCTAGGGTGTTGGATTGTAGGTGGCTGGTGAGTTGGTAGCGGGTTTGGGCGGGGTTTTGTGTGTTGTCTTTGTTGCTTTCGCTCAAAATGTGGGTACCAATGTGCAAGGTATTATTTTGTTGTTTTGCTTGGTTGGTTGAGATATCTAGTGAAGGCAGATAGTCTCTTTGGCTTTGTACTTGGTTGTTAGATTCAACCACAGTGCGGACTCGCCTGCCTTGGTAATCATAGACATAGTATTGTGCAGTGTTATTTTTATCTGCTTTGGTAAGTTGGTTAAGGGTGTTGTTGTAGTGCCAATGTAGAGTGCCAATGTTGTCAAGGGTTAGTAAGTTGCCATTGGCATCAAAGTCGGTGGTGGATTGCTGGGTTTCGGTGCCACGGTTGTTGTTTGGGTGGATGGTGAGGGTTTGTTGCCATGTGCTACTGTTTGCTTGGTGTGAGAGATGGGTTAGGTTATTGCCTGTGTCGTAGGTGTAAGTTTGGTGGTAGGGTTCTAGTAAATTCATAAGATAACACAGTGTTTTTTTGTGGTGTCAAATTATAGGTAATAGGTGCAGATAGGTCGGCTAATTTCATTGACACTTCCTCTATTATGAGGTTTTTTAATTTTTTTATTGTCATGAGACCTTTGCATAAATAGGTGATGATTAGCAAAATCTAATTTTTGCCCAATTGGTGATTTCTTTAAACCTTGTCCTAGCAGGGCTAAGGCTGGGTTTAAAAAATCGCCAAGTGGGTGAAAAGTGGGTTTCTGATGA
>NZ_FQTR01000094.1 GCF_900128535.1 bacterium endosymbiont of Bathymodiolus sp. 5 South | reverse complement strand
GGGGCTTGGTTGTCTTTGGTTTTCACCTAATAGGTGAAACTGTTTTTTTGTTGAAATCATTATACCAGTTGGGGTTTGTGCGTTTTTTTGGTTTTTATTTTTGGATTGGGGTAAATAGGGATGATTAGCAAAATCCAATTTTTGCCCAATTGGTGATTTCTTTAAACCTTGTCCTGGCAGAACTAAGGCTGGGTTTAAAAAATCGCCAAGTGGGTGAAAAGTGGATTTCTGATGATTATTCCTATTTATGCAAAGGTCTCAAATAAAATTAACACACAAATAATTAATAAAGGAGTCAGAGATGATAAAAGTAACAGAAGCAAGGAAGGCAATTCTAAAAGAAGGCAAAGAAAGTGGAAAAAATGATTATGTTAATATAGAGAATGTAGGCAACACCCCTCTTCATGTAGTTGTTAGCAACGATAAGGGACACATTGTAACAAATGACCTTAAAAAAGAATGGTTTATGACACTATATCCAGAATATTTTGTTAAAGATAGGCTTTACATAAAATTTTCAAACGCAAAAAAAGCCGAATGGAATGTTACAATTAAAAGGGAAACTAAATACAGTGAAAAATACAGCAAAGATGGTTTTTCCTGTCTTATGGAAGCAGACAAAAATATCTTTGTAAGTGGCTATATAAATAACAGCAAGCAAGCTTTTTTTGAAAATGCCGCTGAACCTCTCACAGCATTTATTGATATAGGCTAATATTTTTACTCCACCTGTGTTTATAAAAAATAACCGTTGAGTCTATAGACGAAACCAATATTTTTTGTAAACACAGGCAGGGAAAAGAGATAGCACTATTTTTGTAACTTCTTTGCCTCTAAATTAGAGCAACAAGTTAAAGAATATTTCCTTCATTTGTAAGATTAAGCTTCTTACAATATAAGAGAACTTATTGTGTGCTTGTTGTGAAAGTGGATTAGGTTATTGCCTGTATCGTATAGGCTTGGTGGCAGGGTTTTAGTGAAATCACAATATGGCACAGTGGCTTGTTTGTCGCCTTATTCTAGACAGCCTACTGGTATATTCATGCATATCTCCACGAGGTGGCAGGGATTTTTCAGCAAATATTAAAGGCATTTTTGGTTTTAAATATAGACCGATATCATAAGAATCCTTTAATTGTATAGAGGCTACCTTAAGGCTAAAAGTGTTGGCAATCCTTAAAGAAGACCTGCCATTATCACTCTTGATAAGAAAATTACGATAAAAATTTAGGTAATTTCTATCAGCTTGATAAATCTTTATTGCTTCCTCTGTACTGGGGTTGGTTATATTATTGCGTAGCATTGTTTTAGGTAACATATTTAATGCGCCTGCTATTTTTGTCATCCCTAAATATTGATAAGAGGTTACTTCTGTTGCGTTCAAGCCAGAACGACGATCTGGATATTTATTTTTAAAATTTGAATTAAAAACTAATTCCCCTGTGGAAAAGTTCATAGTATTCGTAAAAGAATCAGAAGGCGGATGAGAATAGGCTTGAATGATTAGTGCCCCGTCGCTACTCCCTTCTGATTTTATTAAAAATTCTGTATTAGTGTCTAACAAGTTAAATTTATCAGCAGGATAAGCCCTGACAATATTTTCCAGTCTTCTATACGCTTCAGGAAAATAAAATAAATCATTATTCCAGTAAGTTTCTTCAATTGGACTTAGTACATCTATTTCATAATTTTCCAGACTTATGTCAGCTAGAATAACTTTAACATGTCCTGTTGGGTCAACATACTTAAGGGGATTATTGCCCACATAAACATACAAATTTAATCCATCAGCCGCTCCTGTTGCATCAGGGCTTATCCATCTCGCTAGCCAAGGGGCTAGGTACCTAGCACCGTAGTAGTACAAACCACTGTTGTCATCTCTTTCTTTACCTGTGTAGCGGTGGCGTTTTTGTTGCACTTGGGTTTTGTCTTTACCTACGATGATGGCAGTGTCGCCATAGGGGTAGTAGTGCTCGTAGCTGAGGGTTTGGGCTTTGTCATCCAACTCTAAGGTGTTGGATTGTAGATGACTGTTGAGTTGGTAACGGGTTTGATTGGGGCTTTGAGTGTTGTCTTTGCTGCTCTCGTTGAGAATGTGGGTGCCGATGTGCAGAGTGTTGCTTTGTTGTTTTGCTTGGTTGATTGAGATGTCTAGTGCGGGTAGGTAGTCTCTTTGGCTTTGCACTTGGTGACTAGATTCAATTACAGTGCGGACTCGCTTGCCTTGGTAATTATAAACATAGTATTGTGTGGTGTTGGGTTTGTTTGCTTTAGTCAGTTTGTTTAAGGTGTTGTTGTAGTGCCACTTTAGGTTACCGATATTATTTAAGTTTAATAAATTGCCATTGGTATCAAAGTTATTTTGGTTGTTGTTTTCAGTGCCACGATTGCTGTTAGGGTGGATGGTGAGAGTTTGTTGCCAAGTGCTGCTTTGTGCTTGGTGTGATAGGTTGGTTAGGTTGTTGTCTGTGTCATAGGCGTAAGTTTGCTGATAAAATTCTAAGGTGTTCATAATTGCTATAGTTTTTTTTAATTTAATATTGATGGTAAATCTAAGCCCTTATTTAGGAGACTTTGCATAATAAATATGCATAAGAAAAGCAAAAAGCCATGCTATTTTGTCATTTATTTGGGTTGGGCTCGTAGGCTAAAATATAGCGACTTGTGAGTCCATATGGTTTTTTTCATAGGTGCGATAACTCACCCCACTTTTAACATATTTTGTTATGTGCTGAATCTTTCCTGAAAAATCATTACTCATGTCATAATGAGGTGATTTTTTGTTTACAATACAAAATTCTTCTTGAGTATAAACGCTCCCCAACCATGCGTCTACCACTAAAGAATTTTTATTCCATTTCTCAGGTTCAAATATGGAGGTGAATTGGTCGCGATTAACTAAGTTAAAACCATGATCAGGTTTTGTCGTTGATAGATATTCTACTGTCACATTAGGATGATTTTCTCTTAAATCACTCAGCATAACAAGCGCACATTCTGCACAATTAGCAACTTGATATTTGTTAAAGACCAAATCCTTATATTCATTGCTTGCAAAAAATTGTATAAAATTATTGGGATGAGGGACTCCACTCTGTCTTATATCGGTAATATGACTAACTACACTACGCCGTAATTGTTTTATTTTTAGATCTATTGTTTGCCAGTTAAATTCTCCAAGATAATAACTCCGGCTAGAAGAGTCCAAGATGCCCAGTCTTCTAAAAGTATTTGATCGAAAAATTTCTTCTTGTATTCGATTTATTTCCCTACTTGAATTGTATAGTGCATCTCTGTCTATTTTATATTTTCTAGGAATTGGTCTTGCGGTTTCTATATTATTGACCCCCCCAACAGCGCCTTCTTCCACAGCCTCTTGTTCAGGTGTTTTTTTCATATGCCCTGTTGGATCCCTATATTTAAGGGGATTATTACCCACATAAACATACAAACTCAAGTCAGCACCAGCACCTGCTGCATCGGGGGTTATCCATCTTGCCAGCCAAGGGGCTAGATACCTAGCCCCGTAGTAGCATAAACCACTACTATCGTCTCTTTCTTTACCTGTGTAGCGATAGCGTTTTTGCTGCACTTGGGTTTTATCTTTGCCAGCAATGATGGCAGTGCCGCCATAAGGATAATAATGTTCATAACTAAGGGTTTGGGCTTTGTCATCCAGCTCCAAGGTGTTGGATTGTAGGTGGCTGTTGAGTTGGTAGTGGGTTTGCACATTGTCTTTGCTACTTGCGCTGAGGATGTGGGTGCCAATGTGTAGATTTTTGCTTTGTTGTTTTGCTTGATTGGTTGAGATGTCTAGTAAAGGCAGGTAGTCTCTCTGACTTTGCACTTGCTGGTTAGATTCAATCACAGTGCGGACTCGCTTGCCTTGATAATCATAAACATAGTGTTGTATGGTGTTAGGTTTGTTTGCTTTAGTCAGTTTATTTAAGGTGTTGTTGTAGTGCCACTCTAGGTTACCGATATTGTTTAAGTTTAATAAATTGCCATTGGCGTCAAAGTTATTTTGGTTGTTATTTTCAGTGCCACGGTTACTGTTAGGGTGGATAGTGAGGGGTTGTTGCCAAGTGTTACTTTTTGCTTGGTGTGATAGGTTGGTTAGGTTGTTGCCTGCATCGTAGGTGTAGGTTTGGCAATAGGGCTCTATCAACGATATTACTGGAATATCGTTAAGATGATTGAATGTTATTGTCATACACAGCTACTTTATAAAGTTAGTTAAATACACAATAGTACCACCTATCATTAATTAACGATACTAATTGAACTTTAGGTTAAGGTATTACATGATGATTTATTACATTTAGATCAGGGGTTCGGCTCCTTAATAGGCGATAATTTGCTTAAATCTATTGGAATTGGTTGCATTATATCGCCAAATCTTTCTCTCATCGCCTCCCCTCTGCCAGTAACTAAAAATGCATCTTCTGGGTTGTTATCTTTACCGTTAACCCATAATCCAAATTCGTTCACGAAATTTCCTTGTCTTGAGATTTTATATGCAATATAGAGATCAATGACATTTTTTGGAATTAAAGCAATACTTGTATTGGGTTTAAGGTGTTCCTGAACAGGACATGAGTCTGTGTGCATATATTGTAAATGTCTTGTTGGCACTATACTTGTCAACAAATGAGTGGCACCAACCAATGCAAGTACATTGCCTGTTATTCTTGAAATTTCTAACCTAGGATTTTTCCATTTTTCTCCGCCAATAAAACGGCCCTTAAATTTGCCATTTGCTGATGCGTTGTTATCTATTAACGCTCGCGCTTGCCTCTCATAAGTATAAATTTCTGTAGCATTAAACCTGTTTATATTGTGTATACGCATAATATTAATTATATTGCGTATACGCATAACATTATTTATAGTTGGATATGAAGTTTCCGGATATCGGGTAAGTCGTTTATCCTCTAAAATTGAAACAGTTACATCTTCCATTACCAGATTTCCAATATGATTTGGATCAATGCTTTTCGCTAAGGTTGCGAGCAGTTTTTTTCCATCTGGTAAACCATGCGCATCCCCAATCCAAATATTTAATTCACCAGTCTTGTCTCTATTTATTCTATCTAAAAAATTATCAAAGATTATCGTGTCAACACCATGTCCTGTTGGGTCGATATATTTAAGTGGATTGTTGTCCACATAAACATACAAATTCAAACCATCAACCGCCCCTGCTGAATCAGGGCTTATCCACCTTGTTAGCCAAGGGGCTAGGTACCTAGCACCGTGGTAGGACAAGCCACTACTGTTGTCTCTTTCTTTGCCTGTATGGCGGTAGCGTTTTTGTTGCACTTGAGTTTTGTCTTTGCCAGCGATGATGGCAGTGCCACCATAGGGGTAGTAGTGTTCATAACTGAGGGTTTGGGCTTGGTCATCTAGTTCTAAAGTGTTGGATTGTAGGTGGCTGGTGAGTTGGTAGTGGGTTTGGTTAGGGTTTTGCGTGTTGTCTTTGCTACTTTCGCTGAGGATGTGGGTGCCGATGTGCAGGGTGCTACTTTGTTGTTTTGCTTGGTTGGTTGAAAGATCTAGTGAGGGCAGGTAGTCTATTTGGCTTTGTATTTGGTGGTCAGATTCAGCCACACTGCGGACTCGATTATCTTGGTAATCATAAACATGGTATTGTGTGGTGTTGCTTTGGTCTGCTTTGCTGAGTTGGTTAAGGGTGTTGTTGTAGTGCCAATGCAGGGTGCCAATGTTATCAAGGGTTAATAAATTGCCATTGGTATCAAAGTCAGAGGCACTTTGTTTGGTTTCAGTACCACGATTGTTATTTGGATGGATAGCAAGGGTTTGTTGCCATGTGCTGCTATTGGCTTGGTGTGAAAGATGAGTTAAATTGTTACCTGTGTCGTAGTCATAAGTTTGCTGATAGGATTCTAGTAAGTTCATAAGGTCGCGCTACGTTCTTTTTGTCGTTTTATTGGAGTATGATAATCTACATAATTTATACGAAATGGTAAAACCAAAGGATTTTCAGAGTCTCTTAAAGTCTTTTGTTGTTTTAAATGTAGGCGAATATGATCTTCCTTGTAATGTTTATAGCGCGTATATTCTATCTCTATATTAGAAGTTATTATTTTAAGACCCAGTGCATCAGCAATTCTCCAAGAAGACCTTCCGTGATCGCTAGTTTTCATAAAATCATGCCTAAATTTTGAATAATTCTTATCATCTTCATATTCCCGTATTATCGTGTTTGTTGTCGGGTTCAGTATATTGTATCTAAAAAAAGTTTTAGGCAGTTGGTTTGATGCTCTAGCTATTTTTGTCATTCCTAAATACTGGTAAGCGGTTACTTGTGTTGCATTTATATTATCGTTTCCTTCTTTGTAATTTCTCTGAAAGTGTAACACCCCTGTGGAAAAATTCATTATATTACTATAATCCCCTCCTTCTTCTGCTAATGTAAATTCTGCTTGAATTTTCAAGGGCTTATTTGATATTATAGTAAAATGTGTATTGCTATCTAGTAAAGTTAGCTCGGGATCACTCCTAACTGTCTCTTGTAATCTTTGATAGGCTTCAGGATAATAAAGCAAATTATCGTTGCGATAAGTTTCATCAATTGGATCTAATATATCTATTTTATAAGGCTTACCTTTATTAGCTGGATAAACTTTAACATGACCCGTTAGATCTATATACTGAAGGGGGTTATTGCCCACATAAACGAACAAATTCAAACCATCAGCAAAGCCTTTCGAGTCAGGGCTTATCCATCTGGCAAGCCAAGGGGTTAGGTACCTAGCACCGTAGTAGGACAAGCCACTACTGTCGTCTCTTTCTTTGCTTGTGTAGCGGTAGCGTTTTTGTTGGGCTTGGGTTTTGTCTTTACCCGCGATGATGGCAGTGCCCCCATAAGGGTAGTAGTGTTCATAACTGAGGGTTTGGGCTTGGTCATCTAGTTCTAAGGTGTTGGATTGTAGATGACTGTTGAGCTGATAGCGGGTTTGGCACATGGTTTGCGCGTTGTCTTTGCTACTTTCGCTGAGGATGTGGGTGCCGATGTGCAGGGCGGCGCTTTGTTGTTTTTCTTGGTTGATTGAAAGATCTAGTGAGAGCAGGTAGTCTCTCTGGCTTTGCACTTGTTGGTTAAATTCAGTTACAGTGCGGACTCGTTTGCCTTGGTAATTATAAACATAGTATTGTATGGTGTTGGATTTGTTTGCTTTAGTCAGTTTATTTAAGGTGTTGTTGTAGTGCCACTCTAGGTTACCGATATTGTTTAAGTTTAATAAATTGCCATTGGCGTCAAAGTTATTTTGGTTGTTATTTTCAGTGCCACGG
>NZ_FQTR01000093.1 GCF_900128535.1 bacterium endosymbiont of Bathymodiolus sp. 5 South | reverse complement strand
TGTCTTTGGTTTTCACCTAATAGGTGAAACTGTTTTTTGGTTGAAATCATTATACCAGTTGGGGTTTGTGCGTTTTTTTGGTTTTTATTTTTGGATTGGGGAAATATGGTATCTTTGTTCGTAGGTCAATTGCGTATATTTTTGCATGTTTCATTCCTTTTTCTTGTCGGATTAAAGAGTGGTTAATATACCCTTTGACCGACTAATTGAGTGTTGCACTTATGATGTGAATCTAAGAGAGCTATTATTGTACTAAATTATCTTTTACCATTTACCATCTTTATTTTTACTGGAAAAGAAACTACCCTGTATATGTATGCATTGATGATATCTTTTGCCCTCTATCGCTTAATTTCAAACTGCATAGATATTTCGCCCAAGTGCAAAAAAAAATTACCCTTGTTTTACGCGACATGATGTCAGAGCTTTTTATTGTTTTTCTAGTCTTAAGCGGTACAGAGTATGAAAGCAATTATATTGTTTTTGGTGGTATATTTTTAATCCTATTTTTGATAACTCAAATAAAATCAAAAAACAAGATAATTTCGTTTGCAATAAAATTCTTCCCATTTGATATACCCATAATAGTCTGGGCACTATTTCAAATTAGTGATGGAAATTATTTGGCCTCCTTTATCTTTATTGCTTACACTGGCTGGATTTATTGGTATATAAAACAAACGACACAAGATAATGATTTTTTATTATATGCTTATGCGGTTTGGGATGCGGGGTTAGCAAGTGCAGTAATATCATTACTACTTTTTTGAATAAGGACTCGCCTTGAATTCACCTTATTTATTATCATCCTCTTTTCATTGTTTTGCTTTATCAAATTTTCAATACAAGCATTCGCTTGACTTTCATCAAGGAAATTTGAATGATAATTTAGATAATGTTTGTAAGCAATCACAGGTTAAGATAAATGCACGCCATTTCAAAAACCTCCTTTCTGATATTTTTATGGGCTTGAAAAAACCCTTAAGTGAGATTGATATTGTGGATATTAACTTAAAATTTAAGAATGCAGGTAAGGTGTCAATTCGGATAAAATTTAAGTATTAATGACAAGACAAAGGAGTGAATTATGCTAAGTGCTGAACATCAAAAAACCCTGCAGACGAATGCGTTATTTGCTGATTTTACTATGAATGAATTGGCACAAATTAGTCAATCTACTGTGTTTGTCAGGGTGGCAAGCCAGCAGCGTCTTTTTGAGCAAGGGCAAACAGCAAAAGATTTTTTTCTGTTAGTTGATGGCAAAATAAAGCTGGCATTTTTGTCCTCAGAAGGCTTTGAAAAAGTAGTTGATGTTATCCATCCAGGGCATAGCTTTGCTGAGGCTGTGATGTTTTTAGGCAAAAAAAGATACCCTTTAAACGCAACTGCATTAGGGTATAGCAAGGTATTGCGCATCAATATTGATTGTTATCTAAAGATACTGGAATCCTCGCCCAAATCTTGCTTTAAAGTGATGGGAAAATTATCCCAACGACTGCATTGGGCAACGAGAGAGATCAATCATTTGGTTTTACATGATGGCAAATATCGATTAATTCGGTTTTTGCTTGCCAATGCAAAAAGATCAAATGATGTGGATTTGTCTGTTGCTAAAAATATCTTAGCATCACAACTCTCCATTAAGCCTGAAACACTATCACGCATACTCAAAGAGCTCTCTAAACAAGGCTTGATAACCGTTGATAGCGATCATATTATGTTGCTCAAAGTAGCTGAGTTAAAAAATATTATTATTACTTGAGCTTGACTTAAGTCAATGATACTTAGTGAGTACCTTAGTATGATTGACTTCTGATTCAATGTAAATGAGGAGAGAAAAATGAAACAACTGTTTAAAAAATTAAGTTTAAGTGTGGCGTTATTAATGTCATTATCTAATGTGGTTATAGCGCAGACCGAAGCTCAGGGCTATATTGCCAATATTGGTGTTAAGTCTAATCTAGAGGGTTTGGAACGAGTAAAACAAATCTTGGTTGCACCGCCTTTTTTGCCAAAACACCAGCAGCGCTATTCGGGTAAGTCTCGAATTATTGAAATGGAAATGATCATTGAGGAGAAGGAAATTGAAGTGGAACCAGGGGTTTTTGTGCAGGCAATGACCTTTGCTGGCACTAATCCAGGTCCATTGATGGTAGTGCATGAGGGGGATTATGTTGAATTAACACTCAAAAATCCAAGCACCAATCTTTTGGTGCATAATATTGATTTTCATGCTTCAACAGGTGCCTTAGGTGGGGGCGCTTTAACTAAAGTAGCCCCTGGGGAGGAAGTAGTTTTACGCTTTAAAGCCAACAAGCCAGGCACTTATGTTTATCATTGCGCACCTGGTGGCATTATGATTCCGTACCATGTGGTTTCAGGCATGTATGGTGCAATTATGATACTACCAAAAGAGGGGTTAAGAGACAATAAAGACAACTTAGTCACTTATGATCGGGCCTATTATGTGGGCGAGCAGGGTTGGTATGTGCCACAAGATGCACAAGGCAATTACAAGCGCTACCCTAATGCGGTTGCCTCTATGAACGATACTTTAAAAGTCATGAAAGGCTTGGTGCCAACGCATATTACTTACAACGGCAAAAAAGGTGCACTCACAGGTAAAAACGCAATGACAGCCAAGGTTGGTGAGACGGTATTGTTTATTCATTCACAAGCCAATGAAGATTCTCGCATTCATTTAATTGGCGGGCATGGCGATTTGGTGTGGCCAGGTGGCTCCTTTAATAATACGCCAACGGTTGATAGGGAAACTTGGCGTGTCAATGGTGGTGAAGCGGTGGCTGCAATGTACACTTTTAAACAACCGGGTATTTATGCTTATGTAAACCACAATCTAATTGAGGCAATTATGCTTGGTGGTGCGGCACATGTGAAAGTTGAAGGTCAATGGAATAATGATTTAATGGAGCAGGTTAGAGCGCCGAGCAAAATTAGATAATGTCATTTTAAAGGAGTAATCTATGAAAAATTATTCAGATTTTTTTACCATTAAAAGATTGTGGATAGCGTTGATTGTTAGTTTAATTTTGTCCTTTTCTGCCTTGTTATATCTTGGTGGACAGATTTATCAGCAAGCACCACCAATACCAAATGCAGTGCAAATTGTCAATGGTAATGTGATTTATAGCAAACAAGACATTGAAGATGGGCAAAATATTTGGCAAACCATAGGGGGTATGCAACAAGGTTCAATTTGGGGTCATGGTAGCTATTTGGCACCTGATTGGAGCGCAGATTGGCTACATCGAGAGGCCTTATCTTTGTTAGATATCATAAAATCCAGTGGCTTTTATCTGAACAATAAATACCAAACGCGAGAAGCGCATAAAATCATCTTAAAAGATGAAATGCGAACCAATACCTATAATGCAACAACAGGTGTGATTACTATTAGTCAAAATCGTGCCTTGGCAATTGCTGAAACGCAACGACACTATATTGATTTATACACCTCAAATAAGCAAGAATATCAACAACTTCGTGAAGATTACGCCTTTCCAATTAAAATGATTCTTGACAAGGAAAAAGCCAGAAAGCTTAGTGCCTTCTTTTTTTGGTCAGCATGGGCAGCGTCAACTAACCGCCCTGAGGATGAGGTTACTTATACCAGTAATTGGCCGCATGAGCCATTAATAGGCAACACGCCGCCGCCTTCAGTTTTGTTATGGAGCATTATTTCAATATTTTTATTGCTAGCGGGTATTGGTGCTATTGTTTGGTATTATGCTTCTCAATTTGACAAATGGCGTCAAAACTCAGAACCTGAGCAGGGTATTGCCACAACTGATTTTATTGAAAATAACAAAGTAACACCCTCAATGAAAGCCACTGCAAAATATTTTTGGGTGGTAACCGCATTGTTTGTCTCCCAAGTATTGTTAGGCGTTATTACTGCACATTATGCTGTAGATGGGCAGGGTTTGTATGGTATTGATATTGCAAGTTATATTCCTTATGCGGTAACCAGAACTTGGCACACACAGCTGGCAGTTTTTTGGATTGCAACCGCTTGGTTGGCGACTGGGCTGTATGTTGCACCACTGATTTCAGGGCATGAGCCAAAATTTCAACGCTTTGGTGTGAATTTTCTATTTTTTAGTTTGTTGTTAATTGTGGTAGGATCATTTGCAGGGCAATGGCTGGCAGTCAATGGTTTTATTGAAAACTTAAGTCTAAATTTTTGGTTTGGACATCAAGGCTATGAATATATCGATTTAGGGCGTTTCTGGCAAATTTATTTGTTTATTGGTTTGTTGTTGTGGGTGGTTTTATTGTTAAGAGCCTTGCTTCCTGCCTTTAAGGATAAAAATTTAAAATCACTCTTGTTTGTTGTTGTGCTTGCTACTGTTTCTATCGGTTTGTTATATGCTGCTGGGTTTATGTGGGGAAAAAACACCAACTTAAGCATTATGGAATATTGGCGCTGGTGGGTGGTTCATCTTTGGGTTGAGGGTGTGTTTGAAGTGTTTGCCACTGCTATTATTTCAGTTTTGTTTGTGCGTATGGGGTTATTAAGAACCTCGGTTGCCACTACCATGGTAATTTTTACCACGATTATTTTTTTAGGTGGTGGTGTGTTAGGTACGCTACATCATCTATATTGGAGTGGAACGCCGATCTCAGTGATGGCAGTGGGTGCGAGTTTTTCAGCGCTTGAAGTGGTGCCATTAGTCGTCATTGGATTTGAGGCGTATAACCATAAAAAATTAGAAAACCAGCAAACTTGGCAAGAAAACTACCATTGGCCGTTTATGTTTTTTAGTGCAGTATTGTTTTGGAATTTGGTTGGCGCAGGTTTGTTTGGATTTTTAATCAATCCACCTATTGCACTTTATTATATGCAAGGCTTAAATATTACTGCTAACCACGGACATGCGGCATTGTTTGGCGTTTATGGGATGCTTGGTCTTGGTTTGATGCTATATGCTATGCGGGGTTTAACCGACATCAAACAATGGGACACTAGGCTTTTGAAAATTACTTTTTGGTCGCTTAATATTGGTCTGGCAATGATGACATTTTTGTCTTTATTGCCACAAGGACTATGGCAAACCTACCAAAGCATCGCGCACAGTTATGTCTCTGCTCGCAGTGTTGAATTTATGCAAAGCGATATTATGCATGCGTTGGTGTGGGCTAGAGTGCCGGGCGATACTGTCTTTGCCGTTGGCGTATTTGCTTTTTCCTGGTTCGTGTTTAAAGCATTTGTCAAGAAATAACACTAAGTATGGGTAGCTGCCCATAATCACATTTTCTATGGAATGTGTTGCACTTGTAATTTGAATTCAAGGGGGTAAAAAGTTGCACTTGGAACTTGAATGGGCGTGTATTATCATTAAAAATTTGCGATTTAAAATAGTAGAATAGAAGGGTTGAGTGTTATTAAAGATAGACCAGTATGCTAGAATCTAAACAACCAGAAGCAAAAGACTATGGCGTTATTCAAATTAGAAATTTTAACAAAGGGACAGTAAAATTAGGGTAGAGAGTTGTAAAAAAAATCGGTATTTTTAACCTCGTTAATTCGAGGTTTTGAGGTACCAATTTTGGCATAATCACGAGGAAAATTATGAAAAACAAAAGTATATTAGCGATTATGCCGGCAACAGCAATAGGGTTTGTAAATGCAGGGATTTTCGACGATATAGGTAATGGTATAGCTGGAGCAGCCAATGATGTGTCTGATTTTACAGTTGATGCTGCAGAAGATGTCGCTGATGTTGCGCTTGATGGCTTAAAGATAATAGATGAGACTATAACTGGCGATTGGGGTCAAAAAAATAATTGGCCAAATAAATAAATAATTGGGGTCAGAATACGATTTATTCGCCCAACACATTGTAATTTAAATAACCAGCAACTGAAACTAGCAAAGCAAAGTTTGATTCGTTTTGTTACTTTATTGTTTATAAGAGTCAGTAAAATAAATATTTTTTTGTTAGGAAAATGATAATGAGTGGATTGTTTGGTTTCTTTAAAAGCAAGAATGACAATGTCAAGCGTAGTAGTGAGGAGCAATTAGCTGATATTGCGCATGAGTTTGTGCGACAAAATAAGTCAAAACGACGCTGGCGAATCTTGTTGAGTTTGTTGTTTTTTGGCTATATTTTCAGTGTGTCTTATGTTAGTTTGCGTGAAAGTGGTATTTTGCAAGATGCCATGGAAAAAGAATCGCCTTTTGTGGCGGAGGTGCTATTAAGTGGTGTTATTCAAAGTGCAGGTGGCATTAATGCAGATGATGCTATTGAATTGTTGCAAGAGGCTTTTAAGGCGGAAAACGCCAAAGCGGTGATTTTGCGACTCAATTCACCGGGTGGCTCGCCAGTGCAATCCAGTCGAATTTATAAGGCGATTAATCGTTTAAAAGCGAAATTTAATAAAAAACTCTATGTTGTGGCTGAGGATGTTTGTGCATCGGGCTGTTATTATATTGCTGCTGCCGCTGATGAAATTTATGCTGACGAATCATCAATTATCGGCAGTATTGGCGTGGTGATGTCGGGTTTTGGTGTGGTTGATGCAATGCAAAAAATCGGTATTGAACGCAGACTATATACGGCAGGAAAAAATAAAGGATTAGGGGATATGTTCTTGCCTGAGGATGAGGCGACAATTAATCATATTCAAACTAAAATTTTGGACAAAGCGCACCAAAACTTTATTAATGCCGTCAAAAAGGGTAGAGGTAATAGACTTAAAGACAATAAAGATTTGTTTACTGGATTGGTTTGGCTTGGGCAAGATGCCTATGATTTGGGCTTGATTGATGGGATTGGCGATGCCAATTTTGTGGCAACAAAGTTGGTTGGGGTTAAGACCAGAGTTTTGTATGAAGAAGAAAAGACTTTGTTGGAAGAATTAACTGAGGTAAGTGCTAAAAATATTGCTTTGGTTATTGGCAATCAGTTTTTTTCTAAAAGTTGGATGTCTACTTTACAGTAACATCCTGTTGAAGTCATTCTTTGAATAAAATCTAGTGCTTGGTGTAAGAGATGGGTTAGGTTGCTTGTGTCTCGTAGGCGTGGGTTTGATGGTAAGGCATATATTATTTGAGACCTTTGCAATAAATAGGAATAATCATCAAAAAATTCACTTTTCACTCACTTGGAGTCTTATACCAAATTCAAAAAACAACTAGAGACTTTTGCATAACTCATAATTCTCCACCCTAATTTCAATTTTTAGATTTTTTCAAAAATATTTTCAAAACTACCTGTATTTTTTCATAAAGTCCAAAAAAAACCTTATTTTCCCCGCTGTTTATTGCTTTATTTCTCTATTTTTAGTCCTCTCCCACTCATTGGGCGTAACAACCCCTTAGACTTCGCATTTGTTTAAAAATATTCATCCCAGTTTTAAGATTGTGACTCATGGCAATAAGTTGTGCTCT
>NZ_FQTR01000092.1 GCF_900128535.1 bacterium endosymbiont of Bathymodiolus sp. 5 South | reverse complement strand
TGAGACCTTTGCATAAATAGGAACAATCATCAGAAACCCACTTTTCACCCACTTGGCGATTTTTTAAACCCAGCCTTAGCCCTGCTAGGACAAGGTTTAAAGAAATCACCCATTGGGCAAAAATTGGATTTTGCTAATCATCCCTATTTATGCAAAGGTCTCCCTTTATAAAAAATAACGACACCAAATCAATAAGTATTGTTATTTTCTATCAATGGCATTAAAAAGAATAACTAATTTTGGTAAAAATTCTATCGTTGCCTCTGATCGGGTCAGTCATGCTAGAGCCACCGATGTAGTCAATAATACCACCGCTAATTGAAATTTTATCATCAATGGCATAATCTAGTGAAGCTCTGGCAAAGCCACCCTCATCGCCTTTTTTACCAAATACACCTAAAATTGCAGTTAAATTAAGTGTTTGATTAAGATACGCCTGAGTAAAACGCAAGGCATGTTGATAGGTTTCTTGTTTGGTAAAGTTGTTAAATTGGGTGTTGATGATGTTGTCATAATTGTTGATTTTTCTCAGTGATAACTCATAACTGATTGAACCGTCACTAATTCCTGTGTATTCCACACCGATTAAACTGTCAATTCTTGATTTTGTATCAGCAAGCCCTGAATATTTAATGGTGTCAAAATAGGCCACTTCTGTTTTTAATAAAAAACTATCAATGGCTTGGTTGTAGGCAAAGCCTAACATCTTTGATTTATTATCAAAGTGTAAAACACCATTTTTAAAGTAAGCTTTATCAAGATAAGTATCGGCAAAATAAATGCCAAAATCATAACCAGAAAATTCACCTGTTAGGCTGAGTGCAATACCAGTATTTTTCAAATTATTACGGGGTTTATTTTCTGGTAAATCAGCGCTGGTTTTAAAATCAGAGCCGAATTTTGGATTTTTACTAAAACGATTTTCATGTAGCACAGCGGCAGAAATTTTTAAGGAATTTTGATAATAATCCAATTTGCTCATCATTCTACCGAGGCGCAAATTTTTAATATCAACCAGCCCCGGTGTGCGGTTGTCCAATGGGTTTAAAATATCGGTAATGCGAATAGAATCAGACTTACCCCACACGACAATTTGTCTGCCAATTTTGAAATCAAGATTTGAATTAATGCTACCTGAAATATTCAATTCATTTAAATTTAATTCGTTTCTATAGCCATTAGGTGTTGTTGAATAATGGTTGTTGGTATCGAAAATGAAATCGTGATAAGCCTTTAAATTGCCACTTATCTTGGTATCGTTGTCCATTTTGTATTCGGCGCTTAAATCTGTTAAAATTTTAGCAGAGGATAAATTTTTGTTATTATTAAGATTGTAATGCGATTCTAAATCAACAGAGCCATACACTGAGCCTTTTTCAGGCGGCTTTGTTTGTATGATGAGTTCGTCGCTAAAGTTATCATCAAATCCAGAGTCGTCAAATCCTTCTTCAGCATTTAATGAAAATGAAATTAAAAGGACTAAGAAAAATCTCATTTTAATACAAGAGGCTCATTTACAAGCCTTTTTCAATTTTACGAATACTAAACATATCATCGTCAATCGCAATATTCATTTTAATATCGCTATTGTTTAAAAGCGTTTTATGTAGTGTTTGTTTGCCAGATTTTGTGGTCATTGTGGTTTGTATTGCCACCCAAATGCCATCAATTTTTTTCATTTTTCGAACATCCATATATTTCACTCTGTTGGCCTTTTTAAGATAAAACTTAGCACGAGCAAGCATATAGTTATCTTTGCGGATGTATAAAATGCTTTTGGTGTAGCCAGTTTCATCAATCACGGCTTTATTTTTGGGCAAGGATTGAATAACCCATACTGGATTTTTTCCATTTTTGCGTTTAATAGCACTCTCTTTTAACAGTTTAAAATGATAATCGTCAAGATTTTTATCGGTCATATCGGCATAAGAAAAATCACTACCCATAAAGGCGCTATCTTTATCACTGGCTGGAATGCGTTTGGTTTTTTTGAGTGCGGGCAGATACATCCATTGGTCATCATCTTTATCATCATC
Organism: bacterium endosymbiont of Bathymodiolus sp. 5 South; assembly: GCF_900128535.1. Taxonomy (GTDB): domain Bacteria; phylum Pseudomonadota; class Gammaproteobacteria; order PS1; family Pseudothioglobaceae; genus Thiodubiliella. Next base: position 5,559 of record NZ_FQTR01000092.1, on the reverse strand, counting down.
GCTATAATCAAAGGTTAAAAACGCCGTATTTTTGACATCGCTAGGAGATAGAAAAAAGATAGATTTGTGCTCAGTGTTTTTATTGACATCTTTAGAAAATGTACGCATTTGTCTGATGCGTTTTTTGTTGTGCTTATCAATTAAAATCATTTGTAGAGTGGAAGTAACACTACTACCATCCTCTCTGTCATCGACTTTTTGCATAATCTCTAAGCCCGTTAAAGCATTAACACCCAAGCTTAAAAACAGGCTAGGTAATAGTAGTTTTTTCATTATTTTTTCTCCAAAAGTTTCATAATGGCAGGTATTAGTAAAAAGTCAGCAATGAGAGCGACAAAAATAGCACTGGCGGTCAAAACGCCAAAATTAAACATATTGGTCATGTTGGCACTTAGTAGCACCAAAAATCCAAGTGACAACACAATAGAGGTAACGATAATCGCCCGTCCCGTTCCAATCAGCGTTAGTCTGGTTGCCTCATCCACATTTTTACCTTCTAGGCGATAGCGGTTAAAATTGTGCATAAAATGCACCGTATCGTCAACGGCAAGACCCAGCGCAATCGCCCCCACAAGCATTGAAAACATATCAAAAGGAATGCCGAAACCCACCATTAATGCCGCAATACTCAACATGGGTAGAATATTGGGAATCATACTGATTAAGCCAATTTTAATATTGCCAATTAAAACGATCATCATAATGGCAATCATCCCAAAGGCAAGCACATAACTAACAGCACTGGAATGAATGGATTTTTCCATAATGCTAGCAAGTAAAATGCTAATGCCAGTGAAAGAAACATTGGCATTAGTGCCAAATTCTTGGGAAATTTTGGTTTTAATCTCACTTAAGAATTGATTGTATTTGATGGCATCAACAAAAGGCACTTTAACCGTGATGCGGGCTTTAGAAAAGCCAGAATCAACAAAATCTTCCAAATCATCACTGCCACTATTGGCGAATAAAAACAATTCTTGTGCAATCAAATCTTTGTTAGTGGGAATTTTGTAAAATGCTGCATCATTCGCATTCAGTGCCTTGTTGGTTTCTTTCAATACATCAACCAGCGTTATTGTTTTGCCAACAAAAATTTCTCCATCTTTTAAAGCGTTAAGATAGTTAGTTGTTCTTTCAATTTTTTGTAATATCTCAGGTTCATACAGGCCATTTTCTCGCCCAGTATCCACAATAACTTCCAAAGTCATGGAGCCGTTTAATTCTTTATCAATGGTTTCAACGCTCACACGCACAGGATTATCAGCCTTAAACCAAACAAGTGGATGATGGGAAAATTGCATTTGTGCGGCAAAAAAGATCGCAACAACAATCATAACAGCGCTCGTTATCACAATGGATTTAGCGTGGTTTAGGGAAAAATCAGCAACCTGGTGTAAAAAAGTGTCCATTGTTTTATTGTGTGAGGCAACAGGCTTGTGCTTTAGTTTGAGCGTGGCAAGCATCGCAGGTAAGAATATTAAAACAAACAATAACCCCAATACAATACTGGCACTGGCAAAAATACCTAAGTCGGCAACAGGTGCCACATCGGAAAAAGAAAACGACCACATACCAGCAGCGGTCGTTAGTGAAGTCATTACAATTGCAAAGCCAGAATGCCTCATGGCAAAACGCAATGCTGATTTTTTATCCCCAGTTTTGGCAAAGTTTTTGTAAAATATTGCCAAAAGATGGATGCTTGCCCCAGTAATAACAGCCAATAAAAACGACGGCATAATTTGAGTAACAACGGTAAAGGGTGCATTAAGTAATGCCATTAATGAAACGGCACTAACGATTGTTAAGGCTACCGTAATAATTGGCAGGACAACCCCTGAAATGCGTCTAAACATCAAGGCTAAAATCAAAATTACCATGAGTAGCATTTTTTGGATAAAACTTCGGGTGTCTTTTTTCATTGCCTGCTTGATAACGCCTGAAAATAACGCCGATCCAGCAAGATGCACTTTAAAATCAGCGGCTTCATATTTTTTGGTAATTTGTTGCACCATTTCAATGATTTTGCTGTTTTCATTGTCTGTTAAATAGAGTTTCGGCGTGCTATTAATAATTGTTTCTTCGGCAAATTCATCGGCTTCATTAATAACTATTTTTTTGCCATTTTCATCAAAACTAGAATAAGTTTGCGTGTCAATGATGATGCTGGTAAAAGTTTTATCGCCATTAAACAACAAATCTTTTAACAAAGGATTGGCACTTGCCAGTTGTTTCTTAGCGCTGAGCGTGGATTGATCGATTTTATAATCATCAAATAAATCCCCAACAATGAGGCTGTCCTCTGTGCCAAGGGTGTTTCTAGCGTTTATCAAAGAATTAACCTCTTTAATGTAGGGTAAATTATTTTCTAATTCTTGGTGTAGTTTTGCCAGTTTTTTAAGAAAATCAAGATCAAAAATATCTTTGGTTTCAACCGCAATTAAGATTTTTTCATCCCTGCCGAATTGATCACGAAATTCATCGTACTCAAGTCGAAGTTCATCAGTTTTATGCAAAAACCCCTCGGTTGAGGTGTCCATTTTAAGATTAGGCAAATTAGAGCTAAGCGTTGCCACAACAAGCAAAACTACAAGAATGGTTTTTTTACTATTGTCAAAAATAAAATCCGCTAAATGTTCAAATTTTTGCTCTATTTTCGCTCGCCAGTTCATTGTTATCACACCTGTGTTAATCAATTAATAAGGTTGAGAGGTGACCTTCGCGCGCCTCAATATTTGAATAATAGACATCATCCAGCCCATCAACCACAGAATTTTTAACCACATCAAGTGCTAAAATCGCATCACTCCAAGCACTTAAATGTTTAAATTCGGTGATGGATAGGGCGTTGTTGGTAAATTCATTCATCCAAGAGAGGCGCATAAAAATGGGTGAAAAAGCAGCGTCAATCATATTAAATTCTTCGCCATTGAAGAATTTTTCTTGGTTTTTTACGATCTCAACTTTTGTTAATTTTTCAAATAATGCTTTTTTTGAAGTGTGGAATTTTTCTTCATCACCCGTTATGATACCAAACATATCTCCCAACATTTCTCCAGAATACACAATCCAAGAGCGATTATTAGCCCTTTGTATTGCCTCTTTTGGATGGAAGCTATGCGTGCTTATTTCTTCGATAAATTCGGTGATGACTAAGGATTCAAAAATAACTTGGTCATCAACTTTAAGTAACGGCACTTGTTCAGTGGGTGAAATTTCTTTAAACCAATCTGGTGGATCCATTGGGTTAATATAAGTCATTTTAAAATCAATTTTTTGTATCTCTAATGAAATCATTGCCCGTTGTGCAAATGGGCAAAGTTTAAAGCTAATCAGTTCTAATTGCATTTTTCTCTCCTTGTGATTAAGAAAACCTTTGTTTCCTCTACATTATTCCCGATGATAAGGGTGGTTGGCTAATAATGAATGGGCACGATAGATTTGTTCTACCGCCAATAGTCGTGCCATTGAATGGGGTAAAGTTAGGTTTGACAATCCCCATAATTGGTGAGCCTGCTGTTTGATTGCATTGCTTAAGCCATCAGCACCACCAATTAGCAACGCCACACTGTCGCCATTTTGTTGCCAATTTTTCATTGCCTTGGCAATTTCTTGGGTGCTGTGTTGTTTGCCGTGTTCGTCAAAGGCAATAATCAAATTCGCATTGGCACTGGCTTTTATGAGTAACTCACCTTCCAGTTGCTTGATTTGTTCAATATTTTTGCCCTTGCGTTTTTGTGCTTCGGGTGTGGTTAAAGTAAAGTTGAGTTCACTAGGTAATTGTTTCTGATAATGCGTAATCCCTGTTTGTATCCAATCAGGCATTTTTTTACCAATGGCAATTAAGTTGATTTTCACTCCTCATCAGCCCCTGACCATAATTTTTCTAATTTATAAAATTCTCTGGTTTTCTCAGTCATCACATGCACCACGACTTCTGCCAAATCAATCAACATCCAATGCCCTGTTTCTGCACCTTCAATACCAACCACTTTCATCCCTAAACGTTTGGCTTCGATCTTGATATTATTGGAAATACCTCGCACATGTTGCGTGGATCGACCGGTGGTAATGACAATCGCCTCAATGTCTGCACTTTGTTGCAAAACTTTGAGAGTAACCACATTTTCTCCCTTAAGTTCGTCAATAATGTCGGTAACTGCTTTTAATTGTGTTTTTAAATTCATAATTTGTGGATGTATTCAATAATGTTTTCAGGTGGTAGCGCTGATAAATTTTCCTGGTTATTTATTTTACCTATTGAGGGGGCGTTGAATAGAATACTTCTAATTTGTGTGGATGAAATATTAACTAAGGGCGTTTTAGCAAAATATATATCACCCAAAAATCTCTGAGAGTCTTCAAATTATTGTATATTACATTGAGTTCTTGAATTTAAATTTGTATTATTTGATATCTCGTCGTATATTCTTTCTGGAGCAGGGGAACGAGTACCTGATATTAAACCCCTGGAACTATCAGCTACCTCGTTATCAGGTAGCACATTTTGAGCATTAACATCAATATGTTCTTCAGATAAAATATCTTGTATTTGGTTGTCTAGTGCATCATGGGCATTTATTGGCGTATTTCCAGATATTAAGTTCAGTGATATATTTTCATATTCTGTGGAAGAAGTTGACACATTGTCCCAATTCACTGGGAGAGGTTGATAATCGTTTTCAATTACATTTGGAGTGTCACCCAACAAACCTGGTGGCTCATCACCCAACAAACCTGGTAGTCTAGGTTTTATTTTAAACGTACGATGGCAAATTACCAGACCCCCAGCTATTGCATAAAATAAGGAAACAGGTATCACCCATGCAGCTGTTGATGGTTTTGTGTTATCTTTGGGTATAACGCACTGAAACTTCTTTCCTGCTAAATCTAATGACACCATGAAAGAATTCTCTTGCTTACCATTTTTAGATAATTCTTCCCTAGAAATAAAGGGGCTGAACTCATATCCTGCTTGACATTTACAAATATTAATATTATTTGGATACGAATAAATTGATGATTTGATTGTATATGTGCTTTTGTCACTTGCCTTAATAATGCATTCGCTCCCTAACACATTAAAACTACTAAGAGCCAGTAAACCTAAAGTATGTAATTTCATTTTTGTAATTATAAATTAAGAAACCTTTGTATAAATAGGAATAATCATCAGAAACCCACTTTTCACCCACTTGGCGATTTTTTAAACCCAGTCTTAGCCCTGCTAGGACAAGATTTAAAGAAATCACCAATTGGGCAAAAATTGGATTTTGCTAATCATCCCTAATTTATGCAAAGGTCTCTAGTAGTATCAAGATTCAAGACTTGACAGCAGGAAATATTGTTGCACCAGTCAAAGACTTAGTTGTCAGGTTTCACCACGTTACTCCCTACTTTCAAAAACCACACTCCGAAACATATCAGGCTTTCTGATAAACAAATCAGGCTTCAAATTATACCAATACTCTAAAGCCTCATAAGGCGTCCTTACCTTAATCTCTTTTCTAAGTCCACCATGTCCACGATTAAAATTATAAAAAATCAAAAACTTGTTCAAAT
>NZ_FQTR01000091.1 GCF_900128535.1 bacterium endosymbiont of Bathymodiolus sp. 5 South | reverse complement strand
CTTCTAGTTCCAAGCAAAAGAAAGAACAAAAGAAAAGCAAAAACGAGTCTGATCAGGAAGAAACAACAGACGCATGGGGGTTTGAGAAACCTAGCACCTCTGGAATATCACAAATACCACGAAAAGTTAAAACAATTTCTTGGAAGCAAGGAATAGGCGGGATAAGGAACAGTATACATGACGGAGAATTAGAAAATCTCTGGATAGGTGAGAACCATGACACCGCAAAAGGAAGGAAGTTACTCGTAAATATACTTACTGATGTTGATGAGCTTTCTAATGTTCTTATGGAAGATACATCGGAAGACACATCTATGCGTTTTGGTCATGAATTTCTTAGTGGCAATATGGAAGATTTAAGAAATGATTTTGGGAATAAATTTCCACATTTAAAAAGAAAAGACCGGGAAGAATTGACAAAAGTAACCTCATACCTATCCATGTTAGTACGAAGGAAGAACTTCAGATTTTTTGCTAGGAATAATTGGAGAGATCATGTTCGAGAGCGTGAAAGAATGCAATTAAAGGGGCCGTCAGTTTTTTTAGTCGGGGCTGCACATACCTTGCTATATAAAGCTGGGGATGAGTATTCAATGCACAATGCAAACGCATATCCTGCTTATCAATACCCTAATCCAAACAGAAGCATTGCTTTGGTGTCAAAGGAGGCAATTAAAATGCTTGAATTCACTAATCGTAAAAACAAGAACGCCGCCCCTGAATACGCAGTATGGGTCAAAAGCAGAGACGAGTTAATGAATGACCCAGTCTTGGTTGTGGGTCAAAAATCTGACATGGAAAAAGCATTTGGCAACAAAATCAGTTTATTACCAAAATATTTATCAGATTTAAACCCTGCCACCAAATACGAAGGCCGCATTATCATTCAAGAATCAGACGATAAAATTGCCAATACCGCAAGAAAAAATCTAGTCAAAAAATTACAAAAAAAATACAACAAAAAAGATATTGTCGTCATTAAAAGAGTAAACGGAGAACTGGTCATCGCTAAAGGCGACATTAAAGATATAAAGGGCGAATACAAAGTCAACATCATAGGACATGGGTATGAAGATGAGAGTGGCGTTAGAAGACTAGGAGGCAGAAACGGCGAACAAATAGCACAAGACTTAAAATCATTAGAGATGTCCCACGCAGAACTTGCCAAAGTTTCACTAATGAGTTGCTTTAGTGGTACTTGTGGCGCTTCAGGCAGAAGCCTAGTTGACGATTTTAAGCAAATACTGAAGAATGTAGAAGTAGAAGGCTTTGACAGTAGGGTTAATGTTGGGACTGATGGTAGTACTAAAGAAAATGTCCCAGAAGGAGAGGATGCCCTAGGGGGTTCTAGCACTAAGCAAAAGAAAGAACAAGAGAAAAGCGAAAACAAGTCTGATCAAGAAGAAACAACAGTCTATGACAACAGAATTGATGCTAAGACTGATGATAGTGCCAAAGAAAATGCACCCAAAGAAGAAGACGCTCTTAGCAGCCCTAACTCTAAGCAAGAGAAAAATGAATCCAGCCAAGAAAAGACAATAGATATAGAGCCTCAACAACAGCCTAGTACATCCAAATACGATTCCAGTTTAATCATCCAAATAGCAAACGATCAAACCGCCAACGACATGCAAAAGAAAATAGCAGCCAAACAAAACAAACAATACACCACTGACAAAGTCGTTGTTGTCAAAAAAAATAAAGGAAAATTAGAAATTACCCAAGGTCAAGTCGGCAATTTAACAGGCAATTTAGAAGTTCAGGTAATAGGACACGGCGAGCAAGTAGACGGCATTAACAAATTAGAAGGTCTTAATAGTGGTGAAGTAGTAGAGATTATCCAAAGATTCATCCCACAAACAGCAGAATTAATAACAGTCTTCTTAATGAGCTGCTATAGCGATAGTTGCCTCAATGGGCAATCAAGTTTGGTTCAGGAGGTGAAAGTACGGTTTAACGCTTTGGTTGATATCATAGGTTACAAAGGCAGAGTCAATGTTGATAAAGACGGTAATCCAAAAATTGTGGCTGATGGTGAGCCAAGCATGGCACCTGAAAACAATACTGATACATTCGAACAAGCATTCAAAAACTCAGCAGATTTGCTTGATGAGCTAACAGATGAGCTAACAAAGATGAAAGAAGTAAGAGAACAGGCTTTAAGCAATATAACATCAGAAACACAAGCAGCACAAATCACAAGAGACAAAGTATCACAAACAACAAAAGAACTAGAGCAAGCACAACAAGAACTAAGGTCAGTACAAGAGGCAGAAGAAGCGGCAAATAAAAAAATACAAAGCAACCTTCAAGAAAATCAAGAATTAGAGCAAACGGCAAACAAAATAGCAGAAACAATCCAAGTGCTCAAAAATGAGAGAATAAAAGCAGAAAAAGAGATGCAACAAAAACAACATGCAAATGACACAGCGAAAAATGCAAAAGATAAATCAGATAAGGAAGTAAACACACTGCAGAAATCACATAATAAAGCAAAGACAAGCAAAAAAACGACAAAAAAAGCAAACACAGGCGCAAGTGCAGATGGGTTAGAAGTTTTATACAACAAGCTCAAAGAGGTGCGAGACGCAGCAAAGACAAACAGACAAAATGCAACAGAAGCAGAAAAAGAATTGAATCAGGCAAGTGAGAAATTACAAAAAATAACAGCAACAGTCGATACCGAAAATAAAAATTTGAATCAAGTTAATGAAAAAATAAAACAAAAACAAATAGAGGGACAACAAGCAAAACAAGAGCAAGGATTGACACACCAAGCAGTATTAGATAGAACCCAAAAAGTAGAGCGCTTAAAGGAAGAATGGTTAGCGTTAACAGCAGATCATGAAATAAAACAACAAGCGTTAGAGACAGCCCGAAAAACACAAGGCTTGCGTAGTGCAGAGGACAAAATAGACGAACTAAGGGAGAAAATGAATGAAGTGTCAGGTCACTTGCATAGGTTAAGTCGAGAAGAGAAACAAGCCAAACAGCGCGCAACACACAAACAAGAAGAAGAAAGGATTAAATTGGATGATATTGTTGATTATAAGAATGACACTTTTCAAAGATATACCCCAATAAAATCACATGTTATGATGAGGTTTTTATACAAGCAGGGTGCAGGGATTAAATTCGGCGGATCTCATGCTAAGGTCACATTGTTTGATTCAGACACACAAGAGGAGAGGGTTTTTGGTGCAGGGCCTCTTTCAGGTAAAGCCCATATCCATGTATCTCATGAAAATCTATTCAATATAGCAAAACACTTGAAGTTGCCCAAAAGCCTATTACTTGAACAGTTTAACATTACAGTACAATCAGGCAAAGCAAGTCCAGCGGCATCCCCAGAGGATCCGCTCACCTTAAATAGAGAAATTGTTCTTGTTCAAATGGGTAGTGACGAAGCAGTAGTATCCACACGCAAGAGAATAGCATTAGATACCTCAGGTAAAGTTTATGTTGTTAAAGAGGATGATGAGGGTGTGCAACATTCTGTAGAAGGAAATGTCAAAGAGTTAACGGGTGAGTATGAGGTTAATATAATTGGGCGTAGCACCATACAAGACTCTGCCAGAGTGATAGAAGGTAGAAACGCTAAGGAACTGACTGATATTTTGACCAAGATAGCACCTATTGAGCAAGGGGCAGGCTCAGTAGACACCCCTATTTTGAAAAAAATTAAAATAACACATTGCAAGGGATCTGATTGTGATACCGCCGTTAACAATCTCGCCTCATCTTTAAGAGAAGAAATAGGGGATGATATTCCAGTTGAAGACAGTCTTGAACATCAGCACAACAAAACCTCAGAGCAACTTAAGGCTCAGCAACAGAAGGAATCTGACGATCAAAAGAAACAACAAAAAGAAAATGAGGTGTATAAGGAAAAACAAAGGGAATGGCGCCATTCATTTGTATGGAAAATTGACGATACGCAACAATCAGCAGGGTTTAAGTCAAAAATGCATAAACTAGAGCAAGCATTTAAAAGGGATAAAGAAAAAGAAGAGCGGAAAAAGAAAGCGGAATTGGAGAGTGTTGCAGAAGAAAATCGCATGAATAATGCCATGGCAGAAGTAATACAAAAATCTTTTGATAAGGAAGAAGAGAAAGAAAGACGAAAGAGGGAGGAAAGTCAAGAAGCCAAACAAAAATCAGCCAAATTTATAATGGAAGACATGGAAACATTCCTGGAACTACCTGATGATTTAAGCACCAGGCTAAAAAATTATTTAATGCTTTACGAAGTAAATGCTTCAAACATTGAGCCAAGTAAGTCAAAACCAAAACAGACGAGATCTTATAAATCAAAAAGGAGTGTAAAACAGGTTAATATTGACAACAAGGAGAGAGAAAGGCTTGAAGCAGTTGTGATAAATACATTAAGACTTCATCAAACAATTATTAGCAACATAAGAATTGCAGTAAAATTCACTAACAAGTTAGGACATGAATGGGAAAAAACTGTTATTAATATGTGGTTACTGCGCAGAAAAGCTCAAATCGAAATACAAGAGTCTACCAAGAGAATACATGAACTTTCCTCAGTCAAAGGCGGTGTAGACAATGTTTTGAAAAATCTTACCAGATTAGCTTTTACTAAAACCATATTAGAAATAAAAGCAGCTAACGAGAAGGATATTAAGACTGTAGAGCATAACCATAATTTTATAAGTGTTGCGGAACAAGACCTTAAGAATGTGTTGGAATCTATGGGCATACTGGAAACAACAATGCAAGCAGAGTCATCATTGGAAATGGTAGAAATTCAAAGAATATTGATGTTACAGAAAGATTTTGATCCCATGGGAATACGACAGAAAAATTTTAAGCTAGCGCAAGAACAAGAAAAGAAAACTACAGCAGCTTTTCATAAAAGAGCCCATCATTTAGAAGAAATTATTGAATTTATAACCAAGATGAAAGCACCGTTAGAAATGATATATGATGCTGAAAAATTTAAAGAGAGTGTGGTGCAGCTAAGTATAGAGCACCCCCCTTTCTCTCCAATTCTCCATAAAATACAAAAGGTTCAAAAAGTAAGCGCTGAAGAAATACGAAGTTCGGAAGATAAAGGAATAACACACAAGCAAGAGAAGCCTAGTATAAGTAATAAACGCTTAAATGAAGAAGGATTAATAAGACATGATTTATTGTTAGATGATTTAATAAAGGAAATAAAACAGATGCACACTGTTTTTCGATCTCAAAATACTCTCAGATATAATGTTCTTTCGTCTGATCGGTTGTACGATGAGATAGGCATTGCTTACCACAATTTAATTAAAAGACATCAAGGGATTTTACGGAAACTAGAAGAAGAAACAAATACGCTTAGTAAAATTTTTGATGAAGACGAGAGAAAACAAGAAATTTTGCATATAAATAAAAAGTTTAAGAATGAAATAGGCGACTTTACAAAAAAAATATCAGCAATGAGCAAAGAGATGGATAGGTATAAAGTGATGTTGCATAATCAAATTAGGAATATAAATAAAACAAAGAGATAGAAGAGGGTAAATGCAATGGAATGCTTTTGTAATGTGTAACCGATAAATAGGAACAATCACTAGACATCTATTTTTCAGCTACTTGGAAATTTTTTAAGCTTTGCCCTGGTGATCTTAAGATTAAGTTTATCTTTCTGGATAAATGCGGGGTGTTGCTGGAAAAATTTCCCAGTCGTTAAAAAGAAGCGTTAAAACTGATGCTAAAAGCGTGATCGCGTTTTCGTCTGTAATTTTCACCATATTCAAGTGATAACTTCTGGTTGAATATGTTGAGTTTAACGCCAACGCCCTTGCCATCAAGTCTACCTCCATCAGTTCTTGGACCTAGGGCAATATACCCAATATCGTATAAGACATAAAACTGAGGATTCAATGGGATATTTTTTGAAAGCTCTGCGAAAGTAAAGGTTGATCGAAAGTAGGCGCCTTTAGCCCCTGATATGGCTATATTACTATGTCCTCTAACGGATCCAGCGCCGCCTATTTGAAACATTTCCCCGCCAAATAAAATATCATCAGAGTATTGAGAGTCAAATGCTAGCTTTAGATTTATCTTATTTGCTAACATGGTATTATAAGAGCCTCCTATTTTATATATTGTAAAGTACTTCTTTGGAAAGTTCTTAGGTGCGGGGGTGATTTCTCCACTATCGTTATGAAATACAACCTTTGTGTTCAGTCCTTGTTTAATTTTGAAATCTAGCGAATAGGAACTATTTTTTTTTGTTTTTTTAGATAAGTTAATGCCTGCTGCAAGATGACTTCTAGTGTAGGTACTAACCTCTATATTGACTTTGCTAACCTGAGAAACTTTATTTTTTTTATGCCAAGATATATTGAATGATATTTTCTGGCTTTCATCTCTGTATATATTTTTTTTGGCATATATTTCTATATTGCTATTAATATTTCTCAATTGAGTTGCAACAGATTGATTGTTTATAAGTATATTGTTTATAAGAGAGATATTTTTGGTTTCATTTAAGCGAGCGCCAAAATTCCAGTCAATATACGGAACATCGTATGAAAGTGATATGGTTCTGTTTAATTTTTTATCTTCATCTGGTTTTGAATTGGATTTCAAATCAATCATTAATTGATCGTTAATACCAGTAAGATTGTTTATTGATGTACCAATATTAGCCATAATTGTCCCTGTGCTTTTTGAACCACTATTGTCAAATCCTGATCTAAAATAAACATTCTTTTTATGGGTACTTTTTATAACAACATCGCTATAGCCTATTTTACTGGTGGGTTTAATATCAACTTTTGATTGATAGCCTTCCAATCTGTTAATTTGATCTGTTCCTTGTTCTAAGTTTCTTATGTTTAAATAACTTTCTGATTTATCAGAAAATAAATTATTTAAATATAAGTTTTTGTTATTAGATGATAATTTATTAATTTTCCCCTCTATTATTGTCAGTTTTAAAATACCTTGGCTTGTTTTTTGTTTGGGAAGGTAAGTTCTGGCGGTGGTGTAGCCGCGATTAAAGTAAAGTTGATTTAATAACTTCATAATATTATTGATATTCATCCTGCCTAAGCATTTATTTGTAAAAGGCTCAACAGTGGCATTGATGGTTTTATTGTCAATAAGAGATACCCCTTGGACATTGATTGTGTGAATATCAACACATTTTTCTTCTTTTTTAAATTTGCCACTTATCTTTGAAGGGGGTTTGAGTTTCTTTAAGAATTTTGTTATCTTTGTTAACCTTTGAGTATTGGCATTTTGTCTATCTAATTTAAGGTTTTCTTCCATGCCTTGTTCTAAAGTTATTGCATATAAATTAGAGGCGTGAAGCAGTGCAATTAGTGCAAGGGATTTTAATAAGTTATACTTATTATAAGGTTTTTTAATCACAGATAATTCCATTAAAACATACAAATATTTGAATAAACCTGCGAAACGATAAGAGGGTGGAAGTGTTCATGTTTTACGCAAAGGTTTTTTTAAAATAGTATGAGACCTTTGCATAAATATGAATAATCATCAAAACGCCATTTTTCGCCAACTTGACAATTTTATAAAACACAGCCATAGCTTTGCTATGACTATATTTCATAAAATTACCAATTCGGAAAAACTTGTCA
>NZ_FQTR01000090.1 GCF_900128535.1 bacterium endosymbiont of Bathymodiolus sp. 5 South | reverse complement strand
AAAAAGCTTGGGCTTATCTAATCGCAAACAGTTAGTTGAGTTCAAGCTATCTTCACCACACATGCCGTGTTCTCTTCTGTCGGTTAATCAGCAATGCCAATCAAAGCACATAAAAAATACAGTTATAAATTACGAGGTCTTGGCATTAATCACGCTAACCAAGTTTGGTCTACAGACTACATTACCCCAAAACCTCTGACAACTTTTTAAAATTTTTTATATAGAACCCCTTAAGAAGCCTTCGCTTTTTCTTGATTTAATTTTATACTTCATTTGAGTCATATGTTCAATGCAGCAAAAGATTACGGAGCTTGTACTTTTCGTATGAAAATTTTTAACGATATTTGATTTTAAGAATATATTATTATGATAGTAAAGGGGGGTGCCACCCCTTTATTTTATTGAAACAATTCTTTCATTTGAGGTGATAAAAATTCAGATAAATCTTTAAACGGTACAAGTATTTCAACAATGCCTTCTGAACCTGGTGCTACCTGATATTTATCAAAAGAAATTAATAAACCTTTTTGAGTTAATACCATACTATCAAAGTTTTCTTGCTTAGGGGTGGTGCCATCTTTGATAAATGTATTATTTCCTTGTGAATACTTCTTATGTAATTTTGTACGGGAAATTTCTGATAATGTTAATAAATATGTGTCATCAGAGAAAAGATCTGGCAAATATATTTCCTTGCCGCTAGCTCTGTGAAATGTTTTAGAGGAGGTACTATCATTTCCGCTGCCGCCAGTATTAGTGTGTTGGTTAAATACAAATGCAATATAATCTTCTGATACAAAAGAAACATCAAAATTCTGAACATAATTAGTGATAAATGTTGCTGACTCTAGATTAGTTTTTGCAATATATTTCTTATAAGCACTCTCTTGCTTCTGTGCTTCCTTATAAAATTCATTAATAAATTTTTGACTGAATTGTTGAAGGGTTTCATTAATAGTCTTGTTTTTTGTCACAGGAGTTGCAACGAGGATCGTGGATCTATCCTCGTTGAGCTGATCTTTTGTGGTGTTTACCGAAATGCCCTCATGTTTTGTTTCATCGTGCCAAATAATTTGTTTAGCTTGGTAATTATTTGTTAATCTTGTTTCTTCAGTACTATTTTTGCCTGATAATATCCAAATCGTACCAATCAATATGGCAACAGATATAGGGGCAATAATTTTTAAATTTAATTTATTCATGTTAGTTGCGCTGTAGCATATATGCCGTAATTAATTAACATAAGGATACTTTTTAAAAAACCTTTATTTCTTAAAGTTTTTTTATTTTTTTAAATAAAATTTATTGTGTTATTTTTATTCAAACCTTGCTTTAGAATAATCCACTGTATGATCACAAATACCTTCATTCTCACAATCATTAGACCCATCATTATTAACATCCCATGTGCTATGAAGCGTTGGTGGAGGCGTTAAATCCATAACTTCTTCTGACTTTTTTTTGTTTATTGTTGGAGATTTTTTAAAGACACAATTATCATAAACGCCTTGTTTTATAAGACCTCCATTATCCATACACCAATCTTCATAAAGAGTTTGTTTAAAAGTCATGCCTGCATAAAATACTGCCGCTAGTCCAAATAAAACAGCTGAAGTTGTAATTATTTTTTTCATATTTTTTAAAATTAATTTGAGTAAAGGGAATAAAAAGGGTAGCATCTCCTTTGTGTTGGGGTGCATAAAAGAAAAGACCTTGACAAAATTGTTTTTAAATGTTATAGTAGACTTTTTTTAATAACTATCCTTAATAATGAAAAACAAACTAACCAATAAATTTCTTGCAGTCGCCATCATTTTAGTCTCTTTAAATGCTTTTAGTATTGCACTAACTCCATTTATCACAATCAGCACTAATCATGTTAGTGCTACTGTTGGAACTGCTATTACACCTGTTACCATTGTTAATACAAATGTTGCTGCTACTTATTACTCAATTTCTCCTGCTATTTCCAATGGCTTATCCTTTAATAAAACAACTGGAACTATCTCTGGAGTACCAATTGTTGCCTCTGATCCGGTGATTTATACTGTGACTGCAGTTTTAATGAATATGATGGCAGTTGATCCTCGTGGTCAGGACACCGCAACTGTTGTTATTGCTGTTGGTACTGGCACTACCAATCTAGCCCTTGGAAAACCTGCCACACAATCCAGCACATATCTATACCACTCTATCGTTCCTGTTGCTGGCTATGCAGTGGATGGTAACACTGATGGCTATTTCTTAAATAAGAGTACAACCCATACCTACTATGAACAAGGTGCTTGGTGGCAGGTTGATTTAGGCAGCGAGAAAAACATTAAGCAAATCATTATCTACAACCGCACTGATTGCTGTGCAAATAGACTAAGTAACTACCAAGTTAGTATCTCTAATAAAGCAGATTTCAGTACTCACACTTACCAACAAGACTTTCATGTTGCACCCAATCCCAAAAAAATCATTCAATTAGACGCATTAGGCAGACAAGGTCGCTATGTTAAGATCCAGTTGCTTGACAGTGATTATCTGTCTTTAGCAGAAGTTCAGGTTATGGGTGTTGATTCTTTGCATTTTTCTGAGGTGGATGTCTCTAGTGCCCTGAATAATTTTGATGGGTGGTATAACGCGCCAAATTATCCTAACTTTTCCGCCTTTGCCACTGTTAAAGCTGATGGGTCAATCATGGCGTGGGGCAATTCTCATACTGGAGGCACAGGTGCACCCTCTGGTAGTGGCTATACCAAGATTTATTCAAATAGGGGTGCCTTTGCCGCCCTTAAAGCTGATGGCTCAATCACGGCGTGGGGTGGTTCGCATACTGGAGGTGCAGGTGCACCCTTTGGTAGAGGCTATACTGAGATTTATTCAACTTCGCAAGCTTTTGCCGCCCTTAAAGCCAATGGCTCAATCAAGGCGTGGGGTAGTTCAAATGCCGGAGGCACAGGTGCACCCTCTGGTAGTGGCTATACTAAGATTTATTCAAATGGACATGCATTTGCCGCCCTTAAAGCCGATGGCTCAATCACGGTGTGGGGTGGTTCGCATGCTGGAAGCACAGGCGCACCCTTTGATAGTGGTTATACTAAGATTTATTCAACTAGGGGTGCCTTTGCCGCCCTTAAAGCTGATGGCTCAATCACGGTGTGGGGTGACTCAGAGAGTGGAGGCACAGGTGCGCCCACTGATAGGGGCTATACCAAGATTTATTCAAATGCATATGCCTTTGCCACCCTTAAAGCCAATGGCTCAATCAAGGCGTGGGGTAACTCAAGGAATGGAGGTGCAAATGCACCTACTGACAAAGACTACATCAAGATTTATTCAAGTGAGAGAGCTTTTGCCGCCCTTAAAGCCGATGGCTCAATCAAAGCGTGGGGTGACTCAAAGAGTGGAGGCAAAGACGCACCCACTGGCAAAGGCTACACCAAGATTTATTCAAATGGATATGCCTTTGCCGCCCTTAAAGCCGATGGCTCAATCAAAGCATGGGGTGGCTCAGAGAGTGGCGGCAAAGACGCACCCACTGACAAAGGCTATATCAAGATTTATTCAAGTGATAGCGCCTTTGCCGCCCTTAAAGTCGATGGCTCAATTACATCGTGGGGTAACTTAGATAGTTCGTGGGGTAGAAATGATAAGCATACAAGCGCACCTACTGACAAAGGCTATATTGCGATTTATTCAAATGAATTTGCCTTTGCTGCTGTTAAGTCCGATGGCTCAATCAGAACATGGGGTGACCCAAGTTTTAGAGGTGCAAATGCCTTTGGTTATAATCTAGCGCTTGGGAAGCCTGCCACGCAGTCCAGTACATACACATACTCCATCCCCGTTGTTGCTGGCTATGCAGTGGATGGCAACACTGATGGTAAATTCTTAGATGGTAGTACAACCCATACCAACGATGAACAAGGCGCTTGGTGGCAGGTCGACCTAGGTAGCAAGAAAAACATCAGTCAAATCATTATCTACAACCGCACTGATTGCTGTGCAAATAGACTAAGCAACTACCAAGTTAGTATTTCTAATAAAGCAGACTTCAGCACCCACATCTATCAACAAGACTTTCATGTTGCACCTAATCCCAAAAAAATCATTCAATTAGACGCACCAGGCGAACAAGGTCGCTATGTTAGAGTCCAGTTGCTTGACAAGAACTATCTGTCTCTAGCAGAAGTTCAGGTTATAGGTGTTGATCTTTAAATAAAGAAAACGCAGTAAAGGTGTTTTAGTTGCTGTACGCTTTTTGGAGAAGTGCAAAAGTTGAGAGGGTCTTGACAAATTTTTTTTAAATGTTACAGTGAGACCTTTGCATAAATAGGAATGATTGGCAAAATCCAATTTTTGCCCAATTGGTGATTTCTTTAAACCTTGTCCTAGCAGGGCTAAGGCTGGGTTTAAAAAATTGCCAAGTGGGTGAAAAGTGGGTTTATGATGATTATTCCTATTTATGCAAAGGTCTCACAGTATATTTTTTAATTATTATTTTTGAAAATGAAAAACATAACAAACACACTAACTAAACTTCTTGCAGTTGTCATTTTTTCAGTCTCTTTAAATGCTTTTAGTCTTATACCGCTAGCCCCATTCATCACAATCAGTGCTAATCATGTTAGCGCTACTGTTGGAACTGCTATTACACCTGTTACCGTTACTAATACAGGTGCTGCTGCTTCTTATTACTCAATTGCTCCTGCTATTTCCAATGGCTTATCCTTTGATGCAAAAACTGGAACCATCTCTGGAGCGCCAATTGTTGCCTCTGATGTAGTAACCTATACTGTAACTGCAGTTTTAATGACCTATACTATGTCTGAAGTTGATCGTCATGCTCAGGACACTGTAACTGTTGTTATTGCTGTTGGTGCCGGCACTACCAATCTAGCCCTTGGAAAACCTGCTACACAATCCAGCACATATCTATACCACTCTATCGTTCCTGTTGCTGGCTATGCAGTGGATGGTAACACTGATGGCTATTTTTTAAATAAGAGCACAACCCATACCCACTATGAACAAGGTGCTTGGTGGCAGGTTGATCTAGGCGGTGAGAAAAACATCAAGCAAATCATTATCCACAACCGCACTGATTGCTGTGTAAATAGACTAAGCAACTACCAAGTTAGTATTTCTAATAAAGCAGACTTCAGTACCCACACTTATCAACAAGACTTTCATGTCGCACCCAATCCCAAAAAAATCATTCAATTAGACGCATCAGGCAAACAAGGTCGCTATGTTAGAATCCAGTTGCTTGACAGTGACTATCTCTCTCTAGCAGAAGTTCAGGTTATGGGTGTTGACCTTTTGCGTTTTTCTGAGGTGGATTATTCTAGTTCTCAGAATGATTTTGATGGATTTAACAATTCGCCAAATTACGCTAATAAGCGGGGCTTTGCTGCCATTAAAGACGATGGCTCAATTATGATGTGGACTGATCCGAATTATGGAGGTATACCTGCGCCCTCTGGTAGTGGTTATACCAAGATTTATTCAAATGGATACGCCTTTGCCACCCTTGAAGCCGATGGGTCAATCACGGCGTGGGGTGGTACGAATAATGGAGGCACAGGTGCGCCCTCTGATAGTGGCTATACCAAGATTTATTCAACTCAGTATGCCTTTGCTGCCCTTAAAGCCGACGGGTCAATTACAGCGTGGGGTTATTCGTATTGGGGAGGTGCAACAGGTGCGCCCTCTGATAACGGCTATACCAAGATTTATTCAAATGCATATGCCTTTGCCGCCCTTAAAGCCGATGGATCAATCACGGCGTGGGGTGATGCGAGCAGTGGAGGTACAGGTGCGCCCTCTGATAGTGGCTACACCAAGATTTATTCAACTCGGCTTGCCTTTGCCGCCCTTAAAATCGATGGCTCAATCACGGTGTGGGGTGGATCGGGAACTTGGGGTGCGCCCTCTGATAATGGCTATACCAAGATTTATTCAACTAATGACGCCTTTGCTGCCCTTAAAGCCGACGGGTCAATTACAGTGTGGGGTGATACGAATAATGGAGGCACAGGTGCACCCTCTGGTGGTGGCTACACCAAGATTTATTCAACTCAGTATGCCTTTGCTGCCCTTAAAGCCGACGGGTCAATTACAGCGTGGGGTTATTCGTATTGGGGAGGTACAGGTGCGCCCTCTGATAACGGCTATACCAAGATTTATTCAAATGCATATGCCTTTGCCGCTCTTAAAGCCGATGGCTCAATCACAACATGGGGTGACATAAAGAGTGGAGGCACAAACTCACCCAACGCACCCACTGACAAAGGCTATATCAAGATTTATTCAAGTGATAGCGCCTTTGCTGCCCTTAAAGCCGATGGCTCAATTACATCATGGGGTAACTTCGATAGTTCATGGGGTAACTTTGAGAGTAAACACATAAATGCAGCACCCACCGATAAAGGCTACACCGAGATTTATTCAAATGCATTTGCCTTTAGCGCTGTTAAGCCCGATGGCTCAATCAGGGCATGGGGTGACTTAGGTTATGGAGGTGCGTATGTCTCTGGTCATAATCTAGCTCTTGGAAAGCCTGCCACACAATCCAGCACATATCGATACTCCGATCCCGTTGCTGGTTATGCAGTAGATGGTAACACTGATGGTGAATTCTTAAATAAAAGCACAAGTACTACTGAATATGAACAAGGCGCTTGGTGGCAGGTTGATCTAGGTAGCAAGAAAAACATCAAGCAAATTATTATCTACAACCGCACTGATTGCTGTGCAGATAGACTAAGCAATTACCAAGTTAGTATTTCTGATAAAGCAGACTTCAGTACCCACACCTACCAACAAGACTTTCATGTCGCGCCTGATCCTAAAAAAATCATTCAATTAGGTATATCAGGTAAACGAGGTCGCTATGTTAGAGTCCAGTTGCTTGACAAGAACTATCTGTCTCTAGCAGAAGTTCAGGTTATAGGTGTTGATCTTTAAATAAAGAAAACGCAGTAAAGGTGTTTCAGTTGCTACTTACTTAGGTTGTGGTGCGCTGATGGTTGATTGGCATTCAATGGGTAAATCTGTAAAATTTTTAGATTTCATAAAAGATCTTGACAAAATTATTTTTAACTGTTAGAGTGAACTTTTTAATTGTTATTTTTGAAAATGAAAAACAAACTAATTAAATTTCTTGCAGCTTCCATTATTTTGGTATCTTTAAATGCTTTTAGTATTGCGATAACCCCCTTCATCACAATCAGCACTAATCATGTTAGCGCTACTGTTGGAACTGCTATTACACCTGTTACCATTACTAACACAAATTCTGCTTCTCTTGTTCATTACTCAATTTCTCCTGCTATTTCCAATGGCTTATCTTTTAATACAACAACTGGAACCATCTCTGGAGTGCCAATTGCTACCTCTGATCCAGTGACTTATACTGTGACTGCAGCTTTAATGGCTATGATGGAAGTTGATCGTCGTGGTCAGGACACTGCAACTGTTGTTATTGCTGTTGGTGTTGGTGATATTAATCTAGCTCTTAGAAAACCTGCCACAGAATCCAGCACATATACATATTCCATCCCCGTTGCTGCTAGCTATGCAGTGGATGGCAACACTGATGGTAAATTCTTAAATGGTAGCGTAACCCATACCAACTATGAACAAGGCGCTTGGTGGCAGGTTGATCTAGGCGGTCAAAAAAACATCAAGCAAATCATTATCTACAACCGCACTGATTGCTGTGCAAATAGACTAAGCAACTACCAAGTTAGTATTTCTAATAAAGCAGACTTCAGCACCCATATCTATCAACAAGACTTTCATGTCG
>NZ_FQTR01000089.1 GCF_900128535.1 bacterium endosymbiont of Bathymodiolus sp. 5 South | reverse complement strand
CTTGCCTTATCGGTAGTGCTGTCATCTGCTTTTTGGATGATGATATGGCTTTCGTGTTTGATGGGGGTGTTTGTGTCTTTTGGGTTTTTTGCTGTTGGTTGAGTTTGGTTGTTTGATCTTTTTTGCGTGGGAGATTTTTGATCTAGGCTCAGGCCTAGGGTTTGTGGTGGATGGTCAGGGGAGTCAACTTGTTGTTGAGACTTTGTATTTGATGTGCCTTTATCATCTCGTACAAGTCCTCCATGGAACACGACTTTTGCTTGACCTTCAGAGTTAAGGTCAATTCTATCGTTGTAACTTTTAATTTTTACAGTGTTATCATCTAATGCTTGCCTAAAATCATCAACTAGGCTTCTTCCTGAGGCACCACAAGTACCACTAAAGCAACTCATTAGTGAAACTTTGGCAAGTTTTGCATAGGACATCCATTTAAATGATTTTAAGTCTTGTGCTATTTGTGCGCCGTTTTTGCCCCCTAGTCTTCTAACGCCACGCTTATCTTCATGTCCATGTCCTATGACATTGACTTTGTATTCGCCTTTTATATTTTTCATGTTACCTTCAGTGACGACCAGTGCTTCGTTTACTCTTTTAATGACGACAATATCTTCTTTGTTGTATTTTTTTTGTAATTTTTTGACTAGATTTTTTGTTGCGGTATTAGCAATTTCACCATCTGATTCTTGAATGATAATGCGGCTTTCGTATTTGGTGGCAGAGTTTAAATCTGATAACCGTTTTGGTAATAATCTGATTTTGTTGCCAAATGCTTTTTCCATGTCAGATTTTTGACCCATAACCAAGAACGGGTCATTCATTGACTCGTCTTGGCTTTTGACCCATACTGCGTATTCGGGGGCGGCATTCTTGTTTTTACGATCAAGATGTTTATTGTATTCAATCAATTGCTCTGGCACCAAAGCAATACTTTTATCTGGATTAGGGTATTGATAAGCAGGATATGCATTTGCATTGTGCATTGAATGCGTGCCCCCAGCTTCATGTAGCAAGGTATGTGCTGCCCCAACTAAAAAAACTGACGGCCCCTTTAATTGCATTCTTTCACGCTCTTGAACTTGATCTCTCCAATCGTTCCTTGCAAAAAAGGCAAAGTTTATCCTTTGCGTTAACCTGGATATGAGTAAGGCTGCTTGTACTATTTCTTCCCGATTTTCTTTATCTAAATGTGAATATTCTTGCTTATAAAACGCTCTTAACTCTTCCGCATTACCATTAATAGAATCACCGCCAAAATACATAGATGTATCTTCTGATATATTTTCCACAAGAACATTAGAAAGTTCATTAACATTAGTAATCATATCTATGAACAACTTCTTTCCTGTTGCGGTGTCATGTTTCTCACTCACCCAGAGATTTTCTAATTCTCCGTTACTCATACCTCTCCTTATTCCGTATACTCCTTGCTTCCAAGAGATTGTTTTAACTTTTTGTGGTGTTTGTGGTATTCCAGAGGTGCTAGGCTTCTCAAACCCCCATGCGTCTGTTGTTTCTTCTTGATCAGACTCGTTTTTGCTTTTCTTTTGTTCTTTCTTTAGTGTTTGTGATATTCCAGAGGTGCTAGGTTTCTCAAACCCCCATGCGTCTGTTGTTTCTTCTTGATCAGACTCGTTTTTGCTTTTCTTTTGTTCTTTCTTTTGCTTGGAACTAGAACCCCCTAAAGCATCCTCTCCTTCTGGAACATTTTCTTTAATGCTACCATTAGTCCTAACATTAACCCTGCTGTCAAAGCCTTCTACTGCTACATTCTTCAGTACTTGGCTAACATCTTGTACTAGGCTTGTGCCTTTAGCGCCGCAAGTGTCGCCATCACAACTCAATAGCAAGGTTTTGGTAAGTTGTGCTTGGGTATCGTGAATGGTGCTTGTTAATTGTTTTAGCTCTTCTGCTATTGTTTTACCCGTTTTTTTATTTAGTTTTCTAACACCGTCTTCTTCGGTTCCGTGTCCTATTATTTGGGCTTGGTAGTTGCCTTTGATATTTTCAATGTTGCCTTGAATTTTTAGGGGTTTTTTGTTTTCTATTTCTTTAATAACGACGACATTTTCTTTGCCGTGTTGTTGGTTTAATTTATTGACTAGGTTTTTTCTTGCCTTATCGGTAGTGCTGTCATCTGCTTTTTGGATGATGATATGGCTTTCGTGTTTGATGGGGGTGTTTGTGTCTTTTGGGTTTTTTGCTGTTGGTTGAGCTTGGTTGTTTGATCTTTTTTGCGTGGGAGATTTTTGATCTAGGCTTAAGTCTGGGGTTTGGGGTGGGTATTTTTTGTCAACTTTATGGTTTGAGATAGGTGTCTCATTAACTAAGCTTATTGCGTCTTCTTTTGAGTTTGCTTTTTTGTCTTTTAATATTGAGTGTTTGGGGGTGGTGACTTGTTGTTGAGGCTTGGTGTCTTTTGACAAAGTTTTCCTGCCTGTTGTTTCTTTTTTATTGGATTCTTCTGACTTCAATGAACTCAGTAGAGCTTTATTTTCCAGTGTTTTTGACCGTTCTTCTGATTTGTTTATTGATTTTGCCTTTGTTTGCTGAGCAGTGGTTGTTGGTGATTTTTGTGATTGTTTGCTAGCGTGGACAGGAGCAGAAGAGAGTCCTTGCTCCGTTGTCATTTTTTGTTTCAAGGAAGCAGGGGTTTTAGATGCTTCTTCTGTTGTCTCCTCATCACTTTTAATTGAAATATCTTTTGACTGTAGCGATTCTTTATCAGTTGGTGGACCTCTTTGGCTTGTTGTCTTTGGCTTGTTTCCTTGATTAGAAGTGTCGCTATTATCTTGCAATCTACTGTTGTTTTGTTGTGGTGCTTGATCAGAAGGCTTGTTGATAGCGTTACTATCTTTTTTGTCGTCCCTTGTATTCTTGAGAGATGTTTTTACTTGTTCTTTTTGGACGATTTGTTTTACAGTTTCTGCTGCTTGTGTTTCCTCATCAATTGCTTGGTTGTCTGCTTGTATTTTTTTCTCTAATGTTGCGACGGTTTGTATGGTATTTGCTGTTTGTGTTTGTGGTACTGTATTATCCAATGCTTGACTTTGTACCGCTATTCTTTCTTCCATTTTGTCTGTTAGTTCATCTAATTTCTGACCTAATTCTTCTGATTTTTTTCTTAATGAATCAATATCACTGGGTGCCATACCGGGTTTGCCGTTGGCTACAATTTTTGCTTTGCCGTTGCTGCCAACATTGACTGTGCCTTGGTAGCCTTGAATGGCAACAAATCTCTTAAATAATGTTTTTACATCGGCTACCATATTTGTTACTCCAACCGTGCAATCTCCACTGTTGCAGCTTAATAATGAAAGTTTTGTTAATATGGCTTCTGTGGGGACGAGTGTTTTAATGAGTTGTGCGATTTCAAAGCCCTGTCGCCCTTCTTGTGAGTTCTCTTTGTCTCTACCCTCGCGACCACTTAATCCGCCTTTTGTTACGGATATTATTTTGCCTTGTTCGTTAGCATCTATCCTGTCTGTGTAGCCCTTGACTTCTGTAACAGAGTTATTCAGATTTTTTTCAACATCTTGAACCAAACTGGTGTTATTTCCAGCGCAGGTGGCACTGTTGCAGCTGACTAAAGATACTTTGGTTAATTCTGCATTTTGTGGAATGATATCGTTTAAGTTTTTCGCTATTTGCGTGCCATCTTGACCGGCTAATTTTCTAATGCCGTTTTCTTCTGTGCCGTGTCCGATTATGTGTGCTTTTGTTCTGCCTGTTAGGTTTTTTGAATTGCCTTGAATTCTTTCTTGTTCGCCATTTTTATTAATTTTAACAACGACAACATTTTCTTTGCCATGGCGCTTGTTTAATTTTTCGGTAATGCCTTGTTCTACTTTTTTGGCGGTTTCATCGTCGTCTTTTTGAATAATTAAATAAGTGTCATATTTCTTGTCATCGTTTTTAGTTTGGGTGTCTTCTTGTGGCTGTGGTAACTCTTTATCAGTTGGTGGACCTCTTTGGCTTGTTGCCTCCCCCTTGTTTTCTTCGTTGGGTGTGTGGTTGTTTGCTAATGTGCTGTCTTGTTGGGGTGCTTGAATAGGGGGTGTGTCAGTATCTTTGATATTTTTTTTGTCGTCCTCTGTGATTTTTTGTTTTGGGGTTGTTGTTTCTTTATCGCTTTTTAATTGGGTGGGTGTTGCTTCTTGTTGCTGGATTTTTTCATTATTTTCATCTGATTCAGATATGTGGCTATTGACGGAATCGTCTTGTGATTTTTTGTTTTTCTTATGGGGTAAAGGTGATGTGGCTTGTGGGTTACTCTCTTTTTCGGTGTTGTTGATTATTTCCTGCGCTGTTAAAGGTATTGCACCCTGTTTTTGCTCTCTTTTAGCAAGTATTGCGAGTTTTTTTTGAGTTGATTCTTCTAACAATCCCTGATATTTGAATAAAAGGGCAGTTGTTTTTCGACTTAATTGACGAAGCTCCAATATACCTTGTTCAAGCATTTTATTAGCATTGATAACTTCCTCTGTCTTTAAATCTGAAGTTTTTATTATTGCCATTTCTTCCAAGATGTTGTCTATTTTTTCTAAATTATCATCTATATCATTTATCAACAAATTAATATTCACATTATCAGACAAAGCAACAGAGCTAGCATCGTAATTCATGCGCATAACCTCTATATCTTTTTCTATATTCTCTAAATTTAACTTGTTACGCTTCAAGGATATTTTATTAGCATCTGTGTCAAATTTAACATCAAGACCTTGTTGTTTGCTCTTTATCGTTTCTCTTTCAATGACTATATTTTCGATAAGACCTGAGGAGCTCTCTTGCGCCTCAAAAATTATTTTCTTAGTATTGCGTATACTATTAAAGGCTGGTGTGCGGTAAGGTATCGCCTCAAGTGCTTTCCTTATTTTTTGCTTTTCTTCTTCAGTGTCGTTTATTATCTTTGTTGAGACCCCCTCATCATTCATAAATTGAGCAAGATATTCAAGAACTCTCAATGCAGAATTTAAATGTAGCAAAGCCTTCTCATGAGACCTGTGTGTTGCATCAAATACTTCATTCACCTTTTCCAGGTTTGCATAAAACCTTGCTGCCAATTTATCTCTATCAGACGATGTGTGTGCTTCGTTTAATTTTACTACCATAGCCTCACTATATTTATCTATATCTTTTAACTTAGTATCAATCTCTTCAAGACGCTTAGTATCTTCGTCAACCTTTAGAATTATTTCTGATACTTTAGCAGCAAGAACTTGTCCATTGATTTCTTTGAGAAGGTCGCTTGCACTTGACCAACTGTTGGGGTTGATATTTTTTTGAAGTTCACTTAATTTATTAGCTGATTTTCTGGCTGAAAAATTAAGGTATTTGAAATTCATCCAAAAATTCACAACCTTGTCACCCCAGTTATTCACAGTAGCTAACGATTTATCGGAAAATAAATATCTTAAATTATGGACAAACATTTCTTGTTCTGTTAGCAATCCTGTAAGGTGTACCTTAAGAGCATTCACTTCAGCTTGCTCCACACTAATGCCAATTTGTTTTGAACTGCGAGGAGCTACTTTATTCGGCATCTCCTGTATCTTAGGTGGAAATTTTACTGAATCTTGTTCTAAATATTTCGTTAATCTAGTTTTTACTTGATCGGGTATTGTTTTAAATCGCTCAATATCTTTTATTATAAGTTTAATTGCTTGTTTTTTAACTTCTTGCTTCTCTTTTTCGTTCTGTTGCACTCTCTCAGTCATCTGATCCTGCCTTCTATTCCCGCTCTTTACTGCAGCTTCTGCCACCCTTATTTCTTGCTTAACCTGTTCTGCCTTTGCTTGATTTGCTATTACTTCTTTTTCTCTGGCTATTCTCGTTGCTTGTTTGACTCGTTCTTGTTTTATTTCTTTTGTTTCAACAAAGGTGGGGTTTTTTTGCTCTCTATAGCGCCCCCAATTCATTATATTGATTTGTTCATTGTTGCTTCTCTCTCGTTCTGCATTGCTTTCTTGTTCTCGTCTTTCGGCATTGAGTTGCTTTTTTTGTTGAGATGTAGATTGATTTAGGGCTTTATCTCTTTGGTATTCTAGGCTGTCTTTAACGGTGATGTCTTCTGCTACTTTTACTCTTAGAGATTCGGCAAGATTGTTGATAGGGCTACAGTCAGATTCTTTGCAATGTGTTATTGTGATTTTTTTTAAAACAGGGGTGTCTG
This sequence comes from bacterium endosymbiont of Bathymodiolus sp. 5 South, assembly GCF_900128535.1. GTDB lineage: Bacteria > Pseudomonadota > Gammaproteobacteria > PS1 > Pseudothioglobaceae > Thiodubiliella. Next base: position 1,648 of record NZ_FQTR01000089.1, on the reverse strand, counting down.
CTGACGCTGCTCCTCGTTCGAGGGGGGCTATACTTGCCAAGACTTCAAGCAGTTGTTTGGCGTTGTTGCCTTCAAGGACTCGGGTGGTTTCATCTTGTATTGTGCTACGCCCAATGACATTGATTTCGTATTCGCCTTTTAAGGTGCTAATATCTCCTTCTATGGGGTGTGTTTCCTTCCATTTATCTTTTTTAACAACATGGATTTTATTTGAGCCGTTTGATTCTTGTTTTATTTTCTCAACCATTCTTTTGCGTGTGGCTATGACTTCTTGATTATCGCCCATTTGGACAACAACAATTTCTTTGTTTGGGGTGGGGATGGTGTCTAGGGGTGTTTCTGGCTTTTTTGGACTTGAAAGCACGGTGACGCCAAACTTATTTTTCAAGGTGCTTTTGGATAGATTTAGGGCTTTTGCTATCTTTAGGACATTATCTATGAGTATGTGTTCATGGGCTGCGCCTGAAAGGGGTCCTGATTTAATGGTGGTGGTGGTTCCTGTGGCTGGGTCTTCATAATGAACTGTGGTGTGAGATCCGCTGTATGAAACTTTGACCCCTGCCAAATAAGATAGAAAGTTTCGTACAAGGCGTGTTTTTATGGGGGCGTTTTGTTTGAGGGTGTCTTCTTCATAGTTGACGATATTGTCTGCTTCTGCTTCTTTTGCTTTTTCTTCGTACGCTGCATTGTGTTCATGTTGTCTTATTTGAGTGCCTGTTTTACTCATGTTGTTGGATGTTTCGTCTAATTGTTGTCTTATGTTTCGTATTTCTTCTTCTCTGTCTTCTATACCTTGTTCTTTTTGTGCTGTGCGTAAGGTGTCTTGTGCTATTTTGTTTTCTGTTGTTGCTGTGGCTTCTTGGGTTTTTAATTGGGCTACTGTTTGTGTTGCTTCTTCTAGGAGTTGGTTTGCGGAGCTTTGCTCTTGTTGTGTTTGTTGTCTGTTTGTGGTTTGTTGCTGGATGCTTTGTTGGGCTTGTGTTAGTGTTTTGTTTGCTGTTTCGATTGTTTTTTCTGTTTCTTGTAGCTGTTGATTTGCTGTGGTGAGTGCGTCTGCTGTGGCTTTTACGATTCGTTTTTTTTCACCGTCTAGCTTGCGTGCTTCGTTGACTTTAGCGGCTAGTATGTTTTTTGCTATTTGATCTTCTTCTTTGGTTGCCTTTTTGGCGGGTTTGTGTGATCGTTGTGTGTTTTGTAGTTTTTTTAGTGATTTTTCTGTTTCAATTTTTTCTTTTATTGCTGCTTCGTTTTCGGCTTGTCTTTGTTTGATTTCGTTGCTGGTTTTTGCTTGTTTCTCTTGTTCTTTTTGGATGGCTTGTTTTGCGGTTTCTTCTGCTTGTGTTTCTTGTTCGATTGCTTGGTTGTTTGCTTGTATTTTTTTCTCTAATGTTGCGACGCTTTGTTGTGCTTGTATTAAGTTATCTTGTGCTTGTTCGACTTCTTTTTTGATTTTAATAACTTTGGCGTTTGTGGCATTTGCTGCTTGTGTTTGTGGTTCTATATTATCTAATGCTTGGCTTTGTGCCGTTATTATTTCTTCCATTTTGTCTGTTAGTTTTTCTAATTGTTGGTCTAATTCATCTGCTTTTTGTTTTAATGAATCGATATCACTGGGTGCCATGCCGGGTTTGCCGTTGGCTACCATTAT
>NZ_FQTR01000088.1 GCF_900128535.1 bacterium endosymbiont of Bathymodiolus sp. 5 South | reverse complement strand
CTGTCCAATTAATAGTGTTGGCTAGTTGTATTAAAGGGTCTTTGACATCTAATTGAGAAAAGAGCTCTGAATGAAAAAGATTTGATTGGGTGGATATTGGGCTGGATTTAGTTAACATTTTTTTAAGCAAAACGACCAAGAAATAAGAGGTATTTTAGCAAAAGTTGGTTGATTTGTCTATGGTTATTGTTGGTTTTATTGTTATAAATCAATTTGTTGTGTGGTTTTTAAGGGTTGACTATTTATGCAAAGGTCTCATACTAATTTTCAATGTGTATTTTCAGTTTTCTGGTTGTTAGAGTGATTGTTTTTTAATGCGTTCTAATAAGCGTTTTTGTTTGAGTTTAGAAAGGTAATCTATAAATAAGATGCCTTGCAAATGATCCAGTTCGTGCTGAATGCAAACTGCCAGCAAATTGCGTGCTTCTAGAGTAAATGGGTCGCCATTTTCGTCTAATGCTTCCACTACAATGTGGTTGAAGCGCTCAACTTTTGCATAAAAATTGGGTACTGATAAGCACCCCTCGGTATGAATTTCTTTTTCTTCCTTTTTAGTAATCGTTGGATTGATAAAGCATAAAGGGTGTTTTTTGATAAGTTTGTTTTTGGTGGTGCGATTCTCTAATATTAATTGGTAGTCTTCACCTGAGTCTGGCACATCCATCACAACGACTTGCAAATGTTGATTAACTTGTGTAGCGGCTAAGCCAATACCATCTGAGTCATACATTGTCTCAAACATATCTTTGACTAAGGTCTTAATTGTATCGTCTATTGTCTCAACTTTACTGGCTTTGGTGCGAAGTTTATCGTCTGGGAATTTTAAAATTGGAAGCTTCATAATTTTACTAAGGTGTTTTTAATGGTACCAGAGGTACTCGGATAATCTTCATTGTAATGCAAGCCACGGCTTTCTGTTCTTGAAATTGCTGATTCAACTGTAATTTGTGCGGTGGTGATAAGGTTTCTTAATTCGATTAAATCGCTTGAAACCAAGTAAAGATGATAGTATTCATCTACTTCATTTTGTATTTTCGTCAAGCGCATTTTTGCGGCACACAAGCGTTTATTGCTACGCACAATGCCGACAAAATTCCACATAATGCGTCTGATTTCATCCCATAGATGTGAGATCATTACTTTTTCTTTTGATGGGCTGGCTCTGGATGCATCCCAATCATTAAAGGTTGGATAATCCTGTTCAAATGTTTGTGTATTAATATGATTGGCACAAGCTTTGGCGAATACCACACATTCTAATAGTGAGTTGCTTGCCATACGATTAGCACCGTGTACGCCCGTGTGTGCGACTTCACCAACAGCATATAGATTGCTCACATTGGTTTGACTGTCAAGATTGGTTTGTATGCCACCACAACTGTAGTGAGCAGCAGGCACAACAGGGATAGGCTGTTGAGAGATGTCAATACCAAAAGAGGCGCATTTTTGATCAATGGTCGGGAAGTGTGCTTGTATCCAGTCTTTGCCCTTAAAGGAGATGTCTAAGTACACACAGTCAAAACCATTGGTTTTCATTTCTGAGTCAATCGCTCTAGCGACAATATCACGCGTAGCAAGCTCAGCTTGTTGGTCGTATTTATGCATAAATGCCGCACCATTTGGTAAGATGAGTTTTGCACCCTCACCACGCAAAGCCTCAGAGATTAAGAACGATTTTGCGTGTGGGTGGTATAGGCAAGTTGGGTGAAACTGAGTAAATTCCATATTAACAATATTACAATGTGCTCGATATGCCATCGCCATACCATCACCCGTTGAGGTGTCTGGGTTGGAGGTATAAAGATAAGTTTTGGAAGCACCACCTGTGGCAATAATAGTTTGATGAGCAATAAAACTTTCAACTTCATTGTTAGCTTTATTCAGAATATAGGCACCATAACATTGTTTATTTTTTTTGAGTAAATCAATGGCAATAAAGTTTTCAAAAAGGTGGATATTTTTCTTTGATTTAATGCTATCCAATAAACTAGTCTGGATAGATTGTCCTGTTTTATCAGCCACATGCACCACACGCCTATTGCTATGCCCCCCTTCAGTGGTAAGATGATATTGTCCATCTTCTTGGGTGAACAACACACCAATTTCTTCTAAAGATGCAATAGCATCAGGTGCATTCTCAACCATAAAACGAACGGCTTTTTCGTCACCTAAATGACTACCGGTTGATAGGGTATCTTTGATATGCGACTCAAAATCATCCGCACTATCCAGCACTGCTGAGATGCCACCTTGAGCGTAGTAAGAGCTGCCCTCTAAGAGCTTGTCTTTGGCGATTAGCGCAACAGATAAATCCTCAGACAGTTGCAGAGCACTCATCAGCCCTGCACTGCCTGTACCGATGATCAGAACATCAAAACAGCACTTATTAGACATTTATTTTTCCTTATGTCGGCACCGAAAAAACTGTGTAATTTTACAAGTTAGTCTGTAGTACCAAGGTTTTAAAAGGCAAGTAGAGAACCATTCTAAATTTTCAAATAAACAACGATTATTCAACCGTTTTCTGATTTCTTCAATATAAGGTTTTGAATACTCAAATGTGTGGATAATTTGTTGTTTTCTAGATAAACACATAATGCGTCTATCGTAAATTCCAATACGAACACCGATTGAGATAGATTCAAAATAATTAAAAATAGGATTTATTTGATCTTGTAACTCTTTATATTTTTTGGAATTTGAAGTGGCAATTAGAACAATACTTTTGTCATTGTCAAAATGGTAATCACGCAAAAATTTCGCACTATCAATCAAGCGTTTATTAGAAGCAAGTTTGTCTAAAAATTCTAATGAAGTTTTTTGTCTAGCGGTTTTTCTTTGCGAGTAAATAGCAATAATAGATATAGTAATAATCAAAAAGCCAGCAATAGATGTGCTGGCTTTTGAGTTAAAAAATATTAATAAATCTTGGATGTTAATATCCATCAGTTCCTTCTAATAAAAACATGGTATTTTCTCTTTCCTTTTAGGTTGTAACGACTGTTATTATACTATTTTTTTGATATTGACACATATTTTTAAATTTTTGGTTTAAAGATTAAAATCAATTTTGGCAATAAGGTTAGGTTTGCCAGTAGTGCACTCAGCATAGCGATAGCAGTGAAGGCGCCAAAATAAATACTTGGAATGAAATTAGACAAAGTCAAGACTAAGAAACCTAATGTGACGGTGATAGAGGTGTAAAACATCGCTAAGCCAGTTGAGTTATGCGAGCGATACATCGTGGCCAAATAGTCGTGGTCTTTTGCAAATTCAGCTTTAAAACGATGAATATAATGAATGGCATCATCAACGCCAATACCAATCGCAATGGCTGAGATAGTGATGGTCATTAAATCCAGTGGGATATTCATTAAACCCATGATGCCCAAAATAAAAACTGAGGGCAAGATGTTAGGAATAATCGCTAGAATTGACAAACTGAATGATTTAAAAATAAATAAAAACATAATAAAAATCATTAAAAACACCGCAATGATGGTTTTAATTTGCGAGTCAAACAAGCTTTGCAACATATTGTTATAGAGCACCAACATACCCGTTGTGTGGAAGCTATCTTTTTTAAAGCCAATATCTTTTGCAATATAGTTTTCAATTTTTTCAATTAATGCAGCGCGTTTGAGGTCTTTATTGGTCTCACGAATACGAATAACCATACGCAATTGCCCACTATCTTCGGACATATAAGGGTCTAACACTTGCCCTCTAGCGCTCTGTGGAATCTGACTTTTAATAATATTTAAAAAGAAACCATTGGGTGTTTTATCATCATTGACACGCGTTAGTATTTGCATTAGCGTGTCAATTGAAAGCACTTTTCCCGTTTCATCTAAAGCGTCTAAATACTGATGAATTTTGTGTATATCAGCACGCAAGTCTTCGTCATACCAATAATCCTCTGCCAAGTCATCAAAGATAATTTCTAGTGGAATGGTGCCACCCAGTTTTTCATCAATTAGTGTTAAACCCTGATTAATTTCAGTGCTTTTTTTAAAGTAGTCAATAAAGCGATTTTCAACACTGAGTTTGCTAATACCTACCACTGAAAGTCCAATAAATAACACCAAAACAACCAGTAAATGATTGCCAAATTTTTCGCTAAATTTAGCCAAACTATGGGTAAACCCTAATTCAGTGTTGAATTTTGGCACTTGTGCTTTTGGTAAAAAACGCATAATAATTGGGAAAGCAACAAACGACAGCACCAAGGCAACGGTGACACCAATAGACATCATCCAACCAAAGTCAATCACCGGTCTGATGCCACTAATTAGTAACGAGCCAAAAGCAACAATAGTCGTTAGCGTGGTAAACAAACAAGGTTTAAGCATCTGTTCTAAGGTATTTTGAATGAGTGTGTAATATTCTAAATCAGGATTATTCTGTGCAAGTTCTCGATAACGCACTACCAAATGAATAGTCACTGAGAGCGTCATCACTAATAGTAATGAGAAGAAATTAGAAGAAATAACGGTAACTTTCCACCCTAAAAACGCCAAAATTCCCGTCATCGTCAGTGCGCCAGTAATGCTAATACCAATTGGCATTAGCACCCAGCGAATACCTTTAAAGATAAGCGCCAAAATGAGTGCCATTAAAGCAATAATTGCCAAACTAAAAACAACCAAATCATTGCTGATATAGCCAATAATATCAGTGGTAATCATTGGCAATCCACCTAAGAATAGACTTGCCTTATCTCGATATTTATCAATCGTTGTGCGGATTTGAGTAATAGTCTGGTCTTGCAGATTGCTTTGCACTGTTGCATCTTGCGTTACTTGTTTTTCAATACTTTTTAATTTTGTTAATTCTGCTTTAGAAAGCTTATTATTTGCCTTTTTGACACGCATTTTATTGCGTATTTGGCGTCGTTCTTTGAATTGTTCGTTGTCTTTTAACAACACCAAAATTGCACTGGTTTTGCCATCTTTACTGACTAAATTATCCTTGTACAAAGCGGATGTTTTAAATTCTTTACCAGCAAGTGCAAGATCGGCGTTGCCATTCTCAATAGAGATATTCTTAGAGGTTAAGTCGGTGAGTGATAGTGGTGGCGATTGAAACAAAGGTACATCTAAAATCGTAGTAACCGATTTAACTTGTTCGATAGCTTGCAAGTCTTTTTTAAGACTTGCTAAGTGCTTGAGTTGTTTCGGGGCGAGTAAATTATCCTTAACTTGGTAACTAATAACCAAGTAATCATCAGAGCCATAATTTTTTCTAATACTTTGGTAATAACGAAGATTGTTATCACCTTCTAAAACCAAGGAATCACTTGAGGCGTCTAGTTGAAAATTAGGAATTTGTGCGATAAAAAAGCCAACAAACAACAACAGCAATACAATGCTGTTGCCAGGTTTTTTGATAACGGCATTATAAAAATATTTCATAGACTTAGACTATTAGAATTCAAAGTTTTTTGTTGTTTCTAAACCTTGCATTGTATTTAGGTGCGTTTCAAATAATGCCTCAGTTTCCCATTCGTGTTCGCTAATGCGGGTAATGAGCTTTGCAGTCATCGCATTACCCTTACCTTCAACCACAAAAATACGGCCACCCACATTGAGCAAATGAAAATAACGCCCCGTGATATCCGGTACTGCACTACCAACAATCACCACATCAAAAAAATCATTTGACTGCCAGCCTTGAGAGCCGTCACCTAGTGTAAGTTGTGCATTATTGATATTAAGTGCATTAAGTTTTTCCTTTGCGCTGTCACTGAGTTCTTCATTAATTTCAACACTAGTAATAGATTGACAAAGCTTTGCAACTACTGTTGTTAAATAACCACTACCTGTGCCAATTTCTAGTACGGTCTCGTGTGATTTAATATTAAGCGCATCAAGTAGTCTGCCCTCAATCTTAGGGCTGAACATTTTTGCTTGATTGTTTAGTGGGATTTCAATATCAGCAAAAGCAAGGTTTTTATAAGCCTCAGGTACAAAAAATTCTCTAGGAGTATCTCTGAGCGCATTATTGGCAATATAGTTGAGACCACCCCAAGGGCGAATTTGTGAGTCAATGGAATTTTGTCTTGCTTGTTGCGTATTGCTCATATTAATCTTTTAATTAAAAATAATGTTTGTGATTTTATTTTAATATATTTATTGGACTCTAATGTGTAAAAACACAGGATATTTAAATTTCCCCTTTTTTGTCAAGCCATAATATTTAAAAGTAACACTAGTGCCGATAGCAGGTGGGTTTTTACGCTGATTATCTGAAAATCCTGACCCAATCTTAACCATTGCACCGTCTTTAGTTTTACATAATAACGAACCCATCTTTCCCGCATACTTTCCTTTTCCAGGTAAGATTTTTTCAATCACGCACTCTGTATCTAGATATTTTTTTACTTTAAGCGCTGAGCTCAATCTGCCTGTTTGATAAGCAGTGTTTGGATTTCTCACCACTACACCTTCACCGTCTTTATGTACAATATCATGCAAAAATTGCTTAACCTGATTTTGATGAGTAACCGGATACTGCTTAATAATCTTAATTGGCGTATTGGGTTGTGTTTTTAAATAATCTTGCAAAACCTTTAATCTATCCAGTAACCCACCTTCTTGATTTGGCACTTCAAAAATTTGATGAGTGATTGCACGCCAACGATTATCAGGATTTTTGCGCCTAACAATACTACTAATTTCTTCAAAATCTCCACGCTTCGTCCATAATTCGCCATCAATCGAAAATGGCGGATAATTCTCAATAAACCAATCAGGCGTTATAATTTGCTGACCACCACGCGTTAATAATTGCTTCCCATTCCAAAACCCTCTTATCCCATCAAACTTCTCACTCATCACCCAACCCACAACAGACTTTTTATCATCATAAGTTTTAAGTAAAAATAAATCTGGCTTATTTGCCGCTAACAACAAACTCGGTAAACACAATAAACACAATATTTTGATTATTTTTTTCATAGAGACTTTTGCATAAGTAGGAATGATTAGCAAAGTGACAAGTTTTGCCGAATTGTTGATTGTATGAAATATAGTCATAGCAAAGCTATGGCTGTGTTTTATAAAATTGTCAAGTTGGTGAAAAATGGCGTTTTGATGATTATTCATATTTATGCAAAGGTCTCATAATTAAACCAATCGATATTTTTGTGTCGGGCTGTTGAGTTTGTCTGCTTGCTTCATTTCAATTAAGTTATTAGATATTGCAGGTAACAAATAGCGTTGACGGAAATTTCTAGCATCTTTTAACGATAAGGCAAACATTAATTCTTCTTTGCTCATCTCGCCATTAACGATTGAAATTAATTGCTTTACTTGGGGGGTTACTTGGGGGGTTACTTGAGGGGTATCCTCATTACAACTATCAAGAATCATCTGTAAGATAAACTCAATAAAGGGCACTGAATTGGCTTGTTTTGTGCTTTGTTGTAATGCTAAATAATAGTCATCTTGATGTGTATAAATTAGACTCTCAACAGGTAAATAACTAAAAATATCTTGCCACTGACTCAATATCAAAGTTTGCCACAAACGCCCCATTCTGCCATTGCCATCTGCAAATGGATGAATAAATTCAAATTCATAATGAAATATAGAGCTAAGAATGAGTGGATGTTCGTCACTGCACGCCAACCAATCAAATAAATCAAACATCAATCCATTGACGCACTCAGCAGAGGGCGCCATATGAATCACTTTTTTGCCTTTCATGACACCTACACCAGTGTTTCTATATTGCCCCACATCATCAATCAAACCCTGCATTAAAGTTTGATGTGCAGCTAATAAATCTTGCTGACTTGTTGGGCGCCACTTTGTTAATTTTTCGTAGGCTTTAATTGCATTACGCACCTCTTGTACTTCACGCGGTGGTGCAATGACC
>NZ_FQTR01000087.1 GCF_900128535.1 bacterium endosymbiont of Bathymodiolus sp. 5 South | reverse complement strand
GGTCAAGTTATTTAGAGACTTTTGCATAAGTAGGAATGATTAGCAAAATGACAAGTTTTGCCGACTTGGTAATTTCTTTAAACCTTGTCCTAGCAGGGCTAAGGCTGGGTTTAAAAAATCGCTAAGTGGGTGAAAAGTGGGTTTCTGATGATTGTTCCTATTTATGCAAAGGTCTCATTTACTCAAAGTATTTAGCGACACAAAAAAACCCAGTCTTTTGACTGGGGTTTTTTGTATTTTTAATAAGGCGCGCTATCTAAAAGATTGATAAAGACAACTTTTGAACTGATCTCATTCATTACACTTGGCTTGTTATGCTGCATGCAAATCAGCATAACAAGTCAAAATAAGTTGGTAATCTCTTGTATGGGATTTTCAGTGCTTAGATTGTACCAAGTTTGAGAAAATAAGCATCTTAAATATCAATTAGTGGTAGTGGTTGCTTCATGTTTGCCCAGTTGATGATATTTCCCATGTTATTCAAAAAAACTTATACAGAAAAGATTAAATGGTATTCTATTTGAGACTTTTGCATAAGTAGGAATGATTAGCAAAGTGACAAGTTTTGCCGAATTGTTGATTTTATGAAATATAGTGGCTGTGTTTCATAAAATTGTCAAGTTGGTGAAAAATGGCGTTTTGATGATTATTCATATTTATGCAAAGGTCTCTAATTTAAAGAATCTTATTTAAAACAACTTGCTTATTAAGGACAAACACAATGATGAAAACGCAATTAGCCTACTTTTTTAAAGATATTTTTACTAAAAGCACAATCCAAAATACCAAACAAAAATATCCTATCAAGCTAAACAACCTTAAGTATAAAAATCTTATAGGTAATAAACACAACAACAAACTATTATACAACTTTAGATTTTTGTTTGCTTCCAGCCTTTTAACGCTTTCTCTTAATGTTAGTTCATCTGATACCCAAGCATTCAACAAAGACGCTTACTTGGACCTCAGCAAGCCTTATACCTATAATTGGAATAACACTCAAAGCTATACCAAAAAAGACAACCAAGCCAACAAACTTCTTAAACAAGTCGGCACAACGATTGGCAGCACTGTACACAGCGCCATAGGCTCTACCAACTCAGACAATGCCAACCAGTTCGGCAATAAAATTACCACAGGCATTAAAGGTCAGCTAAAAAACCAAGCCATCAGCAATGTCGAAAGCCGCATTAACCAAAAAGCCAATGAATATGCCAATTCTTTCGGCAAGGGAAAAACAGAGATTTCTATTCATAAAATCACCTCTAAAAACCCAGATTACAGCCTGAGAACCCTTCAACCATTGACCCCACTTAATGACGATTCGACCGAACTTACCTTTGTCCAAGCCCAACTTAACTCGGGTGAAAACTTTGGCGAGCGTAAAAGCACCCTTAATCTTGGTGTTGGTTACCGACAGCTCTTAGAGCAAGGTCAATCCATTGCAGGGATCAACCTGTTTACTGATTATGAGTCTAAATCTAAGCACAAACGCGGCAGTGTTGGGTTAGAATACCAAAGAGCAAATTTTAACCTCAATGTTAACAAATACTTCCCGCTTTCAGATAAGAAGATGATCGGCGATGACACCGAAGATCCATTGGCAGGATATGATGTTAAATTCTCAGGTCAAGTTCCTTACCTACCTTGGGCAAAAGTTAAAGCCACTCGATACATTTGGGACGGTGTTGCTCAGCCTAATGTCAAAGGCACCATTTTTGGTATAGAAGTGCAACTCTCTGACTCTGTTCGTATGGAGTTTGGTAGTGAAGACAACAACACAGTTGAGCGCAAAACTTACGCACGCTTCACAACCGCACTGCCACTTTCAGACCACGAGTCAATGACAAACTTTAGCATTAGCAAAAAAGCCTTCCAAAATTCAGACATTGTTAACTTAGGCGATCTTGAGTTTGTAGAGAGAAGTAATAAAATCCGTGTTGAAAAACTCTTAAATGGACTTCCTATTATTTTGGGTGAATACAACGCACCTACCGTAGGAGCGAGTTGTACATTATATAATAGCGCTGGTGTTGCCTTGGGTACTGCTTCCACAGGCAGTAATGGTCAAGTCAATTTGGTGGGTGTAACCAGTATACCAGCAGGACTTGTTACTATGGCTTGCAGAGGGGGTGCTTACACGGATGAAGCCACGCAACAATCTAAAACACTTCAGCCCCATCTCGAATTGAGGGCGGCAACAATCTACTCAGGCACAGGTCCATTAACAATACTTGCCTCACCTTTGTCTGAAGTCGCTTATCAATTAGCAGACACTAATTCTGGTGACAGAACAGTCATTGCCAAAGACATTGTGAAACTAAACGCCGATGTTGCCACTGCCTTTGGTGTTTTTTTGAGTGGTGTTGATATTATTAGCACCATTCCAAGTAACGCCAACGATGGAGCAGTTGCTAATGATGATGCAGGTAAAATTGGTGCTACACTTGCAATAATTTCACAAATGGCTGCAACCAATGGTAACAGTGCAACTGAGGTTATTGGTGTTCTAAAGGCTGCCATAAAGAACCAGACTCTTTCCGGTGAATTCAGCAGTGCAATAAGTGCTTTTCAGAGAGGGGTTAGTGTAGCTGCTGGCAAAACTTCTATCAAAGACAATGTTAATAATGTATTTGACACATATATAGGTAGAGCTATTCGTAAAATCTCTCTTTACAACGGAGAGGATAACGACCCAGTCCCTACAGTGCAAGATTACACGGATATTGGTCTTCCTGATTCCGTTGGTGACGCTAATCTTTCACTAAAGAACCTTAGAATTGCAACAGAAAAAGATCGAACAAAGAAAGACAGCGTAGAAGAAATAAGAGCGATTATCAACTTCCAATCTAAAGCAAGCTTTAAGATTAATCTCATTGCTGTAGCAAGTGTTGCTGAGAAGGATGCATTTACAAGCCCAACCCCAACTTTAACTGGTGACTCTAGAGTGGGTGACATTACTTGGACTATAGGTGGCGAGGATGCAGATAAGTTCACCATTAACGCTAAAAATGGCGTTGTCTCAATGATTGCAAGAGACTATGAAAAACCAGTAGATAAAGACAAGGATAATGATTATAAAGTAACGATTACTGCAACTGATTTTGATAAGAACACTGACTCTAAAGACTTAAAAGTTAAAGTCACAAATGTAGATGAATTTGTATCAAGCGAGTACTCTGTTGCCGGTGTGACATACAGATCGGTGCATTCACCTAATACTGGCAGAGTATGGTTGGATAGAAATCTTGGAGCAGACCAAGTAGCAAAGTTCAAAGGAGATCAAAAAAGTTATGGCTACCTTTACCAATGGGGGCGTGCCCATGATCAGCACGAGCAGAGAACTTCTGGCACATCATCCAAACAATTCACTAGTCTCAAGAACACGGGTGTTAATAACGGTCCATTTATTATTGGAAATTCTGATTGGACGAGTGCAGACTCAGCAGGTAAAGAGAGAGAGAAGTCTTGGGGTGCGGCTGGTGGGGGTGTCTGCCCAAAACCCTTTAAAATACCCTCTAAGGAAGAACTAGAGGAAGAGATGACGAAATCGAATATTACTAATGCCGACTCGGCCTTCTCTAGCTTCTTGAAAATCCCATCTGCTGGCTACCGCTCTAAGAGTGGTAATATACCTGAAAACCACCCTGCAGTTCTCTTATGGACTCGTTCTCCTGTTCCTGATCCTGTTGTTGGTGACATTGATGCTTACTATTTTACAGCCTCTATTAATAATAATGATGCTGGTTTTCATACCATAGAGCGTAGCTATGGTCTAAGCATTCGTTGCATTTCGATTCATGACCCAATTCCTCCATCAGATTAAGCAAACACACAAAGATGCTTTCATTAAAAAGACAGATGTATTAAAGGACAAGACCGAACCCGTTTTTTTAGGGTAGGTACATGATTTTTAAATGATGTTGTTTTGCAGTTTAAGCGCAACCCTTATTACCAATACTTCTGTGGCTACTCAAACTATATGCCAGGTATGCCTTGCAATGCCACCGAGTTGGTGCACTTTAGGAAGCGTATAGGCGTTAAAGGTTTTAATCTTATTTTTAAAATGAGTGTTGCCTTGCATGGTAAACAAGCCCAAGAGTCTAGCGTATTGATTGACACCACCGTACAAGAGAAAAACATCACCTACCCCACTGATGCCAAACTTGCCATTAAAATCATCAATCGCCTTAATAAGCTGGCAAAGCGTCATGGCATTCAACAACGCAGAACCTATGTTAAAGAGGTTAAAAACTGCCGCCTTAGCATTCGTCACTTCCGCCATGTTAAAAAGCGTGCCAAAGCCAAGAAAGCTTTAACACGCCTGAGAACCATTGCCAACAAACTCATCAGAGAATTGCAACGCAAACTTCCCACACACAGCCTGTTTGAAACTTATCAAAAAGATTTCTTGTTCTACCAACAGGTATTAGCACAACAACCCAAAGATAAGAACAAAATCTATTCATTACACGAACCTGATGTCTATGTCATTGCCAAAGGCAAAGACCACAAGCAATATGAATACGGCAATAAAGTCTCTATTGTCTCTACCAAAGACAATAACATTATTGTTGGCGTGGTCAGTCATGATAAAAACATCCACGATTCTAAAACCCTAGATGCTGCCATCACTCACGCTAACAGTAATCGCACTAAGCCCATTCAGCAAGCAGTATGTGATCGAGGTTATGTTGGTGTTAAAGAGGTTCTAGGTGCAATGATTATCCTACCTAAGAAAGCCCTTAAGAGGGACAATCGTTATCAACGAGATAAAAAGCGCAAACTGTGTAAAAGGCGAGCAGCCATAGAGCCTATTATCGGACATTTGAAATCAGATTTTAGATTATCTAGAAACCTGCTCAAAGGGCAAGTTGGTGATGAGATTAATGTATTAATGGCTGCCTGTGCTTGGAATTTGAAAAAATGGCTGGCAATAGCCACTATTTTTTTGTTTTGGCAAAAACTGGGTTTATTTTTTGTAAAATACCTAAGGTTTTTTGCGGCACTGGATAAAAAGCAGTTTTGTTGATTTAGATGGTTGGAAAAATGGGTGGTTTTGGTTTGTTTGGAGTGGTTTTTAAGGGTTGACTATTTATGCAAAGGTCTCTATCAATAAATAAAACTAGATTTTTTACCGATAACCGTAAAAACTTCTAATTTCCAAGCGACCTTTGCATAAATAGGGATGATTAGCAAAATCCAATTTTTGCCCAATTGGTGATTTCTTTAAACCTTGTCCTGGCAGGGCTAAGGCTGGGTTTAAAAAATTGCCAAGTGGGTGAAAAGTGGGTTTCTGATGATTGTCCCTATTTATGCAAAGGTCTCTTCTAAGTGAAAATATTTTTTAAGAGGTTTTAAATATAAATGCTTAAAGCAATATCCCTTATTTTCTTTGAATTGAATATTCTCTTTCCACTTTAAGAGTGAAGTTGCCATGCTTATTATTGAAGCCGCTAACGACAATATAGGCTTCTCGATGAGAATTAAAGCTTAGAGATGATAATTTACTTTTCAAACCAACACCACTGTCATCATTTTGATTAATCTCGTTTCCTTTTTCATCGTAAATATATAAGTAAGTATCAAAGTCTGCTTTTTCTATCTCTATAGTATATTTAAAGTTTGAGTTAACGGGGAGTTTATAAATAATAGCTTTACTCGCATTCCACCTACCTAACATCTCATATTTTGGTGCATTATTGGTACTGTCAACGGTTGAATATGAGTTTGAAGCAAAGAATATCCGTTTACTCTTAGGAAAGTTTAGAAAACTGTCAAAACTTTTTCTAACTGTGCTTTTGTTATCATTGCTCCAAAACTCACCTATTCTAACAAAAAGTGATTGTGTTTTCATAATCGGCGCCGTCCAAGTCCACCAAGAGGTAGAGGAATTATGCTTGGCTCCTAGCATATGTCCCAGTTCATGGGCTGCGGTAGATTCACTATCGTCAGAAGCTATGCAAAAATGAGAGTTTATATATGTTTTTCCAAATATCCCTACAAATATACTTCCCCACTTACTTTCTGTCATTAATATATGATAATCATTATTTTTAAACTTATAATTTGCCTGAATATAATCAGAAAATCCATTTAACTGATCGTCAGAATCGTCAATTTTATGAATAACATCATCAAAATGTTGATAATTTTTATAATTAGAATCTAGCCAAGATAAGGCAATATGCAAATCAGATTTATAGCCTGAACTTTCTATTGTGCTTATTATGTAGTTTTCAATATCATCCCGATCATCTACAGAGGAATCTAACTCCCATAACCATATTTTTATGGTTTTCATACCAATTATTCGTGGGATTTCTGGTAGCTCAAAATTTGACGCATAAGAAGAAGGAAATAGGTAAAAAAAGACAATACTTAGAGATAAAAAAAGTTTATTCATTGGTTTTCTCGGTTGGAAATAAAGGGGCATCGTTATAATCGCTAACGCCATTTGGATTGATTTTATTGTAATAAAGTTCGTTTTCATAGGTATCGTTGGTTCTTTCGTTTATCACATAGTAATCATTTTTAGTTTCATAAAAATTAGATTGGACATGCTTTTGCTCTGTTTTGTCTGATGAGTGAGGGTCTTGGTATTCTGACTTATATTTATTATCTATATATTTTTGTCTTTCGTTTAAAGTCTTTGAAATCTTAATACGCCCTTCTGATTCGTAAATATAAATTGCTACTTTGTCTGAAAATGCCTTAACTCTAGCCGTTATGTCCGTATTTTCAATATACCCAGAATACCAATCACCATTACTGGTATAAGAATTATCCCGCTTCAAAGTTAACGGATATTCTTTACCTAGCGCTTCAACACGAAATAAAACTTTTTTTGACTGACTAAATTTTTGACGATAATCAACCTTCGCATCAAATTTAAAATCCATTTCTACAATATTTGGAATCGGTTGAGTTTTTTTCTTAAGATCTGACTTAGTTTGTTTGATTAAGTCATAATCGTATTCGTATTCGCTATGAGTAGCATCGGCAGAATTGTCATTATCAAAAACATATTCAGGTGATTGCTTGATTGTGTTAGATTTTTTTGGTATTTTATCAACACTTTGTGTAATTATGTTAACCTTTGAGTCTTGAACAAAAGCCAAGGGTCTTTCATTAGACTTATTATTCAATAAGAAAGCAGCAAAAACTACAGCAAGTGAAGCGCTTCCAAAAGACAAATAACGATAATTCATAGATTTAGTGGGTGAGTGCAATTTTTTTCACTTAATTTGTTGTTTTTACGGATCAACAGTAAAAAAACCTTATAAAGTGATTTTAATTAACACATTATATTAAATAGAGACCTTTGCATAAATATGAATAATCATCAAAACGCCATTTTTCACCAACTTGACAATTTTATGAAACACAGCCACTATATTTCATAAAATCAACAATTCGGCAAAACTTGTCACTTTGCTAATCATTCCTACTTATGCAAAAGTCTCAAATAGAATACCATTTAATCTTTTCTGTATAAGTTTTTTTGAATAACATGGGAAATATCATCAACTGGGCAAACATGAAGCAACCACTACCACTAATTGATATTTAAGATGCTTATTTTCTCAAACTTGGTACAATCTAAGCACTGAAAATCCCATACAAGAGATTACCAACTTATTTTGACTTGTTATGCTGATTTGCATGCAGCATAACAAGCCAAGTTCAATGAATGAGATCAGTTGCAAAAGTTGTCTTTATCAATCTTTTAGATAGCGCGCCTTATTAAAAATACAAAAAACCCCAGTCAAAAGACTGGGTTTTTTTGTGTCGCTAAATACTTTGAGTAAATGAGACCTTTGCATAAATAGGAACAATCATCAGAAACCCACTTTTCACCCACTTAGCGATTTTTTAAACCCAGCCTTAGCCCTGCTAGGACAAGGTTTAAAGAAATTACCAAGTCGGCAAAACTTGTCATTTTGCTAATCATTCCTACTTATGCAAAAGTCTCTAAATAACTTGACC
>NZ_FQTR01000086.1 GCF_900128535.1 bacterium endosymbiont of Bathymodiolus sp. 5 South | reverse complement strand
AGCAATCATCAGAAACCCACTTTTCACCCACTTGGCGATTTTTTAAACCCAGCCTTAGCCCTGCTAGGACAAGGTTTAAAGAAATCACCAAGTGGGCAAAAATTGGATTTTGCTAATCATCTCTATTTATGCAAAGGTCTCGAATAATGATTAAAAATTTTACTATAACACTTAAAAATTTTTTTGTCAAGGTGTTATGTATGCACCCCAAAAAAAATCCAAAAATAAGATCACTTACAACCCAAAACTTGCCTGTTGACATATTTTATTAATTTTCATAGTCAGAGTTTTATGTGGTTTGTATGATACTGTCATAAATTCTTAGATAAAGTTTTAAGTCTGAGATACTAAGTTTTAAATTTGGTGATTGTGCTAAAGGCATTTGAATTTATAAGTAGTAAAGAGAGACCTTTGCATAAATATGAATAATCATCAAAACGCCATTTTTCACCAACTTGACAATTTTATAAAACACAGCCATAGCTTTGCTATGACTATATTTCATAAAATCACCAATTCGGCAAAACTTGTCATTTTGCTAATCATTCCTACTTATGAAAAAGTCTCAGAGAAATATTTTTGAAAAAATATTTTGTAAGAGATTTTTTGATGTATAATTTACCGCAGTTGGTTCCAAAGACGGGATTTAACACAGAACATTGGCGTTTATTTAGACTTTTTTAATAAAGGGGTTTAGGTAAGCGTTTTTTTTCGTCAGTTTCAAGGTGGAACTGGAAAAAAGGTATAGAAGCCAGTAGTTGAGTTTGCATATTTTTATGTGGATGTGACTACTGGCTTTTTTTGTTTATTAAGACTATAGAAGCCTTAAATGGAGAAAGTTAGATGAAGATGGTAACAGCAATTATCAAGCCCTTTAAGCTTGATGAGGTTAGAGAGGCTCTACATGAAATAGGTGTTTCAGGGATTACAGCAACAGAGGTTAAAGGTTTTGGACGTCAAAAAGGACACACAGAGCTTTATCGTGGCGCTGAATACACGGTAGATTTTTTGCCAAAAGTTAAGTTGGAGATTGCGATTAGTGCAGATCAAGTTGACAGTACGATTGAAGTCATAAGTATAGCAGCGAAATCTGATGGCAAAGGCAAAATCGGAGATGGTAAGATTTTTGTTAGTAGTTTGGAAAATGTTGTTCGCATTAGAACGGGTGAAACTGATACAGATGCACTTTAGGGGATAAGAATGGAAGATACAATTTTAGAAATGCAATTTGCCATAGATACTTTTTACTTTTTAGTAATGGGTGCATTGGTAATGTGGATGGCAGCAGGCTTTTCAATGTTAGAAGCAGGGATGATTAGAGCTAAGAATACCACTGAAATCTTAACCAAAAATATCGGTTTATTTGCGATTGCTTGTACGACTTATATGGTCTATGGCTATGATTTAATGTACGGTGGTGGCGTGTTGCTGGACGGTATCAGTGGGCAAGGCGATACATACTCAAAGGCAGCAGATTTCTTTTTTCAAGTCGTCTTTGTAGCAACAGCGATGAGTATCGTTTCTGGTGCAGTGGCTGAGCGAATGAAATTATTTTCATTTTTTGCATTTGCATTAGTATTTACTGCCATTATTTATCCATTAGAAGGTGCTTGGACTTGGGGTGGTGAAGCAGTATTTGGACTGTTTAAACTTTCTGACTACGGCTTTTCAGACTTCGCAGGTTCAGGTGTTGTGCATATGGCTGGTGCAGCGGCGGCTTTAGCGGGTGTGCTAGTCTTAGGTGCTCGTCGTGGAAAATACAATAAAGATGGCTCATCAAATGCAATCATGGGTGCAAATATGCCACTTGCTGCACTAGGTACATTCATTTTATGGATGGGCTGGTTTGGTTTTAATGGCGGCTCGGTATTAGCCATGGCAAGTAAAGAAAGTGCTAATGCTGTTGCGATGGTATTTTTAAATACCAATGCAGCTGCAGCTGGCGGTGTAATTGCTGCACTTTTGTTGGTAAAATTACTATGGGGTAAGGCTGACCTAACGATGGCACTCAATGGTGCATTAGCAGGTTTGGTTGCTATTACCGCAGGACCTGACACACCAAGCGCTTTAGAGGCAACTTTAATCGGTGCTATTGGCGGTATTTTGGTGGTATTCTCAATTTCAACGCTAGACAAAGTATTTAAGATTGATGATCCAGTCGGTGCGATTTCTGTGCACGGTGTTGTTGGACTATGGGGTTTGTTAGCAGTACCATTAACCAATGAAGACATGTTTTTCACAGGACAGTTACTCGGTGCTTTGACAATCTTTGTTTGGGTATTCGGTGCATCACTGGCGCTTTGGTTCGTGATTAAAGTGGTGATGGGTGTTCGAGTTTCAGAGCAAGAAGAAGCCGAAGGCGTGGATGTTGCAGAGTGTGGATTGCACGCTTATCCAGAATTTACGATTAAGTAACAAAATAAGTCAAAGGCATGTTGCTTTTGTTGGCATTACATAAAAATATTTAAATAAGGAAATAAGGAAATAAAGATGAAAAACAAGTCAAAAAAACTATTATTGGCATTGTATCTAAGTTCAATTTTTAGCTCAGTGTCATTTGCTGCTGAAGAAGAAAAACAATCAGCAGTTAGTGCCAATATAACTATTGCCAATGATTATGTGTGGCGTGGTAAGACTCAATCTAATAATAAGAAAACCATTCAAGGTGGACTTGATTGGGATGCTGGTAATGGCTTTGCATTAGGGATTTGGGGTTCTAATGTTGCAGACGGGTCTGAGTTTGATTACTATGGGTCTTATTCAGGTGAGGCAGGGGACATTGGTTATGAAATTGGTTATATTGCCTATCGTTATTCAAAAGATGCTGCTGGTAATCGTTTGAACTTCAATGAAGCTTATGTTGGTGCGTCTTATGGTGATTTTGGTTTAACTTATTACAAGGGTAATGGCGAGAAAACGCTTGAAGCAGGTGATTATATTGAAGGTAGTTACGGTACTAGTATTAATGATATAGATGTATCGTTAACTGTTGGTAGATATTCTGAAGCGGTGAAAGGCGATAGTAACGATTATAAGGTGTATGGAGTTAGCCTTGGCAGATCTTATGGTGGCTTAGATTATGCCTTGGGCTTTACTAAGGTTAAGGACAGTGATAGTTCTGCTGCTTATAATACACTTAATGAAAAAAATACAATGTTTAGTATTAGTAAATCTTTTTAGCGAACCCCCCTAAAAATTCGTATGAATTTTTCAGCCCCCATCTTGGGGGCTTTTTTATGAGTGAAACAAAATACAATAGATGGTTCTAAGTCCTATATAATCGTTTGTCTATGAATACAGCACTTAAAATTATTCTTGTCGATGAAAATACAGGTCGTTCAGCGATGTTGCGTCGTGCTTTGCAAGACAAAGGGCATGAGGTGATTTGTCGTATGGACAGTAGTGCCAATTTGCAAAATAGTAATGAAATGACCCATGCAGATGTGGTGATTGTGAATGCCGATATCCCTGATGAGGAAGTCTTTGCAAATTTAACCGATGTGAATAAAACCAAGCCAAAGCCGATTGTGATGTTTGCTGCAGAGTCAAATTCTGAGATGGCAAGTTCTGCCATTAAATCAGGTGTGAATGCTTATATTGTTGATGGACTTGAAGAGAATCGCGTGCAGCCAATTATTGATGTGGCAATGGCTCGATTTAGAGAATTCCAGGCACTCAAGGATGAGCTAGATGCAACACGCAATCAACTTTCAGAGCGTAAAGTAGTTGAAAAAGCCAAGGGTTTGTTAATGCGGCGCAAGGATATTAGTGAAGATGACGCTTATCAATCCTTGCGTAAGATGGCAATGGATAAGAATAAACGGATTGTTGATGTTGCCGAAAGCGTTATTAATGCCTTTGAGCTGTTAGATTAACTAATTGTAAAAAACCAAACAATAGTCACTATATGGCAATATAATAAAGGCCATGAAAAAAATTGTTATCCAGGAAAAAGACTTTGATTTATCCACTGAAGTTGCCTTAGTTCAAACTAACGATGGCAATATTGGTGCAGTAGTATCTTTTGTTGGTCTAGTGCGTGATTTGGATGATGCGCCCATTCAAAAAATGACGCTTGAACATTATCCTGGAATGAGCGAAAAAGCCTTGCAATCTATTGTTGATAAAGCTAGAAAGCATTGGTCTATAGGTAACATAACTGTTATTCATCGAGTGGGAGATTTAGCTGTTAATGAGCAAATTGTATTGGTTATTACCACCAGTAAGCACCGTAAAAATGCCTTTGATGCCTGTGAATTTATTATGGATTATCTAAAAACACAAGCGCCTTTTTGGAAAAAAGAAGTGAGCAAAGATGGCAGCAAGTGGGTCGAGTCTAAGGATAGTGATCAAGATAGAATTAAACAACATCAAGATCTTTAAAAGAGTTCAAATGGCTAATTTTTTAATCGTAAAACCATAATAAATTTATCATGAATAACCAACAAACTGATTGCGAGTGCGATACAACGCCACAAGCGCTACTTTCTATTGATGAGGCTTTAGAATTGTTGCTTAATTCTGCTAAAGTTACCCGTAGTACTCAGTGGTTAGGACTTGACGATGCATTAAATAAAATTCTAGCTGTTGATATATATGCTGATATTTTTGTCCCTAGTTTTGACAATTCCGCTATGGATGGTTACGCCCTTAATCTTAAAGAAGAACAAATAAATATATCAGGCGGCACCACATTTAAAATCACTGACCGCATTCCTGCAGGTAGTACTGGAAATACATTGGCATCAGGTTGTGCAGCGCGACTATTTACAGGCGCACCTATACCAAAAGGTGCCAATACAGTGGTTATGCAAGAAGAATGTGAGTTGATTGAGGATGAATCAAGCATTGAAATTTATCGACCTATTGCGTTAAATGAAAATATTAGACCAATGGGTAATGATATTCAATCAGGGGATGTTATTTTATCCAAAGGCAAACAACTGCAACCACAAGACATTGCACTGGTTGCTTCTGTGGGTGTAGGAAAACTTGAAGTGTTTAATAAAATTAAAGTAGGGGTATTCTTTACAGGTAATGAGCTTATTGAGCCTGGAAAATCATTACAACAGGGGCAAATTTTCAACTCTAATCGTTATGCACTTGTCGCATTATTAAATAAGCTTGATTGTGAAGTGATTAATTTAGGCAATATTAAAGATACATTGGGTGCGACTTGTCAAGCGCTAGAAAAGCTAAAATCTAGTTGTAATTTAATCATAACCACGGGTGGTGTTTCTGTTGGTGAAGAGGACCATATTAAACCTGCTGTAGAAAAATTGGGTCAATTGAATTTGTGGCGTATTAAAATGAAACCAGGTAAACCTCTAGCTTTGGGTTGTATTGGAGACTGTGCCTTTATAGGGTTGCCGGGTAATCCAGTCTCAGCAATGGTCACTTTTTTACTTTTTGCCCGACCTTTTATTAAAAAGATGCAAGGTGCAAGTAACTACTTAAATATCCCCTTTAAGGTTGCAGCAAACTTTGATTGGCATCGAGCTAAGCCTAGGCGTGAGTTTGTGCGCGTGCGCCTTGAGCGTACAATTACCCCTATGCAGGTCAATCAATATCCAAAACAAGGATCAGATGTTTTAAGTTCTATGGTTTGGGCAGATGGCTTGGTCGAAATACCAGAAGAAAAGACTTTTAAACAGGGTGAAATTTTAAATTTTTACCCACTCAATGAGATGATGTTATGAGCAAGTTAACCCATGTAAACAACAAAGGTGAGGCTAATATGGTGGATGTATCTACTAAAGGTAGTACCGTGCGTATTGCTAAAGCAAGTGCTAAGGTGTTAATGCAACCAGAGACCTTGCAAAAAATTAAGGATAATGATTTTAAAAAAGGTGATGTGCTATCCGTTGCAAGAATTGCCGGCATTATGGCAGCAAAGCAAACCCACCATCTTATTCCAATGTGCCACAGTCTTAATCTTTCAAAAATTAGTGTAGATTTTGAATTTATTGAAAATGGCGTTCAGATTACCACACTGGCTAAGTTAAACGCTCAAACGGGTGTAGAAATGGAAGCGCTGACTGCTGCAAGTATTGCAGCATTGACAATTTATGACATGTGCAAAGCACTAGATCGCTTTATCAAAATTACAGACACCCAATTATTAGAAAAATCAGGTGGTAAATCAGGTCATTGGATACGCGACACACAGCAATCCTCTGAGAGGAAACTTAAAGATGCCTAAATTAATTGACAAATTTGGCAGAGAGATTACCTATTTAAGACTCTCGGTTACCGAGCATTGTAATTACCGATGTTTTTATTGCCGTGATGATGAGCATGTGCCAAATTGCAAACGAGAAGATATTTTAAGTTACGAAGACATTGAAAGGATTGTTCAGATTTTTGCTGAATTAGGGGTGACTAAAGTCCGATTAACGGGCG
The DNA here is from genome assembly GCF_900128535.1 of bacterium endosymbiont of Bathymodiolus sp. 5 South. GTDB lineage: Bacteria > Pseudomonadota > Gammaproteobacteria > PS1 > Pseudothioglobaceae > Thiodubiliella. The sequence goes on along the minus strand of NZ_FQTR01000086.1, from coordinate 1,645 downwards.
GCGAGCCTTTACTTCGAAGAGGCATTGTAAAGATAGCCAGACTCATTAGTTGTGTTAAGGGTATTAACGATATACCTTTATCGACTAATGCGCATTTGTTAGAAAAATTTGCTAAAAAACTACATCAAAATGGGGTTAACAGGGTGAATATTTCTATGGATTCACTCATCCCTGAGAGGTTTGAGAAAATTACCCGTGGTGGTGATATAACTGAGGTTATTAAAGGCATTGATGCGGCCATACAAGCGGGCATGAATCCAGTTAAAATAAATATGGTGGCAATGCGTGGTGTGAATGATGATGAGATTGAATCAATGGTTGATTTCGCCATTACCAAAGGTATTGATGTGCGTTTTATTGAAACCATGCCCATTGGCTTGGTAGGTATAGAGGCGCTTGAACAGCACATTAGCGAAAAAGATATTTCTGCTAAGCTCAATAAACATCTTGGTAAGAGATTAAGTCCTATTAACCCCAGCAAAACAGATGGTCCCGCCCATAATTTTAAAATTAAAGGCACCAATTCTACCGTGGGTATTATTAGCGCTGTATCTAACCATTTTTGCCAAACTTGTAATCGTGTTAGGTTGACGGCTAAAGGGGATTTAATTTTGTGTTTAGGTCAAGAAGATGCCATCTCATTAAAAGATGCAGTGCGTTCAGATTTAACCAATGATGAAATTAAGACTATGATTGTAAATGCCATTAATAAAAAACCTGAGAAGCACGAATTTAACACGGTTGTTGATAATATTAGCAACCGACAAATGGTGGAGATTGGCGGGTAGGCAGATGAAGGTTTATTATTTTGCTTCGCTTAAAGAAGCTTTAAAAATTCCCAGTGAAGAAATAATATTGAGCGCTGATATGACAGTCGTACAACTAAGAAAAAAATTGGTTGATAAACATGGTAAATGCCATTTTCCAGGTAATATTCTTTGTGCGGTTAATCAAGAAATTGCCAATGATGAAGTTGTTGTTAGTGACTCAGATGAAGTGGCTTTTTATCCACCCGTAACAGGAGGATGAATCAGCGATTTAGCATATGTTGTTTTAACCTGTACTCCAGCCTCTTGGGCGTCTCATTCCAGCAATCTTACAAGTTTGTTTGACATAGCCATAAGGAAACATTTTAAATAGTTTAGTTTTTGCTACTTTTTTATCAACCCCCAAATCAAACCCCATTTGTTTTGCTGTATGTCGAACATCCGGCGCCGCTCCGTGTTCGTTGTAGTAAACCCTCATAAAGTCAAAGATAGGCCAATACGCATCTGTTAGTGTTATATTTTCTGATTTGGCTAGCACTAAGGCTACCTCTTTATTCCAGTTTTCTGGATGAACCAAATAGCCTTCAGCATCTATTTCTATTTCTTTATTGTTAATATTCATAATGTTTATAACCTGAAAAACTCAGACAACTTTTTAAAATTTCCTGCATATACTCTGGTTCAATTTTATACTCTCTTTGACCACTTTAGAAGGCTCTGTGGTCAATCTTTATATTAGCAGAGACCTTTGCATAAATAGGAACAATCATCAGAAACCCACTTTTCACCCACTTGGCGATTTTTTAAACCCAGTCTTAGCCCTGCTAGGACAAGGTTTAAAAAATCACCAATTGGGCAAAAATTGGATTTTGCTAATC
>NZ_FQTR01000085.1 GCF_900128535.1 bacterium endosymbiont of Bathymodiolus sp. 5 South | reverse complement strand
GATTATTAAATCTAAATTCACATTCTTTAAGGTGTAAATTAAACATTTTTTTATTCATTCCTTTAAATTTTACTAATCTAATTTTGGCATAACCCCAAAACGATTCTATGTCATTAATATGCGCATTACCTCTAATTATACTCTGCAGCCTAGCTGCAGAGCAATCTGATACAATTTCAGCATAAACCTTATCTCCTCGTTTTAGCAAACCCAACACAATGGTTTTTCCTAGGGCGCCACAGCCGCGCTTACCGCGGACGCGCCGTGCACCAAAGTAAGATTCGTCAACTTCAATCTGCCCCAGATTGAAGTTGAGATAACTCTAAAATTCTAAGTCTAATAGCGCTCAAATATTTATTAGAGACCTTTGCGTAAGTAGGGATTATTAGCAAAATGACAAGTTTTTCCGACTTGGTGATTTTATGAAATATAGTCATAGCAAAGCTATGGCTGTGTTTCATAAAATTGTCAAGTTGGTGAAAAATGGCGTTTTGATGATTATTCATATTTATGCAAAGGTCTCTATTAATTGTTTGTCTGCTTAATTTTGTTAAATGAGAGATTTGAGTAGCACTCAAATCCTCAGAAAATAACAAAATTATTTGCCTAAATTTAGCCTCTGAAATACGAGAACAAATTACATGCTTGTTTTTTACTTTCATGACGATACTTTAACAGGTTTTTAAACATGCTTAAGTTGTCATGACCCATAAAGTTTAATGTAGCATGTCTGGAGAGATGTAGTCTTGCTTGGAAGGCTGTAGGGTTTCTTGGATGAGCAAGGTGCCCATACGCACAAACTCAATAATTTCACTGAGGTCTTGCGCATTTTGCTCATCGTCTAAAACATCGCCATCAAGTTTAGATATCTCACTGAAGTCTTTGATCATTTCCAAGACATCTTCATCAGTGGTGGATACTTTTTGTAAACCTAAGCCAACTAAAAACCCCTGACACCACTGAATAAGGGTATCAGCTTGTTCTCTGAGTTTAGAGTCTTCATCGGCAATCAGCAGTTGGAAGTTGAGTGTGGCATCGCTAAGTTGTGATAGTGTGGTGTTGTAGATTTTTGCTAATTGCTCGTGAGCCTCTTTTTCATTCACATTGGTTAAATCAATACTCACCAAGACTTCATTGAGCCAATCGTCTAACTTAAGCTCAGGTTTAACACAGGAAAAACCACATAAGATTCCGTGTGCACTGGCAATGGTATCGTCAGTATTTAAGTTGTGTAGAGTGCCTTTGACTTCGTCGTAGTCAATGAGGTTATTGTCTGTCATAAGATCTTCCATTAAGATTTCCCAGCTAAAATTTCCATCACCGCCATACGCACCGCAATACCATTGCTTACTTGTTGAAGGATTACAGATTGTTTGCCGTTGGCAACAGAGGAATCAATTTCAACGCCACGATTAATCGGACCAGGATGCATCACAATAGCATCCGATTTTGCCAATGCTAGGCGTTCAGGTGTTAAGCCGTAACTGTCAAAGTATTCTTGTTCATTAGGAATATCGGCTTCTAACATGCGTTCTTTTTGTAGACGCAACACCATTACCACATCACAGTTTTTGATGCCTTCTTCAATATGATCAAAACAGCTAACTGCCGCACATTGCTTAGAGTCATATTGCAAACCTGCTGGTGCAATAAGACGAATATCGCGTGCACCTAGGGTTTTGAGTGCTTGAATATCAGAGTGTGCCACGCGTGAGTGGAGGATATCGCCCACAATCGCTATGGATAGATCCTCAAAACTTTGTTTGTATTGGCGAATGGTCAACATATCCAATAATGCTTGTGTTGGATGAGCGTTAATACCATCGCCCGCATTTAGAATAGAGACGCCCTCAATGTTTTCAGCCACATGATGTGGCAAGCCACTTTGTTTGTGGCGAATAACAAACATATCGATTTGCATCGCTTTGAGCGTATGCATGGTATCTAGTAGTGATTCATTTTTCTTGGTGGCTGAGTTGGCTAAATCAACATTGATAATATTGGCACTGGTGCGTTTTCCAGCAATCTCAAAAGTATTTCGTGTTCGGGTAGAGGGCTCAAAAAACAAGTTAGCAATGCTCATGTCATCAAGCGCTTTGGATTTTTTTAGATTGCCCTGAGCATCAAGCAAACCCTCGGCAACATCTAAGATGTGGGTTAAATGATGTTTAAAAAGTCCTTCAAGACCTAATAAATGGATCAACTTGCCAGAGGAGTTTAGTTGAATGTCATTACTAATCAAATCTTTATTCATCAGTGTTTAATTGTCCTCTAGCCAAGTCTGCAAAATTAACGCAGCTGAGCGTTTATCAACATCACCGCGTTTTGCATTCGGGTGATAATGGTTGTATTTTAGTTGTTTTTTGGCAATAGATGACGATAAATACTCATCAATAAACACAGTTTCTAGCTTGTATCTGTTGGTCAATTTGCGTCCAAACGACTTAGCAATAAAAGTCATTTCTTGTTCTTTGCCATCTTTATTAAAAGGCAAACCAACCACAAATAAATCTACATCATGTGCGTTAATAATTGTATCAAATCCTACAAAATTGATAGAACCATTTTTGTTGTTTTCAACCACACCGATGCCATTTGCTATGTGTGTTAGGCTATTAGCAATCGCAACCCCTGTGCGTTTTGTACCCACATCAAAACCTAGGTAGGTTTTGATGTTCATTTTGTTTTTTTTAATCGTTGTAATAATTGATAGCCAACATAACCATCAACGGCTAAATTGTTTGCACGCTGATAATCACGAGTTGCATTGCGAGTTTTTGGACCTGAAAACCCATCAGGTTTGCCAGCATCAAAACCCAATTCATTGAGCGTGGTTTGAATAGTAAATACATCATCACGACTGAGCGATGGCTCATCAGTAGACTCAGCAATAAGCATAGGTTGTCCATTAAGGCGGTCAGACAGATGACCAACAGATAAGGCGTAGAGAATTGAACGATTCCACCTGAGGATGGCACGGAAGTTTCTATAAACCAAAAAAGCAGGGCCTTTATGTCCCATTGGTAAAATCAATGACGCTTTAGGCGATGGGTGAGCATTTTTTTTGTCATCTGCGTGTTTAACCCCTAAAGACACCCACTCCTTAATGCTTTTTTTGATTTTTAAGCCTGCCAATGAAAAATCAAAATCCTCAGGAACTGTTACCTCACGACCCCAAAGCTCGCCTCTATGCCAACCAATACGCTTGAGAAAATTAGCACTTGAATAAAAAATATCTTCCTCACTGTCCCAGAGGTCTAATTTGCCATTTTTGTCTGCATCCACACCATAAGCAGCAACATTGCTGGGCATAAATTGTGTATCGCCCATTGCACCTGCCCAAGAGCCTTGTGCGTTGTGTGGTAGTTTTTCTTGATCAATCAGTTTGAATAAAATTAATAATTCCTTAGTAAAGAACTCGCGTCTACGCAAATCAAAGCTCAATGTTGCCAATGAACGTACAAGCGCCATTTTCCCTACATGTTTGCCGTAGTTGGTTTCCAGCCCCCAAAAAGCTACTAAGATTGAAGGCTGCACGCCATATTTTTTATAAATGTGCACTAACAGGGGGCGAATTTCTTTAAGTTTAGCTTTACCCTTTTCTAAGCGATTATTACTCACTCTTGAATTCATATAACGCCAAAAGTTCAAGGTGAATTCTGCTTGATTGCGGTCGTATTGAATGACTTTTGGGTTGAGGGTTAATCCGTCAAAAGCACGCTCTAGTGTTGTTTCTGAGATACCTTGCTTTATTGCTTTGATGCGAATATCTGCCAAGAACGCTTCAAAGTTTTGCGCGATATCGGTGCGAAGGGTATCATCTGTCTCAGCAAGGCTTAAATGACTTAAACCTGCTGAAATTGTGAAGATAAAGAGAAATATGGATCGAAGCATAGCAAAATTATACCTTATTAGCATCGTCTTAGTGCTTAGTGCTTGTGGCGCGAGTGAAAAAATCAACACTTTTACTGGCTCAACTATGGGCACCACTTATACGGTAAAAACGATTGGCGATGATGCGGCCTCTCAACAAAAAATTGATGACAGGCTTATACAAATCAATCAAATCTTTTCCACTTGGGATACTCAATCTGAATTATCTGTTGTTAATCAACAGCCAGTCAATGAGTGGATTAAAGTTTCTAACGAGTTGTTTTATGTTTTAAAAACAGCCAAAGAAATCTATCAACAAACGCAGGGTTATTTTGACCCCGGCATTGGGCATTTAGTTGATGCGTGGGGTTTTGGCGCTAATAAAACCACACAAAGACCCACTCAACTTCAAGTGCAACAAGCACTTGCAAACAGCTCAATGGCTTATTTAACACTCAGAGATGGCGCTAATAAGAGGGTTAAAAAAACTAGAGATATCTATATTGATCTATCAGCCATTGCCAAAGGTTATGGCGTAGATGAAATCGCCAAACTGTTCAATACAACAAACTATTTGGTAGAAATCGGTGGCGAAGTACGAAGCGGTGGCAGTAATAAGGGAAAAGCGTGGACGGTGGGTGTGGAACATCCGCACAAGGCAGCGCCAATTGCCATTACGCTAAAAAATCAAGCAATTGCCACTTCTGGTAATTATCGTCATTATTTTATCTGGCAAGGCAAGCGTTATATGCACATTCTTAATCCACACACTGGACTGCCTGCTAATAGTGATTTGGCATCAGTGAGCGTCATCCATCCACAAACAATGGTGGCAGATGCCTACGCTACAGCGATGATGGCAATGGGCAGCCAAAGAGCTACAGTTTTAGCAAAACAACGGGGTCTATCGGTCATCTTGATTTTAAACCAACAGGCACATTTTAAAGTGATAAAAATTAACTTATGAAATCTTTATCAAAACCTTTGGCTGAGAGTTTAAGGCCACAAATATTAGATGAGTTCTTTGGGCAGTCACATCTATTGCGTGATAGGCACCCATTGAAGCAGGCGATTGACAATAAACAGTTACATTCAATGATTTTGTGGGGGCCGTCAGGCACAGGTAAGACCACTTTAGCGCGTATTATTTGTAAACAAATTGATGGACATTTCGCCCAGCTTAGTGCCGTATTAGACGGCATTAAAGAGTTGCGGATTGTCGTAGAAAATGCTAAAAAATTTCAAAATATCGGACAGCAAACCGTTTTATTTGTTGATGAAATTCACCGTTTTAATAAGGCGCAACAAGACGCATTCTTGCCACACATTGAATCAGGGCTCATTACATTGATTGGCGCGACCACTGAAAATCCGTCATTTGAACTGAATTCTGCTTTGCTCTCTCGCCTGAGTGTTTATGTGCTTGAGCCATTAAAGGCAGATGAGTTGGCGCAAATTTTGCAACGAGCCTTGACGCACGAAAATTTAACAACCCTAGATAAACCCACGCAAGACAGTGTTATCAATGCTAGTGGTGGCGATGCTAGACGATTGATTAATATTATTGAGCAAATTGCATTGGCTAAGTTGGACACACTAGATATGGATTCAGTGGGGCAGTTGTTGCAAGAAAAAATCCCTGTTTTTGATAAGGGTGGGGATATTTTTTATCAACAACTTTCCGCCTTTCACAAATCAGTGCGTGGCTCCTCGCCTGATGGTGCATTGTATTGGATGGCAAGAATGTTGGTGGCAGGTTGCGATGCAAAAACTATTGCTAGGCGGCTATTAGCCATCGCCTCAGAGGACATTGGTAATGCCGACCCTAGGGCGTTAGAAATCACGCTAAATGCTTGGCAGGTGTTTGAGCGAGTAGGCGAGAAAGAAGGCAATCGAGCCATTGCACAAGCGGCGGTGTATTGTGCCGTTGCACCTAAGTCAAATGCAGTTTATAAAGCCTTTAATCAAGCGATGAGTGTAGCAAAAGAAACGGGAGATTTGCCTGTGCCGAAGCATTTGTGCAATGCCCCTACTGGGTTGATGAATGACTTAGGTTATGGTGAAGGTTATCGCTATGCACATAATGAACAAGACGCTGTGGCAAAAGGGCAAACCTATTTCCCTGAAGCATTGGGTGAACAAAGTTATTACGCACCAACGCAGCGTGGTTTAGAGATTAAAATTAGTGAAAAATTAAAACAATTAAGGGGTAAATAATGACTTTTTTTCCAACAGTTTTGGCAATTGGACTGGGTGCGACTATTGGCGCAAGTATACGCTATTATTTAACGCAATTTATAAATGCAACCTTTGGCAATGCCCTCCCCTATGGGACGCTCAGTGCCAATGTTATTGGTTCATTTGTCGCAGGCATTTTGGCAGTTGTCATATTGGAAAAAGCAGCGCTTAATGAGGCATACCGATTAATGTTGTTGATTGGTTTAACAGGCTCATTAACCACAATGTCAACTTTGTCTTGGGAATCGGTAGAGATGATGAGTCTTGGGCATTATGGACAAGCCAGTATCAATATTTTATTCAATATATTGTTATCATTATTGGCCGCAGGTCTGGGTGTTGCATTAACAAGATATTTGTTAGCGAGTAGTTAAGTTTTGTCTTGGTAGAAATAACAGTATACAGTGCACTGTATACTATTTGTATAATGAATAACAAGGGCAACAAGTCTAATACGCGTCATCGTATACTAGACTATATCAAAAATTCTGACGCGGTAAGGTCCGTTGATATAGATGCACATTTTGACATTAATCGACAAATGGCTCATTGTCATTTAAAAGCGCTGATTGAATCAAGCAAAATTAAAAAAATAGGGGTTGCACTAAAAACTTTTTACACTGCAATTAATGAAGATATAGCAGTTATAAATTATCAGCTTGAAGAAAAAACTCAACAGATTATTGCCAAGATTTTTTTTATTGAGCCCACAGGCGAAGAGTTGTCAGGTGTTGTTGGTTTTGAAAAATGGTGTAGCAAACGGGGCTTTAACACCAATCAAATTGCTTGCAAGCCCAAAAAGGCACAAAACACAAGCAAAGTTATTGGTTTTGCTGTTACGGGTAGTTTGAATGATTTTGAGGTTATTTCCGAGGTTTAATTTTTTGCTCAATTGCATCAAATAACACACCCGCAATATTTAAATTAAATTGCATGTCTAATTCACGAATGCAGGTCGGACTGGTAACATTAATCTCAGTGATGGTGTTACCGATCACATCTAATCCGACAAACATTAAGCCCTTAGCTTGTAAGGTAGGTGCTATTTGTTCGCACAGCCAATAGTCGCGTTTACTTAAAGGCTGCCCAACGCCCAAAGCACCTGCAGCTAAATTACCTTTAAAATTACCTTTTGCAGGGATGCGTGCTAAGGCATAATCAATCGGTTTGCCATTAATTAATAAAATGCGTTTGTCACCTTTGAGGATTTCAGGCAAAAATTCTTGCACCATAATTGGACGCCTACTGTTATTTGTCAAACGCTCTAATGTGACGTCTATCTCGCTATCACCTGTTTCAAATTTGAAAATATCGCGCCCACCCATGCCATCTAGTGGCTTGACTACGACAGTTTGTTGGGTCGCAATAAAAGTTTTAATTTGTGTTTGATTGCTACTTACTAAGGTCTTGGGTATACAGTGTGGAAAATTCAGCGCAAATAATTTTTCATTAGCATCACGCAAGGATTGTGCTTTGTTGACAACCAACACTCCTTGTTTTTCTGCCTGTTCTAAAAAATAAGTGGCGTAGATATAATTCATATCAAACGGCGGGTCTTTGCGCATCAAAATAACATCAAATGCACTTAATATCATTATTTGGCTGGGTTGTTTTTCAAACCAGTGTTCAGGATTATCAGCTACAGTGGTTGGTGAAGCATGCGCATAAACACCCTCTTTATCTGCGAATAGGTCGGTTGTATCCAAGGTATAAACCTCCCACTTGCGACGCATAGCCTCCAGCATCATAGCCAATGAAGAATCTTTTTTTGGATTGATATTAGCAATATCATCCATTAATACAGCAATTTTCATAGTAGGTATTATAAAGGTCTTTACGGTCTATATTAACGACCGTGCGCTTTAGTTAGGTTCCAAAAAGAACTTAACATTAAGGGAGGCAATGATACAATCATCGAGACTTTTGCATAACTCATAATTTTTCACTTTAATTTCAATTTTTAGATTTTTTTCAAAAATATTTTCAAAACTATCTGTATTTTTTCATAAAGTCCAAAAAAACCTTATTTTCCCAACTGTTTATT
>NZ_FQTR01000084.1 GCF_900128535.1 bacterium endosymbiont of Bathymodiolus sp. 5 South | reverse complement strand
TGGTGATTTCTTTAAACCTTGTCCTAGCAGGGCTAAGGCTGGGTTTAAAAAATCGCCAAGTGGGTGAAAAGTGGGTTTCTGATGATTGTTCCTATTTATACAAAGGCCTCTTTAAAAATAATATTATTTTCTAACAGTCAAATAAGCCTTGTAAAATAAAACCTAATATTACCAGCAGAGGCTTATAAATAATGAAAACATTTTATTGGTATGATTTTGAGACTTTTGGTATCAATCCAAAGACAGATAGAATTTCACAATTTGCAGGTATTCGCACAGATGAAGCTCTTAACATTTTAGATGAACAAATGTTTTACTGCAAGCCAACTAACGATTGTATGCCGTCACCTGAGGCCTGCGCAGTAACCAATATTAGCCCACAACTTTGCGAAGAAAAAGGCTTAATAGAACACCAATTTATTCAAAAAATCAATGCTGAATTTACCACGCCAAATACTTGTATAGTAGGTTATAACTCTATTCGTTTTGATGATGAATTTACACGCCATACTTTGTATCGTAATTTTATTGACCCCTATGCTTGGCATTGGAAAAATGGCAATACCCGTTGGGATATTTTAGATGTGGTGCGTCTGTGTTATGCGCTAAAAAGAGATTTGAGCCTAAAATGGGTACATAATGAAGAAGGCAAGCCTATATTCAAACTTGACCAACTTGCGCCTGCTAATGGTATTAAGCATAATGATGCACACGATGCCCTAGCAGATGTGCGTGCCACAATTGCCATTGCAAAAATTATTAAGCAGACACAACCACAGTTATTTGATTATGCCTTTAGCCTAAGAGAGAAGAGAACAGTTGAGCGTAAAATAAAACCTTTTGAGCCAATGTTGCACACCTCGGGTATGTACCCTGCCATACTCTCTTGCACACGCCTATGTACTGTATTAGCCTACCATCCAGAATATAACGACCGTGCTATTGTCTTTAACCTGGACCAAGACCCCTCACTCTTATTAGAACTTGATATTGATGAATTAAAAAACCTCATGTTTACCAAACAAGCAGAACTACCAGAAGGGGTAGAAAGATTGCAAATTAAAGATTTGATTTTCAATAAAAGTCCAATGTTTATACCAAATGTTTATAAACTTGAGCCAAAAATTGTTGAGCAATTACAAATTGATATGAATGCTTGTCTACAGCGATTAGAATTTATTAAAAATAATCAAAATAAAATTGCCAAAGTAGCACAAGATTTATATCGCAATGACCAAGAACGAGCACCAACGCCTGATGTTGACCAGTCGCTGTATGATGGCTTTATGGATAATGCTGATAGGCGTATCAGTGAACAAATTCAAACACTTAATGTAGAAGGATTAAAGAATTTTCATCCGCAATTTAAAGATACAAAACTCAGCCAACTACTGATGCATTTTAAAGCTAGAAATTACCCTGAATCCTTAACCCAAGATGAGCAAGAAGACTGGTTTGAAGTTGTACAAAGTCGCATGCAAGCAGGGGAAAATGGTTACCTATCAATTGACGAGTATTCTAAACGCGTCAATGCTATGCGCCAAATTCATCCCGATAAAGAAAACCTTTGGCAACAACTGGAAAAGTATGCAGAATCGTTTTTTTAAAAGTTAGATAATCACTCATAACAACCCTTGTAGCGTCATTTTGCTATTAATCTGATACTCAGGTATAATGTTGCGCTGAGTTAGGAGGAGTACGAAAAATGAACGCCGAAACACGCAGTGAAATATTTAGCAGGTTATTAAAAAAGATACCTGAGCCAACAACAGAATTAAATTATTCAACTCCTTTTGAATTATTAGTAGCAGTGACTTTGTCCGCTCAAGCGACTGACAAAAGTGTCAACAAAGTCACTGACGAACTATTCCCCCTTGCTAATACGCCTGAGGCGATTTACGAATTAGGTGAAGATGTTGTTAGAGACACTATCAGAACAATTGGCCTATTCAACTCAAAGGCAAAGCATATCGTTCAAGCTTGTAAGATTTTGATTGATAAGTACGACTCTAATGTACCTGAAACACGCAAAGAATTAGAGGCATTACCCGGTGTCGGTCGCAAAACTGCCAATGTAGTCCTCAACACAGCATTCGGACACCCAACAATTGCGGTTGATACACATATTTATCGTGTTGCTAATCGCACGGCAATTGCCAGTGGTAAAACGGTATTAGAAGTAGAGAAAAAATTAGTCAAATTTATTCCTGATGAGTATCGTGTACCAGCACATCACTTGATGATTTTGCATGGTCGCTATACTTGTAAAGCGCGTTCGCCATTATGCGTTGATTGTATTTTGCTTGACCTGTGCGAATACGAAGAGAAAAATTTATAAGTGCTTTACACTCAAGATAGAACACAGCAGCGCCAATTCCTTGCCAATGCTTGGCAAAAATTCTTAAATAAAGAGGGGCTTAACCCCTTAGAAACTCAACTCACGCAAGTGATTGAAATGCATCCTGAATACCACGCACTTATTAACAATGTAGAATTGGATTATTTTCCAGAACAAGGCGAAGTTAATCCCTTTTTACACATCAATCTACATTTGTCACTTAAAGAACAATTATCGATTAATCAACCCTTAGGTATTCAAAAATATTATCAAAAAATATTAAACAAGGTTAAAGACCCGCACGAAGCAGAGCACAAAATGATGGATTGCATCGCTGAAATGATTTTTTCCTCACAGAAAAACAACACGCCCATGGACCATCAGGCTTATATTCGTTGCTTGCAAGCACAATCTAATTAATCAGTAATGTTCGTTGAATCGCACATTGAAAAACACTTAAGGCAACAAGTAACCCACAAACAATCGATCAGCACAGGCTTGTTTGAAGCTTATCAAATAATATTAGACAATGGTGAAAAAGTCTTTATTAAAGCACAAACAAAAGCCAGTCAACAACTCATCTCTGAAGGCAAGGAATTAGCTTTACTAGGGCAAAGCATTCATACGCCAAAAGTCTTAGGTAGTTGTGAATATTGCTTAATACTTCAGTGGATTGACATCGCACATAACCCAAAAGTACAAACGAAAATGGGGGTTGAACTTGCCAAACTACATCAAAATACTGCACAATATTTTGGCTTTGAGTTTGATAATAAAATTGGACAAACACCACAACCAAATGGGGTTAATCAAAACATCAGCAACTGGTCAGAATTTTATTGGCAATATCGCTTATTACATCAAATTGAATTAGCCAAACAAAATGGATTAATTAATCAAAATGAATATCGGCAATTGTTAGCACTAAAAACTGTTTTGCCTGACTTGCTTGATGACAACATTAAGCCTGCATTGTTACATGGCGATTTATGGTCGGGTAATATCATAAGTGGAAAAAATCACCCTTATTTTATTGACAGTGCTAGTTATTATGGGCATCGAGAGATTGATTTTGCCCTAACCTTTATGTTTGGTGGATTTTCTGCTGCGTTCTATCAGAGTTATCATGATACTTATCCATTTGATGCAGGCTTTGATAAGCGTAAACCCCTATATATGCTGTACCATTACTTAAATCATTTGAATATCTTTGGTGGTGGCTACCACGCCAATGTCATGAATTGCTATAATGTATTGCATGGGTGAGATTTCACAACTAAAAGGTCTAGGGGCTGCCAGCGAACAGCAATTAAATGCTATTGGGGTATATACGAAAAAAGATTTGGAAAAGATTGGTGCGCTAGAAGCTTATATTAGAATGAAAGAACCACATTTGTGTTTTTTGTACGCTTTAGTTGGTGCGCTAGAGAATCGTTCTTGGTTAGATGTTGCACATCATGATAAAACACGCTTACTCATTGAATTAGACAATCTCAAATATCCCAATTAACAAAATTTTTAAGTAATTGTAAACCATCGTGCTGAGATTTTTCAGGGTGGAATTGCACCGCAAATAGATTATCTTTGGCAACCGCACAAGTAAAGTCAATACCATAATCACTTGACCCAACAACCACGGATGCATCATCTTGCTTAACATAATAACTATGTACACTATAAAAACGCGCATTATCTTCAATATTATGCCAAAGTGGATGCTCCTGCGTTTGCTTAACGGTATTCCAGCCCATATGTGGGATTTTCAAAGTTGAGTTAGTCGGTGTTTTTTCCATTTCTACAAAACTTGTACTCTGTGCGTGCAATTCACTTTTTGCAAAATGCACAACATCACCCGCAAGAATAGACAACCCTTGAGTGCCACCATTTTCTTGTGAATGGTCAAATAACAATTGCAAACCTAAACAAATACCTAAAAAAGGTTTTTTATCTGCGGCTTGTTTAATCACATCAACTAATTGGTGCTCATTTAACTTTTGCATACACGCACCGATTGCGCCCTGTCCTGGAAACACAATTCGGTCTGCATCATTAATTAAATCTACATTATCGGTAAGAAAGATTTTGTCATTCGGCGCCACATGTTCTAATGCCTTTTGCACGCTACGAACATTACCCATACCATAATCAATAATTGCAATACTCTGGGGCATTTATTTTACAATGTGCCTTTGGTCGATGGAATAACGCCTGCTTGGCGCTCATCTAATGTAACTGCCATTCTTAATGCTCTACCAAATGCCTTAAAAATCGTTTCCGCTTGGTGGTGAGCATTGACTCCGCGTAAATTATCAATATGCAAAGTAATTAAGGCGTGATTAACGAAGCCTTGGAAAAACTCTGAAATTAAATCCACATCAAAAGTGCCAATCATCGCGCGGGTAAAACTCACATTAAGTTCTAAACCTGGGCGGCCTGATAAGTCTAACACCACGCGTGACAATGCCTCATCTAAGGGCACATAAGCGTGCCCATAACGAGTAAAGCCTGCCTTATCACCTGCTGCTTTTGCGAATGCCTGACCCAGCGTAATACCAATATCTTCAACGCTGTGATGGTCATCAATCTGCGTATCACCATCACATTTAATGGTTAAATCCATCAAACCATGGCGTGCAATTTGGTCCAACATATGGTCTAAAAATGGTACGCCAGTATCAATCTTTGCTTGACCTGTGCCATATAAATTTAATCCGACTTGAATATCAGTTTCATTGGTTTTTCTAGCTACTTTTATCATGGTTTTATTTTTTAACCTTGGTTAACAATATTAAAAATATCTTTATTATAGCTGTTAACTGCAATAATCGCCCAAATAACACAAATCACATAAGGAATAAATAACCCAAATCCAAAAGTTACAAAACCAATAATTACAGTTATAACCAGCATAACCAAAGCGCCAACAACAGTGGCATAAAATAAGCCAATTGGACCTAGAAATATCGCCAAGAGAATGGCAACAATAAAGCTTTTAGTGGGTAGTCTTTGCTTTGACATAAATTATTTACAAGTATTCTTTAATTAAAATTTCAGCAATTTGAATACTGTTCAATGCTGCGCCTTTACGAATATTATCAGAAACCACCCAAAGATTAAGTCCTTTTTCACAAGAAATATCTTCACGAATACGACTCACAAAAGTATCATCGTGATTAGTTGCCTCAACAAACGGCGTTGCATAACCACCATCTTCACGCTTATCCATCACTGTAACACCACTCGCTTTAGATAAAATTTCAGTCGCTTCAGCGGCAGTAATTTTGGTCTTGGTTTCAATATTAATCGCCTCAGAATGCCCATAAATTACTGGCACACGCACTGCTGTTGGATTGACCAAAATATTATCGTCTTCGAAAATCTTTTGCGTCTCCCACACCATTTTCATCTCTTCTTTGGTATAACCATTGTCTTGAAACACATCAATATGTGGCACCACATTAAATGCAATCTGCTTTGGATACACTTTAACATCAACCTCGGTATTACCGCTTAACAGTTTAGTGGTTTGCTCAATTAACTCACTAATTGCCTCTTTGCCAGAGCCTGATACTGCCTGATAAGTTGCCACATTAATACGCTCAATACCCACCGCATCATAAATTGGCTTGAGTGCCACCAACATTTGAATGGTGGAACAATTTGGATTGGCAATAATATTACGCTGCGTGTACTCTGCAATCGCATGTGGATTAACCTCAGGCACTACCAAAGGGATGTCCTTATCACGACGAAAATGTGCCGTATTATCAATCACTATACAACCCGCCTGCGCTGCAATCGGTGCATATTTTTCAGAAATGCTACCACCTGCTGAGAATAAACCCACTTGCGCCTGAGAGAAATCAAAGGTATCTAAGTCCTGCACTGTCCAACTTTTTCCCTGACAAAATACTCTCTTACCTGCTGAATTGGCACTCGCTAATGGGTATAAATTATTAATCGGGAAATCTCGCTCATCTAAAATAGAAAGAATCGTCTCGCCCACCGCACCGGTTGCACCCACAACACAAACATTAAACTTTTTACTCATAAAACCAAAATTTGAAAATAATAAAATGAATGCATTATACCTATTATCAAAATAATAGAAATTTTATAATCTTTACTTGTTTTACTTAGAGACCTTTTTAGGGGTTTTATAAGGACCATCAAGCAGTCCTGTTTTTTCTGCATGGATTGCAAAATAATTTGCCATACCTGATGCTTCAGGTGTTCGATCTTCTATAACTTGAGTTAATGCAGCACTAATTATACTGGCAAGAATGCCACCAGAATTATTAGAATTATTAGAATCTAATCTTGCAAAAGCACCAGACTCCCAAAGCAGCTCACCTGTCTTTGTGTCAACCAATTTAAGCTTTGCCCTTACAATAGCAACAGAAGAAAGGACTAAATATTTTTGCCCAAACTCTTCAATCTCAACATATAACACTGCATCAGCCCCTGTGTGCTCTCTAATTTTTTCCAGCGGAATGCCATTCATTTCAGCAGGTGTTGGCAAGCCATTTTCTTTTAAAAATTGATCAATAACTGCAACAGGCAAGACATAATAGCCTTTTTCAGCCAATGGTTTTGTTAGTGTAGACAGGTAAATATAAGATGCATTAACCTCAATGGAATTGTTTTTTGGCGGTATAACAACAATTGACCTAGGCTTGCTTTTTTTAAATGCCGTGTAATCATAAGGCTTTACTTCATGTTTATTGCATCCGACAATAAAAATAGATAAAAAGGCAATTAGAAAACCCAATTTTAATATTTTTTTCATTGTATTCCTTGATTTTTCTTGGCACGCTCAAGCATGCCGTCAATCAGTACGCTTGACTCTGGAAATAACGCCTTTTCTTGTAAAAGCATTGCCTCAGACTTAACTGTGTTTCCTTGCTTGGCATACATCATACCTAGATGTGCATAAAAGCCAGGAGCGACTTTCTTGCCCGAATCTTTGGCTTTTCTTAAATCAATCTCAAGTTCAGAAATTTGAGTGGCTGTATCTACTTCATCAGGTGCTACATAAGATTGTCGCACAATATTTTCGTATTGCCCCCAATAATACAAGTGATTATTACCACAACCGCTTAACAAAAGTACACTGACTAACGATACTAATAAAGAAACTTTAACCATTATTACTTCTCAATTTTCCACACATTATTCTGCATATCCCTAGTCATATTGTTAATGGCTTCCATAATAGACAAGTTAAGCACTTTGCCATTTAAAGTTGCATCGTAGCCTGAACTACCACCAAAGCCAAGTAACTCTTCATGGGATAAAGTGTATTCTCCTGCACCTTGCACAGAATAAACCACTTGAGAAGTGAGCACATCAACAATATTGAGTGACACCTTTGAATAGGCGGTTTGTTGTTTGCTTGAACCCAAGATACCGCCCAGCATTCTACTTCCTGTTACTTTCCTACCAAATTCTGTTACGCTGCCGGTGACAACATAATGAGCACCCTTAATATTTTGTTTTGCACCCATAAACTTTGCTTCTTGCATATTGCTTTTCATGTTTTGACGATCCATCACATTGAAACGATTGCTTTGCTGCAAATGTGTTTTTAGAATGGTATTGGCTTGATTGCCTAATTTATCAGAACCAGCCGTAAATAAGCCACGCATATAATCAGAATTATTCTCAAAAGAGCCAATAATAACATCTACTCGCTTTCCAGAATAAGGTTGCTGATACGCATTAACATGGGTTTCTTTAACAATATTGTGCGTTTCTTTTGGCGTGCACGCCATTAAACTAGAAAACATTAGAAGTGCAATAACGATATTTTTGTTTTTCATATTTTTTTTATTTATGTAATTTTTAAAACATTATGAGACTTTTGCATAAGTAGGGATGATTAGCAAAATGACAAGTTTTGCCAACTTGGTGATTTTATGAAATATAGTCATAGCAAAGCTATGGCTGTGTTTTATAAAATTGTCAAGTTGGTGAAAAATGGCGTTTTGATG
>NZ_FQTR01000083.1 GCF_900128535.1 bacterium endosymbiont of Bathymodiolus sp. 5 South | reverse complement strand
TTCAGGGTCAAATTTTTCGGCACTGTGTTTAACATTTTGCTTGAGTAATTCCCCTTCTGCATCGGTGAATTGACTCAGGGTTTTTAATAATTGTTCTAGTTGCTGGTTGAATTTCATAATAGTTACTCTGTATATTGTTTAACGCTGGCTTTTAAGGAGATTTGATCTAGGATGCTTTTAACGATTTGGTCTATTTCTGAGCCATTAGAATAATCGGCTTTGGCAATATAGTTTGCCCTGTTGTTTTGTAGCAATTCTTGTGCTTTTGTTTTTGCTCCTTTGGTGTTAGGCGGATATACGCCAATTGAAGTGCCACCTTGGTAATTGAGCATTTTCATCGCTGGAACATCGGTTGCACCATCGCCAATATAAATCATATTTTCAAACAAAATAGGGCGTTCTTTTGGTGGTGTGTATTCATTAATGCTGGAATTATCCCAAGCATTTTTGATGCCCTTGTTAATGCGAAATAAATATTGGGTTTTGGTGGTGTAATTAATGGCCAATGCTGGCCACTGTGCAACACCATCAACATTATATTTAAAGGATGAGGCAAAAATGGCCTCAAACTCCTTGGCAATGGAAGTGCCTTCAATCATTTCTTTGGTGCCTGAGGAGATAATATAATGCTCCAGTTTAATGCTTTTGTTTTTTGCGTATTCGTTAATGTTTGTAAAATATTGCTCAACGCCTGAAAAGTATTCAACAGTTTTTCCATGTTTCTTAAAGCTCTCTTTTTTACAACTTATCTCTTTTTCTTTGGCTTTCTTAATTAATAAAAACATATAGGATAAAATTTCATCCATTTCATTGTCTTTTGTTATTTTTTTGACCTCTTTCCAAAACGCCTCCTTATCCATACCTAACTCAGGAATAAAAGAGTTTTCTTGGATATTACCCTTGGCAAGCGTGCCATCAAAATCATAAGCAATAGCGACAGTTGTATATTTTTTAGACATGATGACCTCTTACAATTTGCATACGCCATCTGCACAAGCATTATCGTCTTCTTTTTCAGCTACGCCTTCTTCGCCGCTACCATCGCGGGTTGTGTGATAGTAAAGTGTTTTAACGCCGTATTTATAAGTTTTTAACAAGTCCATTAAGAACAACTTCATCGGTACCTTATTGCCTTTAAACAGCGAAGGGTCGTAATGTGTGTTGGCTGAGATGGCTTGGTCAACAAACTTTTGCATGATGGCGCATAACTGCAAATAACCCTCATTGTCTTTAATGTCCCATAGCAATTCGTATTGATTTTTGAGTTTTTCATACTCGGGTACGACTTGCTTTAACAAGCCATCTTTTGATTGCTTGGTGGTAACAAAGGCGCGTGGTGGCTCAATGCCGTTGGTAGAGTTTGAGATTTGTGATGAGCTTTCACAGGGCATTAATGCCGTTAGGGTTGAGTTTCTTAAACCATCTTTTTTGATATTTTTGCGCAGCCCATCCCAATCCAGGGTCAAGGCGGTATGACAAAAATCATTAATCTCTTTTTTAAAGGTGTCAATTGGCAGTATGCCTTTTGCATATTGTGTTTCATTAAACAATGGACAGCTGCCTTTTTCTTTGGCGAGTTTGTTAGAGGCTTTGAGTGCGTAGTATTGCAAGGCTTCAAAAGCTTGGTGAACCAAGTCATTACCCGAACCATCAGAGTATTTAGCACCATTTTTAGCCAAATAATAAGCCAAATTAGTCACACCAATGCCCAGTGTACGGCGATTCATACTGGCGATTTTTGCTGCTTTAATAGGGTAGTCTTGATAATCTAATAAAGAATCTAGCGCTCTAACAATAATCTCAGTAATCTCTTCAAGCTCGTCAATGGACTCTAAGGCACCCAAATTTACTGCTGAGAGCGTGCAAAGCGCCACTTCGCCTTCAGGGTCCTGAACAGAATAAAGAGGTTTGGTAGGTAAGGTAATCTCCATACAGAGGTTAGATTGACGAATAGGCGCAAGACTTGGGTCAAAAGCACCGTGCGTATTACAATGGTCAACATTTTGTACGTAAATGCGCCCTGTATTTGCACGCTCTTGCATAAAGGATGCAAACAGTTCGCGTGCTTTGAGTGTTTTCTTAATAATAGAGCTGTCTTGTTCGTAGCGTTCATATAGGCGCCTAAACTCATCTTGGTCTGCAAAGAATGCCTCATATAGGCCAGGTACTTCATGCGGTGAGAACAAGGTAATATCCCCATCTTCAATAAAGCGCTGATACATCAAGCCGTTGAATTGCACACCATAATCCAAATGACGCACTCGGTTTTCCTCGGTACCAGTATTGTTTTTAAGCACTAACAACTCTTTCACTTCAAGATGCCAAAATGGATAGAATAGGGTGGCTGCACCCCCACGCACCCCCCCTTGAGAGCAAGACTTAACGGCTGTATGAAAATGTTTGTAAAAAGGAATACAGCCCGTGTGCATGGCCTCACCACCACGAATAGGGCTACCTAATGCACGAATCTTACCCGCATTTACACCAATACCAGCTCGCTGAGAAACATACTTAACAATCGCCCCTGCTGCTGCACTGATTGAATCTAAATCATCATCTGCCTCAATCAATACACAAGAAGAGAATTGACGGGTTGGCGTGCGAACGCCTGCCATAATGGGTGTGGGCAAAGATATTTTAAAATTAGAAACTGCATCATAAAAACGCTTAACAATATCGAGTCGCACTTTGGGCTCGTATTCTTGGAACAAACATAGACCAACCAACATATACAATTGCTGTGGTGACTCGTAAATCTCGCCATTGGTACGGTTTTGCACCAAATATTTACCCTCAAGCTGCTTGACTGCTGCATAAGAGAATTTCATATCTCGTTCATGCTCGGTATAAGCATCCAGTTCTTCAATTTCTTGTTTGCTGTATTTGTCTAAGATATCTTTATCGTAAATACCTAGTGCTGTAAATTTACGCACATGCTCAAACAAGGGTGGCGGTGTAAAAGATTTAAACGATTTTTTACGCAAATGAAAAATAGCCAAACGCGCTGCTAAATATTGATAATCAGGCGTCTGTGTAGAAATCAGGTCAGCGGCTGATTTGATGATGGTTTCATGAATGTCCTCGGTCTTAATGCCATCAAAAAATGCCAAAGTTGCATTAATCTCAACTTGAGAAACACTGACCCCGATTAACCCTTGAGCGGCCCAATCAACAACACGATGAATTTTCTCCATATCAATCGCTTCTTTTTTGCCATTTCGCTTGGTAACTTGAATGTCTTTTTTCATTTTTCCTTTTTTCGATAAAACACTAGATATAGTGTTTTGAAATTAAATTGCAACTAAATATAGTGTGTTTTGCTACTTTTTGCAAGTTAATTTTTTATCAAAAATACAGTGAAATGGTTAAATGTTTTGCCACAAAAGGGATAGCGGGATTTTAAAAAAAAATTAATTTTTTGTAAATTTTAGAATCAAAACACAACCTGTAATGGTCTAGCAATCTTGGACACAAAGATAGCCTTAGAGACCTTTGCATAAATAGGGATGATTAGCAAAATCCAATTTTTGCCCAATTGGTGATTTCTTTAAACCTTGTCCTAGCAGGGCTAAGGCTGGGTTTAAAAAATCGCCAAGTGGGTGAAAAGTGGATTTCTGATGATTATTCCTATTTATGCAAAGGTCTCATTTAGTTGTAATTTTTTATAAAACCAGTCCTAGTACGGTTAATACAGGTTTTATAAAAATTTACAGATGGA
The DNA here is from genome assembly GCF_900128535.1 of bacterium endosymbiont of Bathymodiolus sp. 5 South. Lineage (GTDB taxonomy): Bacteria > Pseudomonadota > Gammaproteobacteria > PS1 > Pseudothioglobaceae > Thiodubiliella. The sequence goes on along the minus strand of NZ_FQTR01000083.1, from coordinate 4,769 downwards.
TGCCCCTTATGGCACCCCTTGAGGGGTAGGGGCAAAAGTTGGCTTTTAGTCAATATTTATGTTTAATGCAGTGGCTCACTATAGTTCTATTTTTAAGACCGTCTTTTTAGCTATTGAGTCCGTTAATAAGAAACGGACCCTGCTAATACGAAATTAAATAAATTCACAAGCAATAAATCAGTTTATAATCCTATTCATTAAAGACTGTTGAACAGAGTAATTCTATGTAAGGACTAATTGAAAGATTGTGCCTGATTTGTAACAGAGATGTTTACACATTTTAGTTTAAAAGCCTAACTGAATCGCTAACGAATCAGCTAAATTCAAGCATTAGGCGTTGTATTTATTACGCTTTATGATATTTTTAAGACTGGAGAAAAACATTGAAAACATTGAAATTATTAACACTTATTATCAGTTTTTATTTTGTATCATATGCCAATGCATCTAGTGTTTATTGCAATACTATTAACTACTGTCACAGAACTTGCGATAATGGCAATATAGACCTAGGCAGTCGGAATTATTATGGATGGCCTGGGTTACCTCCAATGCCAGCAAGCAGATGTCCTGAAGATCGAGCCCCATCTGTTAGTAGATTGTCATGTAAGGTTACAGGTAATTATTACCCTGGCGAACATACAGGTCCTGGTGCTGGTTCAGGTACTATAGGCGGTAAATATTATCATTGCCAATTTAATTGTAAGGATGGTCCAAAATCTCCCTGGCTTCACTGGAGTTATCCAGCACCTGCTAAATATTCAGATTTCTGCATTGATGCGCCAAAAGTGGTTGCTCCTAATATATCAAACTCAACCCCTAAAAACCTTGTTACTAATTTAGGCTCAACGATAAGCTGGCACCCAAATAATACAGGTGGCAGTGTTACTCATTATTCAATATCGCCATCTTTGCCCAGTGGACTTAGTTTTAATACTAGTAACGGCACTATCAGTGGCATACCAACCGTAGCAAATACCACTAATTATACAATTACTGCTTATAATGCTGGAGGATCCAGCAAAGTTGTGATTAATATCACAACAAAAAAACCTGTAAAACCTTTAAAAACTTTAACCTCTGGTGTACCAGAGTCCGACTCATTAGCGCGTAGAGAATGGCATTTTTACAAAATAAGTGTTGCAAAAAATGCAAAAGTAACAGTTGAATTAACCAATTTAACTGCTGATCTTGATTTATACGCCAATAAAGGCCAAAAACCAACAATTTCTAGTTTTGAGTGCAGGCCTTATAATCGTGGCACAAGTTTAGAAACTTGCACATTTGAATTTGATCGACCAGGTGTTGCATATATTAGTGTGTATGCTCATCACCCTGGTAGTTATAAAATTACTGCCACTATTGAAAAAGATATTATTCAGCAATTAACGCTAAATCAAGAAAAAAATGACTTCGTAACTAAAGGGCAGTGGAAATATTACAAACTAGACGCCACAACCAATGCAAAAGTTATTTTCCGTTTATTAAGTTTGTCAGGCGATGTTGATTTATACATCAAACAAAATGCCAAACCAGAAATAAATGACTATGATTGCAGACCTTACATTGATTATAAAAAGTTTGAATCTTGTGTTGCCGCCATTCATGGCACTATGTATATTGGTATTTATGGATATGTTGGTGGTAATTATAAATTACTCGCCAAAGAATCACCACCAAAAGCAGTGTTATTATTACATGGGTTGAACAGTGATGCTTCAACTTGGAATGCATTAAAAGACAAAGAATTCAATGATAAATGCACTACATTGCCATTAAGTGGTAGCATAGAAAATGCTAATAACAGAGGTGTAAGCTGTTTTGCACTTAATTTTGGTGGTTATGATAGATATGGACTAAAAGGTTTGGATAACATTTCATGTGATGTAGATATTGGCTGTCAAGGCGATTACTCAAGCTTCTCTCAACTTGGCCAAGAGGTAAATAACGCTATTACTACCATCAAACAATATTTGGGTAATCACACTGAAATCGTTTTACTCGGTCATAGTCGTGGTGGTTTGGCTGCCAGGTCATTTATGCAAGGTGGTTATGAAAATAAAAATAGCGTTTTATCAATGATAACCACAGGCACACCACACAAAGGCACGCCATTTGGTCGAATTTATGACTATTTGCAACAAAATTGTTTGCCAGAAAGCACTCATAAAAACGATAATGGTGATTGTGAGGATGATTGGGAAGCAGTTTATGTGATAGACAGTGATTTAGACATCAGAGTACCGAGCATCGGACTCCTGTCTGAGGATTCTACTGATATAACCACTCTAAAAAATAACATCAATAACCTTAATGATTATAACAAAACCCATGTTCAATTAATTTACCACAATAAAACATTTGGTGACGTCAGTCCGTTTTATAATCCCCTGCCATCTCAAGGTTGGTTTTTGGATCAGTTATCAGACAGGGCAGAAAGATTTATCTTAAATGGACAAAGTTTTGACCCGTTAAAGGGTGACGGCATTGTACCAAGTAGTAATCAAATGTTTAATGGCATTGGTAGAGATGTTAATAGTTATTATTACTCTGGTATAAGGCACGCTAAAGAGACAGGACAAACAAAACATTTAACAGAAGTATTGCACGAGATTTACAATAAATTAGGTTGGTAATTATGCAAAAAAATACAAAAATTATGATGGCAACAACGGCAATCTTAACAGTGTTAGGTGTGGGTATTTATTTATTGACACAGGAGGATTCTAATGCATTGGTTAAAACCAATAATATTGGGAACGATGCTATTATTAAAGATAACAGCAATCTAAAGAATATTGTCAGTAATAACAAAAACAAATCTTTAAAAAAAATCAAACAAAACGATTACTATAGTCACTATAATCCAAAATTGACTAATTTAGAAAATTGGAAACTTTGGCTAAATAATCTTAAAAATGGTGACTCATCTTATAATAATTTTGAAAAAAGAATTGCAGACATACTAAGAAGCCTTCCAGCTGGTGATAATATTTTTTATAGTGATATTTATGATTTATTTCTACACGACACACCATCTGGCCCAAAAAAACTCATTATTTCAATATTAGGCTCCGCTGCCACCAAAGAATCAGCAGAATTATTATACAAACTGATTGATGATGGTCTGTTGGAATCTGGTCATAAATATGGTTTTTCTAGCGTAGAACGCGCAGCCAGAGGAGCAATCCGCAGATTTGCAAACCAAAAATGGGTGTATGGCAAACCCAATCATCATGTCGCCAAGGTTATGGAAAAAAACTGGCAAGGGCTACAAAATATAATGCTCTATCACGCTACAGCAGATTCACTGGCTTATATTGGCGAAGACAGTTCGCTTGATTTATTCTTTGATGAATTTTTAAGTGTTACCGACCCTATTAAAATAAAAATACTCAATCAATCAGTAAAAAACTTTACTAGGGGACACAATAATCCGCAAATAAAAGACAAGTTAAAGCATCACCTAGGCAGTTTCAAAAAAAATGATGAAAGATCAAGAATACAAAGACAAGTTAGCGGTCTTTTATTAGCAACCACGGGTGATGCCAGAGACAAAGAAGCAGTTCTGCGTTGGGCACAAGAGGCCCCAGGCACAGACGCAGAACAAGCTAGAGAGTTTTTTATAGCAATGTTTGAATTTAATTACAATAGAAAAAATAGTAATTTAATTAGTAAACATATCAGCCGAGAAAGAATAAACTCCCCTTTAATAAGGCAAGTGATAGAAGAAGAAATTGTTAATGCTAATAATAGACAGCAAGCATATGAAGAAGAGATGCAAAGACAAGATCGGCTGTATAACAACAATTGGAAGTAAAAAACCAACAGTTTCTAGCTTTGAATACAGACCTTACACTGATTATAAAAAGTTTGAATCTTGTGTTGCCGCCATTCATGGCACTATGTATATTGGTATTTATGGATATGTTGGTGGCAGTTATAAATTACTCGGAGGGCGTAAATCAAACTGTGTAAATCCTTAAAAAGCATTTGACCTATAAAATCAAATGCATTAAAAATACAAGGAGAAACACAAATGAGTTTAATCAACCAAACAGAACTAAAAAGACAAATAAAATCAAGGGAATTTACCTCGCTTGACAACATTACAGATGAGTTTAAAAATATCTTATGAGAGGTTATTCAAACTGCCAGAGAAGAGGAATTGTCGAGTCATCTGGGTTATCAAAAGCACCAAATATCACCCAAAGACAACGGCAGCCCTAACATAGGTTCTGCGCTTTAATGCCATGAAGGCGATTGATGATTTTAATGGCAAGTTTGGCATCGGTGGGGCAGGTGATGTTTTTTTCTGATGCGGTGGTGTCAATCAATACGCTAGACTTTTGGGCTTGTTTACCATGCAAGGCGACACTGATTTTAAAGATAAGGTTAAAACCTTTAATACCGATGCGCTTTCTAAAGTGTACCAACTCGGTGGCATTACAAGGCATACCTGGCATATAGTTTGAGTAGCCACAGAAGTATTGGTAATAAGGGTTGCGCTTAAACTGCAAAACAACACGCTCATCAGAGAGGTTTTCTAGCTGTTTAAGCAAAAGCAAACCCACCATCAGCCTGATGGGTTTTGAGGGTCTGCCATTGTCTTGAGAGTAATGTTGCTCAAAGGCGTCATCAAAGACTGTCCAATTAATAGTGTTGGCTAGTTGTATTAAAGGGTCTTTGACATCTAATTGAGAAAAGAGCTCTGAATGAAAAAGATTTGATTGGGTGGATATTGGGCTGGATTTAGTTAACATTTTTTT
>NZ_FQTR01000082.1 GCF_900128535.1 bacterium endosymbiont of Bathymodiolus sp. 5 South | reverse complement strand
TAATATGAGGCTTTAGAGTATTGGTATAATTTGAAGCCTGATTTGTTTATCAGAAAGCCTGATATGTTTCGGAGTGTGGTTTTTGAAAGTAGGGAATAATGTGGTGAAACCTGACACTAAACAACTAAGCAACGCATAGGAGGCATAATGGAAAAATTAATCGTTACCCAGGCTTATACGGGTGAAACGCTAGCTGAGCTGGAAATGCACGACAGCACACAAGTACAGCAGATGTTGTCCACAGCGCAAGCACTGCATAAAACTGGGAGATTGCCAGAGGTTCAACGCATTGAGGTGTTGCAAAAATTAGCCGATTTGGTGGGGGCTGAGCATGAAGATTTTTCACGCTTAATTGCCAATGAGGGCGGCAAACCCATTCGTGATGCAAGAGTGGAAGTTACCCGTGCTATTAGCGGTATTCGTATTGCCATTATTGAATTGGGCAATATTAAAGGCGAAGAAATTCCAATGGACTATACATCCGCAGGAGCAGGGCATAAGGCACACACGATACTTGAGCCAATCGGCGTGGTAGTGGCAGTTAGTGCCTTTAATCACCCGCTGAATTTAGCAATACACCAAGTTATTCCTGCCATTGCCAGTGGTTGCCCTGTGATTATCAAGCCTGCCAGTTTAACGCCACTGTGCACATTGCGTTTAGCGGTGTTAATCCAAAAAGCAGGATTGCCAGTAGGCTGGGTGCAAGTCGCTTTGCTGAATAATGAAAATGCAGAAAAATTAGTCACTGACCCGCGTGTGGCATTTTTTAGCTTTATTGGCTCTGCTAAAGTAGGCTGGAGCCTCAAATCAAAACTTGCACCAGGCACGCGTTGTGCCTTAGAGCACGGTGGCGTTGCGCCGCTGATTTTTGATGAATATACAGATGAAGAAGGTTTTGTAAATGGTGTGGTAAAAGCCAGTATGTATCATTCTGGGCAAGTTTGTGTTTCGGTGCAACGCATCTATGTAGCTGAAAAGCGCATGCAAGATTTGGCACAGAAAATTGCCACTGTTGCCGCTGGGCAAGTGGTTGGCGATGCGATTAACGAAGACTGCGATTTAGGTCCGCTCATCTCAGAAAAAGAGACAGATAGAATTGAGCTTTGGGTTGATGAAGCAATCGCATCAGGTGCACAGTTGATAACAGGCGGCAAGCGTATTAATGCGCTGAGTTATGAGCCAACAGTACTGCTAAACCCACCCAAAGACGCTAAAGTATCTACCCAAGAGGTGTTTGGGCCTGTGGTGTGTATTTATGGCTACAAAACACTTGATGAGGCAATTGAACAAGCAAACAGTTTGGATGTTTCATTCCAAGCGGCAGTATTTAGTGATAATGCGCAAAGGGCAATGGAGGTGGCTAAAAAATTAGCAGCCAGTGCAGTCATGATTAATGATTACACCACTTTTAGAGTGGACTGGATGCCATTTTCGGGTAGAAAACATTCAGGTTATGGTATCGGAGGTATTGGTTATACGATGCGTGATATGCTTGAGTATAAGATGATAGTTGTCAAAAAAACAAATTAATGATAAGGACTGAGAAGAATTAATTAAACTGATGTTTATACAGTGAGGCATATTCACCATTTGCACTGAGTAATTCTTGGTGTGAGCCTTGTTCAATGACTTCACCTTGACGAAGTACTATAATTTTATCGGCTTTTTGTACGGTGCTTAGACGGTGAGCAATAATAATAGTAGTGCGGTTTTTTTGCATTTCATCTATGGCTGCTTGAACTTTTTTCTCGGTGGCAGAATCAAGTGCAGAAGTCGCTTCATCAAGAATCAAAATCGGACTGTCTTTGGCTATTGCTCTGGCGATAGCCAAACGCTGGCGTTGACCACCAGAGAGTTTGGTGCCATCTTCGCCGATTTGAGAATCAAACTTTTCACTTAAAGCCTCTACAAAGTCATAAGCATTTGCAATTTTGGCAGCATTTTCAATTTTCTCATCACTCATATTTTGTATTTGACCCAGTGCAATGTTGCCTTTCACGCTGTCATTAAATAGGCGTACATTTTGGTCAACAAAGGCGATTTGCGTGCGTAATGAATCCAGTTCAAATTCGCAAATATCGGTACCGTCAATGGTAATACTGCCTGATTTTGGCGAATAGAATTTAGCCAAGAGTTGAATAATAGTGGTTTTACCGCTACCGGTAGAACCAACAAGGGCGATAGTCTGACCTGCTTTAATATCTAAATCAATATTATTTATTACATTGTTTTGGTCGGTGTAGCCAAAAGAAACACGATTAAATTTAATCGCACCTTTGACATCTTTAAGCTGTTTTTTGCCGCTATTTTGCTCCTGCGGTTCGTCTATCAGTCCAAACACACTTTCACCAGCCGTCATTGCTGTTTGTAGTGGTTTGTTGATATTAATTAAACTTTTGGCGGGTTTGACCAGCATGCCCATTGCGGTGAAATAAGACAAAAATTCACCCGCAGTCATTGTTAAATAAGTGGCAGAAAAATACACCACACTTGCCAAAGATAAGCCAATTAAAATATTAACAAAGATCATGTTAAAAGCACTGGCCATATCTACTTTAAAGCGTTGTTGGCGAATCGTTTGAATCAAGGCAAAGAATTTATCGCTTTCTTGATTTTGTGCATTGTAGATTTTGACTAATGAGCTTCCTGAAATATTTTCATTCAACAAGTGTGTCATACTGCCCATATATTGTCGTACTTTTCTACTGGAATTGCGCATACGCGTAGAAGATAACTTAACTGCTAAGAACACTAGTGGTAGAAAGATAATCAGAGAGAGGCTAAGCGCCCAACTTTTATAAAATAAGTAAATAATGAGAATAATAACAAAGACAAAAGACTTGACAAACTCTAGCCAAATAGTAGAGGCAGCATTGGCGATTTGTTCTACATCGTAAGTGAGTTTAGATAAGGTTTCACCAGTAGGGTGTTGGTCAAAATACGCCTTGGGTAATGTTAGCAATTTGGCAAACATATTTGCACGCAAATCCATAATCACTTTGTTAGACACCCATGAACTTGTTGCAGTAGAAGTTAGTGCAAATATAGAGCTGGCAGTAATCACAGCAAGTAATATGCCCGCATAAAGTAGTGCAGTTTGTGTGTTGCGCTCACCAACAAACAAGTCATCAATAATGCGTCCTGTGATTTCAGGAATTGAGCCTTCTAATACGGTTGCAAATATCATCATCAAAGAAGTGAAGACAAGCTTGCCAACATGAGGCTTTAGATAATAGAACAGTCTTGAGGTAAAGTTTTTGTAACCCATTTTAAGAATTTTACCTAATTAGCATATTGCCACAAGTTTAGTTTTGCGTAAAGTTTTCTTTAAATAGAGGGTTTTTTTAGGTATTATATGCCTTTCAACTTTGTCACTTTTTATGGCAACAAAATATATCTTTATTACTGGCGGTGTGGTGTCTTCTTTAGGCAAGGGCATCGCTGCTGCTTCTTTGGCAACACTCTTAGAATCTCGCGGACTTAAAGTCACCATGCTTAAGTTGGATCCCTATATTAATGTTGATCCAGGTACGATGAGTCCATTCCAACACGGTGAAGTTTTTGTCACGAATGATGGCGCTGAAACTGACCTAGATTTGGGTCATTATGAAAGATTTGTACGCTTACAGTTAGGTAAGAAAAACAACTTTACGGCAGGGCGTGTATATCAGCGTGTGATTGAGCGTGAGCGTCGTGGTGATTATTTGGGCGCAACGGTGCAGATTGTGCCACACATTACCAATGAAATCAAAGAATTGACACAAGCAGGTGCACAAGGTGCGCAGGTTGCCTTGGTTGAGATTGGCGGCACAGTCGGTGATATTGAGTCGTTGCCATTTATGGAGGCCATTAGACAGATGAGTCTTGAATTGGGTCGTGAAAATACCTTGTTCGTGCATTTAACCTTGTTGCCTTATATTAAAGTCGCAGGGGAATTAAAAACCAAGCCAACACAGCACTCTGTAAAAGAATTGCGTAGTATCGGTATTCAGCCTGATATTTTAATTTGTCGTTCCGAGCACGAACTGCCTGAAGAAGAGCGTGCTAAGATTGCCTTGTTTACTAATGTAGCGTCAGATTCAGTCTTTACATCACTTGATGTTGATACCATTTATAAAGTCCCAAGAGCCCTGTATGAACAAGGTTTGGACGATATTGTGGTGAAAAAATTATCCATTGATTGCAAACCAACCGATTTGAGCGAGTGGGACAGCGTGGTTGACAAACTTTATTCACCTGAGGCTGCTGTTGATATTGCCATGGTGGGTAAATATATGAATCTAACAGAAGCCTATAAGTCGCTGTCAGAGGCTTTATTGCACGCAGGCATTCATACCAAAACTAAAGTTAATATCCATTATTTTGATTCTGAAGAAATTGAAGAAAAAGGGGTGGGCTGTTTAAGTGAAATGAGCGCGATTTTAGTACCAGGTGGTTTTGGTAATCGTGGTGTTGAAGGCAAGATTGCCGCGGTTAAATATGCACGAGAAAACCAGGTGCCTTATTTAGGTATTTGTCTTGGTATGCAGGTTGCAGTGATTGAATACGCGCGTAATGTGGCAAATATGGGTGGCGCTAACTCTACTGAGTTTGACTCATCTAGTCCATATCCAGTGATCGGTTTAATCACTGAATGGCAAGACGAAGAGGGCAATACACAAACGCGTGATAAAGATTCTGATTTGGGCGGAACGATGCGTTTAGGTGGTCAAGAGTGTGCTTTGACTAGCAATTCAAAGTCTAGAGAAATTTATGGCAAAGAAGTGATTACTGAGCGTCATCGTCATCGTTATGAAGTTAACAACAACTTGATTGACAAAATAGAAGATGCAGGGTTAAAAATTTCCGGGCGTTCAATTGATAACTCTTTGGTGGAAATGGTAGAAATTTCTGACCACCCTTGGTTTGTGGCTTGCCAATTCCACCCAGAGTTTACCTCCTCACCACGCGATGGGCACCGATTATTTGAGAGTTTTGTTAGGGCGGCATCAAAGGCACACAATCTTATTTTATCTTCGTAATGCTGTTTCAACAGGCATATGATAAATTTGAAAATGATACATTCAAACAAGCGCTTAAAACCTTAACGCTTGATAACTTACCACTTTCTGTGTGTTGCCGCCATAGTGGTAATATTGACAAAGACTCTGTTGAGATTACAATTCTTTCAAGCGCTGAGTCTGAGGATATTATCCAATTAAAAACAGGTGTATTTTTTCGTGAAGTGTTAGCAGGATGTGTTTGTAGCGATGATGTATCGCAGACAATCAATGATGAAAATGGCTATTGTGAACTGCAAGTTAAATTTAATAAAGATACCAATAAGTTAGAAATAACATTATAATTAACAAAATTATCTTTTAAATTTAAAATCATGAACCCAATATCTCTTAGCCCAAATTTTGCCCGCATTCTACTATTAAGCACAGCCCTTATTGTCTCAATCAGCACAGCCATTGCAGGCGGACGCTCTGGTGAGCGCAACCTAATGGATGATTACTTGCAAAGCAAAACATCAGTAAATTCTAGTGCTTCTTCTGCTTTCTCACAGCAATCCACACTCATCAATAACAACGCTTTAGTCTTTAACCGAGGTGCTACTAGTGTAGATAACGATGATTTTGATAAAAAATTCTCACTTGCCAAAACACTCACAAACATTCGCAATACTAGCAACGCAACAACAAACAGCTCTAACGCACAACTCCTAAACAGTTTACTAAAAACACTCAATGTTGATTCAAAAACCAATGGTTTTGTAAAAATGGATTTACAAAAAAGAGCACAAGAGGCTTCTCTTTCAGGGTTGGTTGACAACATGTCACCAACTGCAATATTCAACCGTTTTGACCTCAGTTCCAGCAGTGGTCAACATTGTGGTGAGTACCGAGTTATTTACCATAAAAATAATGGCGGTAGATTCTTTCTAATCTTTGAGGCTCAATACCCCAATCCTGAACTCAAGAAGGGCAAAGCAGGCTGTTTTGCAGTGGCAGATTTTTGGAAAGAAATAGGAAGTATGAGCAAAACAGATGCGCTAGTACAACTAGAAAAATTCTTTTATCAAGGCTTAGAACACAAGGGCGTGCAATTACCTGCAGCCATTAACTTCGCTCACTACACTCACGGCACAGGTCAAGTGCGTTCTAACGCATTCATTAACAGTCCATGGCAGCTTAGAGAATTTAAAACCGATATCAATACCAAAGGAGAGGCTGTTTTTGTTGCCGACAGCGTTAAATCCAACCCATTGGCCGAGCTTTTTGCTAAGGAAGGAAGCCTAGATTCAGATTCGTTAAAGGATTTGAGGGTTGACTTCATTCGTGATTTTAGTGGCTATGTTGATAACTTATTAGCACCTGAAAAGCGTGCAACTAACCCTAGTTCTAGCGACATTATTAATGGTTTTGGCTTGGAAAATGACAACCAATACAATGAGTTTCAATCAGACTCTAGTGCTAGTGACAATACCGCTAACGCCAAAAACACAAACTTAAAAACAATCATCAACAACAAACTGGCAGCATTAAATTTGTCAGGTTACAATGCAAAAATGATTATGAATCGTGCTGAGGCAATGAGTTGTGGCGGTTGCCATCAAAACAGTAATGGTGCAGAAATTGCCCCGAATGTTAAATGGCCACCGAGTAAGTTTTTTGTCCATGTTGATGAGCAGGGCAATCTATCTCCAGCATTAACCAAGCAATTTTTACCTGCTCGAGCGGCTTTATTGGCAGATTACTGGCAAAAAACAGTAGATAAAACAGTAGAAAAGTGGCGTTTTGCTGAGGTGGATTACTCTAGTGCCTATAATGATTTTGGTGGGTTGCATAATGCGCTAAATTATCTTAACAATTATGCCTTTGCCACCCTTAAAGACGATGGGTCAATCACGGCGTGGGGCGCGAGTTGGGCAGGTGGCACAAGCGCACCCTCTGATAATGGCTATACCAAGATTTATTCAACTGCGACTGCCTTTGCCGCCCTTAAAGCTGATGGATCAATCACGGCGTGGGGTCAGTCGGATCGGGGAGGCACAGGCGCACCCTCTGATAATGGCTATACCAAGATTTATTCAAATGGGTGGGCCTTTGCCACCCTTAAAGCCGATGGATCAATCAAGGCATGGGGTAATTCAAAGTATGGAGGCACAGGCGCACCCTCTGATAATGGCTATACCAAGATTTATTCAACTTATGTTGCCTTTGCCGCCCTTAAAGCCGATGGGTCAATCACGGCGTGGGGTGATTCGGATGAGGGAGGCACAGGCGCACCCTCTGATAATGGCTATACCAAGATTTATTCAACTGCGTATGCCTTTGCCGCCCTTAAAGCCGATGGATCAATCACGGCGTGGGGTGATTCGGATTATGGAGGCACAGGCGCACCCTCTGATAATGGCTATACCAAGATTTATTCAACTTGGGGTGCCTTTGCCGCCCTTAAAGCCGATGGATCAATCACGGCGTGGGGTGGTTCGGATACTGGAGGCACAGGTGCACCCTCTGGTAATGGCTATACCAAGATTTATTCAAATTGGAGTGCCTTTGCCGCCCTTAAAGCCGATGGCTCAATCACGGCGTGGGGTGGTTCGGATACTGGAGGCACAGGTGCACCCGATGGTAATGGCTATACCAAAATTTATTCAAATGGGACTGCCTTTGTCGCCGTTAAAGCCGATGGTTCAATCACGGCGTGGGGTGCAGATCCTGGAGGCATTACACCTACATCTAACGCTACATCCGATTAAATATAGGGCAATGCCAACTTAAAGTTTTTTAAAATTAACGGATTAAAATATTTAAAGACGCTCAAAGAACCTTAGTGCGATTTATCCGAAAGTTGACTAAAGGGTAGTAGTTCTTCAAGTATTGGCGGATTAAACCATGGGCGTTCTCATTAGAGCCCCTTGCCATGACGCATACAGATCAGCAAAGTAAATATTAATACTTTAAATGATTAGATAAGGTAGCGTGTTGCATGATTTCAGAGTCTCTATCATAGGTCATAGGCAAGCGTAAGAATTCAGGCATCGCTTTGTTTTTTGTTCAAATCTAAGTGGTGGAAAAGGACTAAAAATAGAGAAATAAAGCAAGAAAGCAGCTGGGAAAATAAGTTTTTTTTAGGCTTTATGAAGAAATACAGGTAATTTTGAAAATATTTTTGAAAAAATCTAAAAATTGAAATTAAGGTGAAAAATTATGAGTTATGCAAAAGTCTCGAATAATTTAAACCGACCGAAATAAGGCTGTGGCTAATTTGGAAAATAAGGGGACGTTACCCTTATTTATAGGGGTATTTTAGCGTAAATTCTTTTGTAGTGGAGAATAAGATACTGTCTTGAATTCAACTTGCAAGTGTAAAACATTGCATAGAAGATGTTGCACTTGGTTTTTGAATTTAAGGGATTATATTGAGACCTTTGCATAAATAGGAACAATCATCAGAAACCCACTTTTCACCCACTTGGCGATTTTTTAAACCCAGCCTTAGCCCTGCTAGGACAAGG
>NZ_FQTR01000081.1 GCF_900128535.1 bacterium endosymbiont of Bathymodiolus sp. 5 South | reverse complement strand
TAATAGCCACTATTTTTTTGTTTTGGCAAAAACTGGGTTTATTTTTTGTAAAATGCCTAAGGTTTTTTGTGGTACTGGATAAAAAGCAGTTTTGTTGATTTAGATGGTTGAAAAAATGGGGGGTTGGTTTGTTTGGAGTGGTTTTTAAGGGGCGACTACTTATGCAAAGGTCTCTATAAACAGATTCTAAACAAAATTTTAGAAGTGCGCTTGTATAATCAATCAATTATTAAAAAAGATATGATTTTATGGGTATGTTAAAAAAAATTTTTATTTCTATAATTATTACTATTGTAAATGGGTGTGCTGCATATCAATCCAAAACAGTCAACAATGTAACTACAGCTATAACCGATCAAGGTATTCAATATAAAAGTGCAGAAAACAGTGATCAGAAAATGATTAACTATGACGATAGTGCTGATGCGTTATTCACTGATGCTAGGTCTTTACAACAGCAACGCCAATTTAAACCTGCAATTAAGAAATACGAAGAGGCACTTAGTAAATATCAGACCTTAGCCAAAACCAACCCTGATACCTATTTATCCAAGGTGGCAATGACACTCAACAGTCTTGGTCTGCTTTACAATGACAATAGCGCACATAAAAAAGCACAAAGCGCTTATGAAGAAGCCTTGGAAATCTATAGAACCTTAGCCAAAACCAACCCTAATGCCTATTTATCTGAGGTGGCAATGGCACTTAACAGCCTTGGTCTGCTTTACTATAGCAACAATGCACACACAAAAGCACAAAGCGCTTATGAAGAAGCCTTGGAAATTTACAGAACCTTAGCCAAAACCAACCCTGATGCTTATTTATCTGAGATGGCAATGACACTCAACAGTCTTGGTATTGTTTACCGTGTCAACAACGCACACACAAAAGCACAAAGTGCTTACGAAGGAGCCTTGGAAATTTACAGAACCTTAGCCAAAACCAACCCTGATACCTATTTATCTGAGATAGCAATGACACTCAACAGTCTTGGTCTGCTTTACAGTGACAACAATGCACACACAAAAGCACAAAGTGCTTACGAAGGAGCCTTGGAAATTTACAGAACCTTAGCCAAAACCAACCCTGATGCTTATTTATCTGAGGTGGCAATGACACTCAACGGTCTTGGTCTGCTTTACCATAGCAACAACGCACACACAAAAGCACAAAGCGCTTATGAAGAAGCCTTGGAAATCCGCAGAACTTTAGCCAAAACCAACCCTGATGCTTATTTATCTGAGATGGCAATGGCAATCAACAATCTTGGCAGTCTTTACTATAGCAACAACGCACATACAAAAGCACAAAACGCTTACGAAGAAGCCTTGGAAATTTACAGAACCTTAGCCAAAACCAACCCTAATGCCTATTTATCTGAGGTGGCAATGGCACTCAACAATCTTGCTGTGCTTTACTATAACAACAACGCACACACAAAAGCACAAAGCGCTTATGAAGAAGCCTTGAAAATTTATAGAACCTTAGCCAAAACTAACTCTGATGCTTATACAATTGATGTGGCGAATACTTTAATTATGGGGGTAATCTTTTTAAAGCAACCCGCTGTACAACTAAGCAAGGCTAAAAACTTATTACAAGATTTTGATCACATTCCAAAGGTGCAACGATTATTAGAAGTCATTGACAAAAAGCTTGGTAAATAAGGGTTTATCCCTTGTTCTTATCCTAGAAAAGTTTGAGTCTTTGGCACTTATTAAGAAATAATTCTATTTAGGTTTTTTTTGCCGTATTCGTAATATCCCAAACCAATCAATACAAGTACAATACCACCAAGTTGTGTTAGCGTAAGGGTTTCATTGTTAAGTGCTGAACCTAACAGCAAAGCAAAAATAGGCGTTATTAGTGGCACAATACCGACTACCTTCACGCTAGCGCGTTTGATTAAATAATAATAAGACATAAACCCAATGACTGAGCCAAATATGGACAGATAGCCAATAGAGAGTGCGGCTTTCATGGTAATAGTGGGGATCGTGCCTTCACTTAAAAACCAGATAACAACAAACCAAGGGGTGCTAAATAGTAGGGCGCCCGTCGTGGTTTCTAATACTGAAATCTGCGTGTTGATTTGCTTGAGCTTGACGGATATAAACGCCTGAAAAGCCATACTCAAGGTGATTGCTAAAAGTCCACGAATAAGGTCTTTTGATTCCGTCAAAGAATGAGAGAAAATAACAACCAATCCACCCAAGCCTAACAATAAACCAAGTATTTTATTGACACTAAAAAATTTATCTTTGAGCAGTATCAGTGCGAATACACCAGTCATAATGGGTGTTAAGCCAAATACAATAGAGATAATGCCAGAGGCTAGATTTTGAGAAGCGTAATAAACCAAACTCAGGGTGACAAATATACCTAAACCGGCATAGAAATAGTTCCGCAGGCTTAACGGTGTTAATGTGAGTTTTTGTCTTTTTATCAGTAACAGTAATAAACAAACGCCAAGCCCAATCAGCATTCTTGAGGCAACACCAAAACTAGGGCTAGTGCCGAGTGTTGACCAAACAATTGCAAGTGGGGTGGTTGACCAAATAGCAACGACTGATAAAAAAACAAATATGACGGGCATCGCTAAATTGGAAGTATAAGATATTGTGCAAACAGTTGCTTGGCAAGTTCTAGGTGGTGCAATGGATTAACCTGTCGTGTATTGCAAAAATCCATTAACGCCTGATTATTAATATCGCTAAATTTAATTTCTTCGCCGTTGATAAATACCTGAACGGCGTTATTTTTTTGCAGGTAGGCAGCTTTGCACACAGGGTGGAGTTGATAATTACTATGTGGGTCAAAGCCTTCATCTTGATTATCGTATTCAAACAGTTGCAAGTTTTGCACATCCATCGTGTCTAGTTTTGTTACAAATTTAGCAACAGATACGCCGTCAATCTCTAACAAAGTTTGTACCTGTTGAATAGCGCTATCAGGAATCAATGCAGGTTGCTCAGTATGCTGCCACTGTGGATCTTGGTAATAAGATTGGCTGAGCTGCTTGGGACAAGGTTTGTCAATAAATTCAAACAACTCTTGTGCACTATAGGCACGATAACCAAAAGACAGCGTGGTACAGTTATCATCCAAGCTGACACCATGATGTGCTACTTTAGGCGGTATATACAACACATCACCTGGTTCAACATCAAACACCTGCTCGGCGTTGAATTTACGCATAATCCTGAGTGGCGCATCCTCTAAGTAATTACCCAGTTCGCAATCTTGCGTGCTAAGATGCCAGCGACGCCTACCTGTGCCTTGCAATAAAAATACATCATAATAATCAAAGTGTGGACCAACACTACCGCCTGTAGTAGCATAGGAAATCATCACATCATCAAAACGCCAACGCGGTATAAAGTCAAATTCTGTGATGAGATTATGCACTGCATCAATATGCCTATCAACGCCTTGTACGAGTAGCGTCCAATCTTGTTTTGGTAAGTTGGAAAAATCTTGCGGTGTAAAAACGCCGTTGCGTAGTGACCATTTTTTAGCGTGTATAGCGCCTGTGATTAAGCGCGATTCAAACTCCTCTTCAAGCGCCAAACCCGCTAATTCATCAGGGGTAATCGGTGAAATAAAATCGGGCAAAGCTTGCTTGATTAGTAAGGGTTTTTTCTGCCAATATTCATTTAAGAATTGCTGCTGGGATATTTTTCCAAAATGTATCATTTTTGTGTATTTTAATTTGATTAGTGGTTAAAATCTAAGTTTAACTTTAAACAACCTCAAGGAAGAACCATGTTTGATAAATCCCAAACCCTAGCTAAAGTAGACAGCGATATTGCAAATGCAATTGCAAAAGAAGAAGCGCGTCAAGAAGCACATATTGAACTCATTGCCAGTGAGAATTACACCTCACCTGCAGTCATGGAGGCACAAGGCTCACAACTCACTAACAAATACGCTGAAGGTTATCCAAATAAGCGTTATTACGGTGGCTGTGAACATGTAGATGTTGTAGAGCAATTAGCGATTGATCGGGCTAAGGCGTTATTTGGTGCAGATTATGCTAATGTGCAACCGCACTCTGGTAGCCAAGCAAATGCAGCGGTTTATCAAGCGTTATTAACACCAGGTGATACAGTTTTAGGCATGAGTTTGGCGCATGGCGGTCATTTGACACACGGTGCAGCACCCTCATTCTCAGGCAAAAACTTTAACGCTATTCAGTATGGACTCAATCTTAAAACAGGCGAAATTGATTATGATGAAGTTGAGTGTCTTGCTAAAGAACACAAGCCTAAAATGATTATTGCAGGCTTCTCAGCATATTCCCGTGTGGTAGATTGGCAGCGTTTTAGAGACATTGCTGATAGTATTGGCGCTTATTTAATGGTGGATATGGCGCATGTGGCTGGACTAATTGCAGCAGGTGAATATCCATCACCCGTTGGTATTGCTGATATTACTACCACAACAACGCACAAGACTTTGCGTGGCCCGCGTGGAGGATTGATTTTGGCTAAGGCGAATGCAGAAATTGAGAAGAAGCTTAATTCTGCGATTTTCCCTGGTATTCAAGGGGGCCCACTCATGCATGTTATTGCTGCTAAAGCAGTAAGTTTTAAAGAAGCAATGACTGATGATTACAAGACCTATCAAAAGCAAGTTAAAGTCAATGCGCAAGCGATGGCAGGCATTTTTATTGAGCGAGGTTTTGATGTGGTTTCGGGCGGCACTGATGACCACCTGTTCTTGGTTAGTTTTATCGAGCAAGGGCTAACAGGTAAAGCGGTAGATGCTGCTTTGGGTAATGCACACATTACTGTGAATATGAATGCTGTACCAAATGACCCGCAATCCCCGTTTATTACCAGTGGTATTCGTGTTGGCACACCAGCGGTAACAACGCGTGGTTTTGGTGAAAAAGAGTGTAGAGAATTAGCCTCAATGATGTGTGATATTTGTGATGAGCTTGATAATCAATCCGTGATTGATAGTATTAAAACCAAAGTGGCCGCACTTTGTGCCAAACACCCCGTTTACAAGTAGAGCAATCAATGCGTTGTCCATTTTGTCAATCTGATGAAACCAAAGTTCTAGAAACTCGTTTGGTTGCTGATGGTGTACAAGTGCGCAGAAGACGAGAATGCAGTGCTTGTAATGAGCGCTATTTAACACGAGAAACCGTTGATTTAAACCTACCAAGGCTGATTAAAAGAGACGGTTCTCATGAATCTTTTGATGAAAATAAATTGCGTTATGGGCTACTAAAGGCTTTAGAAAAACGCCCCATTAATGTCACGCAAATTGAAACCTCAGTACACAATATTATGCATAAACTGAGAACACAATCTGAAAACGAGGTGTCTTCTAATAAAATCGGAGAATGGGTAATGACAGAGTTAAAAGCACTGGATGAAGTGGCCTATATTCGTTTTGCTTCGGTGTATCGTCAATTTCAAGATATTGAAGCCTTTAGAAAAGAAATCGACAAACTGATGAAATAAAAATCTACCAAGTATTGGAATAATGGCAAAAACTAAACTAGAATTTGTTTGTAGAGAATGTGGTTCAACGCACCCTCAATGGGCAGGGCAGTGCTTAGAATGTCAGGCTTGGAACACCTTAGAAGAAATGGTTGTCTCCAGAGCCAACGCCTCAAAACCAGAAATCCTGCAAGACCTGCCACCGTCAAAAGTACAAAAATTATCAGACATTAAGTCTGAAAACACAGCCAGATTAACAACGGGATTAAGCGAGCTTGACCGTACTTTGGGTGGTGGTTTAGTGGATGGCTCTGTGATACTCATCGGTGGTGACCCAGGCATCGGAAAATCCACCCTTATTCTGCAAGCAATGGCAGCGATTAATAAAGAACACACTGCCTTATATATTAGTGGTGAGGAGTCTGCACAACAAGTTAGTGAGCGTGCTGTGCGTTTAGACATTAAAGAAGATGTATTACTGCTTAACGAAACACATTTAGAAAAAATTATCAAACTCGCCAAAGATCTTAAGCCAAAAGTCATTGTCATTGACTCTATTCAAACCATGGTGACAGACGGCTCAACTTCAGCACCTGGCTCAGTAACACAAGTGCGAGATTGTGCCGCACAACTCACACAATACGCCAAACAAACCAACACCATTTTACTCATGATTGGGCATGTCACCAAAGGCGGTGCACTTGCAGGGCCAAGAATCTTAGAGCATATGGTGGATTGTGTTTTGTATTTTGAAGGCGATGCAGGCGGGCGTTATCGTATCATTCGTGCGGTAAAAAATCGTTTTGGCGCAGTCAATGAAATTAGCGTATTTGCAATGAGCGAGACTGGACTTAAGCAAGTAGAGAATCCATCAGCAATATTTTTGTCTAATCAAGCTACACCATTGCCAGGTTCAATGGTGATGGTAGTGCGTGAGGCAACCAGACCACTACTGATTGAGCTTCAAGCCTTAGTTGATCAATCCATTGGTAATCCTAGGCGTGTTAGTGTGGGTTTAGATCAAAATCGCCTTGCCTTGCAATTGGCTATATTGCACAAACATGGCGGTATTGCAACTTTTGACCAAGATGTGTTTATGAATGTTGTGGGTGGTGTTAAAGTTAATGAAACCGCCTCAGATTTGGTGGTGATGCTGACTATTATGTCGAGCCTAAGAGACAAAGTTATTCCTAAAGATTGGATTGCCTTTGGTGAAGTCGGTTTAACGGGGGAAGTACGACCTGTTTATAATGCCAGTGAGCGTTTGGCAGAGGCACAAAAGCACGGCTTTAAAATTGCCATTATTCCTAAGGCAAACACACCTAAAAAACCCATGAAGGGTTTAAAAGTCGTTCCTGTGGAATATCTCTATCAAGCACTACAATATATGTCAGAAAATACCTAGTATAATCCTTAACTTTATAGTAATTTAATCCCAGAATGAGCGACAATAATCCCACGGAAAAACCGATTAATTTTATTCGTCATCAAATTAACGAAGACCTAGATTCTGGTCTACATAGTACAATTCAAACACGCTTTCCGCCTGAACCAAATGGCTATTTGCATATTGGACATGCCAAATCAATTTGCCTAAATTTTGGCTTAGTACAAGACTATAAGGGTAGGTGTAATCTGCGCTTTGATGATACAAACCCCGCTAAAGAAGATGTGGAATTTATTGAATCTATTAAAAATGATGTTAAGTGGCTGGGTTTTGAATGGGATGGCGAGATTCAATACAGTTCTAATTATTTTACAAAGTTTTATAAATACGCCATTGAATTGATTAATAAAGAATTGGCATATGTTTGCTTTTTAAATGCAGAACAAACGCGTGAATATCGCGGCACACTTAAGCAGGCGGGTACAGATAGCCCTTATCGTAACACATCAGTTGCACAAAATTTAGAATTGCTTGCCAAAATGAAAGAAGGCAAGTTTTCAGAGGGTGAGTGTGTGTTGCGTGCCAAAATAAATATGGCAAGTCCGTTTATGTGTCTGCGTGACCCAGCACTATATCGTATTCGTTTTGAAAAGCACCATCAGACAGGCAACGAATGGCGTATTTATCCAATGTATGATTTTGCCCACTGCATTAGTGATGCGATTGAAGGTGTTACACACTCGCTTTGTACGCTTGAATTTCAAGACAATCGTCGTTTGTATGATTGGATATTAGAGCATTTAGAGGATTTTAATAAACCTAATCGTCCGCATCAATATGAGTTTTCACGCCTGAATTTAGAATACACAGTAATGTCAAAACGCAAATTACAACAATTGGTAGAAGATGCATTGGTGTTGGGTTGGAATGACCCACGATTACCTACCATCTCGGGGCTTCGTCGTCGTGGTTATACACCTGCTAGTATTCGTGATTTTGTTGAGCGTATTGGCATTTCTAAGGTTGACAGTATGACCGATATGAAAATTCTAGAAGACGCTGTGCGTGATGATTTAAATATTGTTGCACCACGCACCATGGGTGTTATTGACCCTATTAAAGTTATTATTGAAAATTATCCTGAAAAACAAGTTGAAACTCTCAAAGCACCCATTCATCCGCAAAATGAAGATAAGGGTAAGCGTGACATTTTCTTTTCTCAAGCGTTGTATATTGATAGGGCAGATTTTGAAGAAGTCGCACCGAACAAAAAATTTAAACGCTTGGCTGTGGGTAAAGAAGTACGCTTGCGTAATGCTTATGTGATTAACGCTACTTCATTTGACACTGATTTTGATGGCAATGTGACCACTGTGTATGCGACTTATGATGCGCACACTTTAGGTAAAAACCCCACAGACGGCAGAAAAGTTAAAGGTGTGATTCACTTCGTTGAAGCCAGCACTGCTCTTAAAGCAGAATTCAGACTATATGATCGCTTATTCACCCTTGAAAACCCCGGGAAAAATGACCACTTTGAGCAATTACTCAATCCAAAATCCTTAGTGGTAACTTACGGCATAGTAGAACCTAGCATGAAAGACGCTAAGCCTGAATTAGCCTACCAGTTTGAGAGAGAAGGGTATTTTTGTCGTGACAGTGAAGCGAGTGATAGCTTGGTCTTTAATAAAACAGTGGCTTTAAGAGATACTTGGGGTAATTAAGCGTTTATGCGTGTATTTTGATTTATCTTTAGGTTCGAACAGTTAGCTTTACATAAATAAACCAGCCAAGTCCTGAAAAACAAAATGTATTAATCGAGACTTTTGCATAAGTAGGAATGATTAGCAAAATGACAAGTTTTGCCGACTTGGTGATTTTATGAAATATAGTCATAGCAAAGCTATGGCTGTGTTTTATAAAATTGTCAAGTTGGTGAAAAATGGCGTTTTGATGATTATTCATAT
>NZ_FQTR01000080.1 GCF_900128535.1 bacterium endosymbiont of Bathymodiolus sp. 5 South | reverse complement strand
ATGATTAGCAAAATCCAATTTTTGCCCAATTGGTGATTTCTTTAAACCTTGTCCTAGCAGGGCTAAGGCTGGGTTTAAAAAATCGCCAAGTGGGTGAAAAGTGGGTTTCTGATGATTGTTCCTATTTATGCAAAGGTCTCACTGAATGAAATATATCAGATAGAGGACGCAAAAGAAAAAATAACGATAGCTGATTCGTTTGTTGTCAGAGCAAATAAAATTGGGTTAGGTAACGGTGAAGCAAAACTCTATGTTGGACAAGGAAATTTTTTGGAAGTGCAGGCTTTGTTGTAAAATGTTTTTTATTAAAAAAAGATTTAATAAGGTATTTAGAAGAAACAAAAATTGAGTACCTTAACCCTGAACAGCCTTATATCAATAAAAGTAGTTTACCGACTTTATGGAACGATAGAAAAAATACAGTTGAATCGTTACCTGAAAAAATAGAATTTAAAATTGAAGAACAAAGTCAAATTGAAGGTCCTAGAGTTTATATCAAATCAAATGAATCAGCCTATAATCTAATCAGAGAACTTTCATTACCAAACATCACTTACATCTCAATAGTTAAATTATCTAACGCTAACAATATTGAATACTACTTTAGACTTTTTGCAGACTACTTTGGCGATATTCAGCACCCTTATGAAGTGCGACAAGAAATAGAGTCGTTGGAAAGGGTAACAGATTTAAAAGAAAAATTTACTCAATCACATGCTAGGATAGGGCAAGGAAAATACAGAGAGAAGTTACTGAAACAATGCCCTATTTGCCCAATAACATTAGTTTCAGATGATAGATTATTAATAGCAAGCCATATAAAACCTTGGGCAAAGTCTAACTCTCAAGAACAATTAGATCCACATAATAGCTTTATGTTTACACCGACATTTGATTTTTTATTTGACAGAGGCTTTATGTCTTTTACAAATAATAAAAAAACAATACTTTCTCCATTTTTGTCAAAAATGACATACTCAAAACTAAACATATCTGATAACAGAATAATTTCTCAATTGGTCATGGATGACAAAAGAGAAGAATATTTAAAATACCATAGAGCAAACATATTAAAAAGGTAAAAATGCACATACACAAATATCAAGCTAAAATATTACTTAGCCACAACAATATTAAAACGCCCAAAGGGGTTTTAATTGCCAACACCAATAGAAGCAAACAAGGCTTGCTCAAAGTTGGGTGGTAGTATTTAGGTGGTAAAAGCACAAGTGCATACAGAGAAATAAGGGGACACTACCCTAATACCGATAAGTTACTCGGTGTATCTACACACAATCTCACTGAGGCACTTAAAGCACAAGCCATAGGTGCTGACTTTATTGTTGTCTCCCCCGTGCAAGCTACGCAAACTCACCCAAACACCATCCCACTCGGTTGGGATAATGCTACCAATGTGGTGGATAAACTTAATATCCCTGTTTATTTTTTAGGCGGCATGGGAATAAAAGATTTAGACAAAACGCTAGAACTTGGTGCGCAAGGTATTGCAGGGGTTAGCGCTTTTTAAACAGTCCAAGATAAAAACAGCAAAATGAATAAAGAGGAATGTATAACGGTGCGAAGCGCCGTGTGAACGCTTGAAATCACCTGACGCGTAAGCGGTCAGGTGGAATGATTTGTTAGGAGCTCTATTCAAGTGTTTCATGACATCTTGATGGAGCCCACATCCCAAATGTGTCTTTCAAGATAGCAAGTTTTTTAATAAAGCCTTTAGAATTTACTTGAAATTGAATTTCACAATACATCTTTATACTTCCACCACCGTAAAATTGTGTGGAGGCAGTATTCCCATATATGTTTGTAGTTGCAGATTGTGGAATGTTTATTGAAGATGTACCAGAATTCCAAGTGTATAGAATATCACCATTGTTAAGATTAAATTGTTTATACGGAGAGCCATGTCTTAATACGAATCTATCAAAGTCTTTTCCAACCCACTGACTTTCAAGTCGTTTAAATGTGCTTTGGGTGGTAGCACAACTAGATAATATTCCTGTAAAAATCAATACTGCAATCAATTTTTTTGTTATTTTCATAACTAAATTCCTTGTATTTTAGATATAGCAATAAATGCTGTTAGAGAAACACTTATTATTGAAATTGCTAATGCGGTGATAGTAATCCAAAACCTTATTGTTTCTCGTTTTTGCTCAAGTCGATAATCTCCTTGAGTTCTCCATGGGTTTTCTAATGGTGGGTTGATTAACCACACACGCAAATTTCTTTTCTCACCAGACATATTTCGGTCAAACGCTTTTTCAAAATTACTCTTATCGTCCATAATTACTCCTAACGGTGCGAAGCGCCGTGTGAACTATTAATATAAGGCATTATTACCCTAATATACTATGAGACCTTTGCATAAATAGGAACAATCATCAGAAACCCACTTTTCACCCACTTGGCGATTTTTTAAACCCAGCCTTAGCCCTGCTAGGACAAGGTTTAAAGAAATCACCAATTGGGCAAAAATTGGATTTTGCTAATCATCCCTATTTATGCAAAGGTCTCACTATATTAAAATAAAAATCAGGCATTTTTTGTTGAGTTCTTATTGAAAATCTATCAACAAACCTAATGTTGGGCATTATAACAAAAACTTGCCAATAATTGATTTGAATTCCATACCTGCTATCCTGTTCATAATGGGAATATTGCTTAGTTTGATGTTCTGGCTAATGTCAATACATCACAAGAGTTTGCCCCTGCCTTGATAACAGTTCTTGCCAATTCGTTGAGACTTGTGCCAGTGGTCATAATGTCGTCCACCAATAGAATACGCTGATAGTTGATGGGGATAGCCTGAAATGCACCTTTGATTTCTAATTTGCGTTGTTGAGGGTCAAGCTTTGATAGGGGCTTTGTCGCTTTAATGCGTTGCACGCTATGGACATCAATCATCACTTGCTGTTTGCGCTTAATCACACTTAGTAATTCTAATACTTGGTTAAAACCGCGTTCGCGGATACGCTGTGGGCTGAGTGGCATGGGGATGATCGCATCATAATCTGGCAGTGATTGATATTTATCGGCCAGTTTATGGGCAAAATAACTACCAATACAAAGTTGCTTATTGTATTTAAATAGCTTAATGAGCTGCGCCACCAAATCTTGATAATCATACACAGTATAGGCGCGATTAAAAGCAGGAGAATGGCTCAAACATTGTCCACAAAAATCAAGGTTGCTATTGCTATTAACGGGATGTGCACAAGATTGACAACGGTTTGCTTGATTAGAAAACTCTGCTTCACATTCCTGACACACACAAAAATTGGCAGGCTCTATGCAAAGCATGCAAGACTGTTTGGGAATTATTGCTTGCGTGTAAATACCCATGTTGATTCATCAGACATGGACGGGTTAAACCCATAACCCTCAACATCAAACGCTTTGAGTGATTCAGGGTTTTCCAATCGATTGTCAATCATATAGCGCACCATCAAACCTCGTGCACGCTTGGCATAAATACCAATGACTTTGTAGGCGTTATTTTTAAATTCCTTGAACACAATATTAATAATTTTGGCATTCAATGCTTGTTTGTCAATGCCTTTGAAATACTCATTAGAAGCCAAATTGATAATCACCTCGGATTCATCTTTATTCAAAACTTGTGATATATCATCTCCCCAAAATTCGTATAAATTCTTACCTTTATCATTGGCAAGTCGAGTCCCCATTTCCAAACGATAAGGTGCAATTAAATCCAGTGGTCGAATGACCCCATACAAGCCCGAAAGTAGTCGCACAGAGGCTTGGGCAAATTTTAAATCTTGGGCATCCAAACTGGGGGCATCAATACCGTTATACACATCGCCTTTAAAGGCAAATAGCGCTTGCTTAGCATTGGCAAGTGTTAGCGGTGTTTTGAAGGTTTGAAAGCGCTCAAAATTTAGCGCAGATAATTTTTCACTAATCGACATTAGGCTCGATATTTCATCTTGGGTTTTGTCTTTTAAAATATCAATCAGTGTCTGAGATTGTTTCATCTGGCGTGTTTGCGTAAAGGTAGTAACATCGCTCGGATTAAAATCTTGGGTTTTAGAAGGTGAGATAACGGCTAACATAAGATATAAATTCAACAAGATATAGGGAAATATTCTACCCTAATCCTGACATCAAATACCGCATTTCAAACACTAAACATATGTCTTTTAGGTTATAATTTGGCGATTTTTTTTGATTATGACACAACAATGAAAGAGCCCTTATTACACCTACCAAAAGCACACGGTCTTTACCACCCAGATAACGAAAAAGAAAACTGCGGTGTTGGCTTTATTGCACATATAAAAGGCAAGTCATCACACGCAATTACTACAGATGCTTTAGAAATGTTAACCCGCATGGATCATCGTGGTGGTTGTGGTTGCGAGGCAAACACGGGTGATGGCGCAGGTATCTTAACCAACATTCCACACGAATTTTTTGCCAAAGAAATCAAAAAACTGTTCAATGTTGATGTTGAAAAAGGCGCCTATAGCGTGGGTAATGTTTTCTTGCCACAAGACGACAAACAGCGCATACATTGCATGAGCCTAATGGAGGCGTCCATTATCAATGAAGGTCAAACCCTGATTGGCTGGAGAGATACACCGATTGATACCGATAAAGCAGATGTAGGTAATATTGCTAAAACCTCTCAGCCAATTATTAAACAACTCATTATTGCCAAGGCGGATGACATTGACACGCTTGACTTTGAGCGTGCACTATTCGTCATCAGAAAGCATGTCTCGCATAATATCCGTACTGACGCTTCTTTATCACAGGCGCTGTTGTTTTATGTTTGTAGCCTGTCCACCACTGTCATTATTTATAAAGGCATGCTCATGGGCTCTCAAGTGCTTAACTTTTATACGGATTTATCAGACCCAAAATATTCAACCTATTTGGCGATGGTGCATTCTCGCTTTTCAACCAATACTTTCCCGTCTTGGGACAGGGCGCAACCTTGTCGCTATATGTCACACAATGGAGAGATTAATACCCGTCAAGGTAATTTCAATTGGATGCATGCCAGAGAGGGCGTACTGGAAAGCGATTTATTTAAAGAGGATTTGGCCAAAACATTGCCAGTCATTGAAACCGAAGTCTCTGACTCAGGGAGTTTTGACAATGTGTTAGAGTTTTTGATGATGAATGGTCGCACCTTGCAAGAAGCGGTATTAATGATGGTACCAGAAGCCTGGCAAAATGATGCCAATATGAGTGATGAGAAAAAAGCCTTCTATGAATATTTCTCCAATGTGATGGAGCCTTGGGATGGGCCTGCCTCTATCGCCTTTACCGATGGTCGTTATATCGGTGCAGTACTTGACCGCAACGGTTTGCGTCCTTCTCGCTATTACTTAACCCATGATGAGCGCGTCATTATGGCAAGTGAAGTTGGCGTGGTTGATGTGGCAAATGACAATATTAAAACCAAAGGCAGATTGCGACCGGGCAAAATGTTTCTAGTGGATTTTGAAAAGGGCGAATTACTTGATGATGAACGCATTAAATCAGACTTTGCCAAACAAAACCCTTATCAAGACTGGTTAGACGAGCAAACCATTCACTTGTCAGAATTACATTGTGAAAACGAGGCACATGGCTTTTATCCTGAAACGCTGATTCATCGCTTAAAAGCATTTGGTTATAGCACAGAAACCCTGCAATTTATGCTATTACCCCTAGTCACAGAATTGCGTGACCCCGTTGGGTCAATGGGCAATGACTCAGCTTTGGCTTGTTTGTCTAGCCAATCTCGCATTATTTATGATTATTTCAAACAACTGTTTGCTCAGGTTACCAACCCAGCAATTGACTCTATTCGTGAAGAGATCGTTATGTCCCTGCGCTGTTCTATCGGCCCTGAAGGCAACTTTCTAACCAATCAAGCCGAGAATGTGCATCGTCTAGTGATAGAACACCCAATCCTTACCAACGAAGAAATAGCGGCACTTAGACATTGCAATCATCGTGGCTGGACATCAAAAACCATTGATATTACTTATGCTATTCATTCAGGCAAACACACTGCCGAGTTGCTTGATGATATTTGCAAGCAAGGCTCACAAGCGATTCAAGACGGACACAGCCTAATCATCTTATCTGATCGTGGGATCGGTGAAAATCGTGTTGCTATCTCTAGTCTATTAGCATCAAGTGCATTACACCGCCATCTTGTGGCTTGTTCACAGCGCACTCAAGTTGGTATTATTGTTGAAACAGGTGAAGCAAGGGAAGTGCACCATTTCTGCTTAATGACCGGTTTTGGTGCTGACGCTATTAATCCATATTTAGCATTTGAAGCACTTTGGCAAGCGCGTCGTGACAACATGATTGATATCAAGAGTGATGATGCTATTGTTGCAGCCTATCGCAAAGGCGTTGGCAAAGGCATGCTTAAAGTCATGGCAAAAATGGGTATTTCCACCTTAGAATCTTACAAAGGTGCACAAATTTTTGAGGCTGTTGGCTTGGCACAAGCAGTCATGGATAAATGCTTCTTTAAAACAGCGTCTCGTATTGATGGCGTTGGCTTTGATATTCTTCAAAGTGAAGGTGAGAAACGCCATCAACTTGCTTACCACAGCGAAACATTAGACAATTTAGGTCAATATCATTGGCGTAGTGGTGGCGAAACTCATATGTGGAATCCAGCAACCATTGCCAATCTGCAACTGGCTGCTCGCAACAATGACGAATCTGCTTATTGGGCATTTGCCAAACACGCCAATGAGCAGGGCACTCGCAATTCAACCCTACGCGGACTGATGAGCTTTAAAAAAGGCAATCCGATTGCCATTGACGCTGTTGAAAGTGCTCAAGAAATTGTTAAACGCTTTGCCACAGGCGCGATGAGCTTTGGCTCTATTTCTGCTGAGTCACACGAATCCCTAGCCATTGCGATGAATCGCTTAGGTGGAAAATCTAACACTGGAGAGGGTGGCGAAGATGCCAAACGCTGGACGCCTGATGCCAATGGTGATTCACGCAGAAGTGCAATCAAGCAAGTGGCTTCTGGTCGTTTTGGTGTTACTATTGATTATTTAAACAACGCCGATGAAATCCAAATCAAAGTCTCGCAAGGAGCAAAACCCGGTGAAGGTGGCGAATTACCAGGCACAAAAGTTGATGCAGGTATTGCTAAAATTAGACACTCAACCCCTGGTGTGGGTTTAATCTCACCACCACCGCACCACGATATTTATTCTATTGAAGATTTATCACAACTCATCTTTGATCTTAAGCGCTCTAATCCAGCTGCAAGAATTAGTGTCAAACTCGTTGCTGAAGTGGGCGTTGGCACCATTGCTGCCGGTGTAACCAAGGCAAAATCTGACCATATTGTTATTGCTGGTCATGATGGAGGCACAGGCGCATCACCACTCACCTCAATCAAACACGCAGGTTTGCCATGGGAATTAGGCTTGGCTGAAACACACCAAACACTGGTCATGAATGACCTTCGTTCACGCGTGGTCATTCAAACAGATGGGCAACTCAAAACCGGAAGGGATGTTGCCATTGGTGTGTTGCTGGGTGCTGAAGAATTTGGTTTTTCTACTGCACCCCTTATCACCATGGGCTGTATTATGATGCGTAAATGCCACCTCAATACCTGTCCAGTCGGTATTGCCACACAAGACAAAGAACTGCGTAAGAAATTTACTGGTAAGCCAGAACATGTGGTGAACTACCTGTTTATGGTCGCACAGGAACTACGCCTTATCATGGCCGAATTAGGCTTTAAAACGATTAACGAAATGGTGGGTCAAGCAGATATGTTAGAGATGAATAAAGCCATTGACCATTGGAAACAAAGCTCTATTAATCTTGATGCACTACTCACACCCGCACAAAAACCACATGAGAATACGGGCACTTACCAAACTAAAACACAAGACCATGAGTTGGCAAGCCAACTTGACAACACCTTAATTGAGCAATCAAAAGATGCTATCGCTGGTAACAATAAAGTTAAATTTAATTCCAAAATTACCAATATTGACCGTGCAGTCGGTGCAATGCTCTCTTCATATATCGTCAAGGCTCGTGGTGGCAATAACTTAGAGGATGACTCAATCCATATTCATTTCACAGGCTCTGCTGGTCAATCGATCGGTGCATTTTTAGCACAAGGCGTAACCTTAGAAATCGAAGGTGATGCCAACGATTATGTCGGTAAGGGCTTATCAGGTGGTCGCGTGATTGTTTATCCACCTAAAAATTCCACCTTTAATGCTGAAGAAGAAATCATTGCAGGCAATGTTTGTGGTTATGGTGCTACTGGTGGAGAGCTCTACTTATCAGGTTGCGTATCAGAGCGTTTCTGTGTGCGTAACTCTGGTGCAGTGGCTGTTGTAGAAGGTATTGGTGATCACGGTTGTGAATACATGACTGGCGGGAAAGCCATTATTTTAGGAGAAGTTGGTCGTAACTTTGCTGCTGGCATGTCGGGTGGCGTTGCTTTTGTTTATAACCCACACAAGACTTTTGATAGCATGCTCTCTACTGGTGCTATGCTAGATTTAGACCCGTTCAATGAAACCTATGAAAATGAACTAAAGTACTACATTCAAAATCATTACGACCTAACGGGTTCACAAATTGCTAAACGCATCTTAAGTGATTGGACTAATGCACTGAATGATTTCGTGTTAGTTATTCCCACAGAGTATAAACACGCATTGCAAAAGTAAAATGCTTGTGTAATACCCACAGAGGTTTGACTGCTTACAGTCTTTATTACGCTACCTTTGCTCTTGGCGATATTCCGCCTAGGGAAAAATATGGTCGTTTATTATTATAAACCCATAACCACTGAGTCGTTAAATTTTATACAGACTCAACTGAATCAAACAAATGAAGATCCAGGCACTTCCTGCCTTACTGTGCGATTAAACCTCTCAATATAGGCATTCTGCAGATGGATACCATATTTTTGAGACTCCTGCATTAACCTAATACCATTTATAAAAATTAACTAATACCAAATTCAAAAAACAACTAAACCAAAAAACTCCACTCTCTACTACACAAACTTTTAATAAAACCATCCTCACTTAGTATTTCATTCCAAGCCTGACAAGATCTTTCAA